>NZ_KB906102.1:0-112828 GCF_000381185.1 Thioalkalivibrio sp. ALMg13-2 | reverse complement strand
TGAACTCGCTACGCTGCGCTCCGCTCAGACATCCAGCGCCTTGAATCCCGCGAAAAGCCTCTCCACTCGGCGCGACGACAACGGGGAGGCAGGTCCAAACAAGGACTATCCCAGCGTTCTTGCCAGTGGATGATGGCTAGGTCTTCGAGCATCTTCGGCACGCTCGGCCTTTGGCCGTTGCGTGCCGCGCCCGCGCGGCGGGCGCCGGGGCCTTCGGACGGCATTGCCTATTGTTATGTCCGGGGGACGGAACACCTTCTGTCTTGACCTTCGCCTCCCGTATGGAGCCCCTTGCGGAAGGGCCCTCGGGCCGGAAGAAGGCGCTGGATGTCTGAGCGGAGCCGAAGGCGCAGCGAGTTCAGCGCCGCAGGCCCGAGGGCCCTGGAGCAAGGTTCCCGGGCAAAATCCGGGGGCCCTTCTTTGGGTACTTTCTTGGGCAAGCAAGAAAGTGCCTCGCGGTGCGCTCGCGAGAGAGCGCCTGGCAGGCGGCGGACCAGAGGCAAGTAAACACTGAGGATGAACCGGGACCAGCCTCCCGGGTCGGCGGCGGACAGAGCCCACCGTAAACACCCGAGGAAGAACCGGGCCCGGCCTGTGCGCCACGCAGCACACACGCCGAGTGCACCATGGGACCTGGAAGTACGGGAGGCTAGTTCTGCGACGCCGGCGGCATCTGGATGAAGCGTTCGCGGTACAGGCGCAGTTCGTCGATGGAATCGCGGATATCCTGCATGGCCTGGTGCGACGCGTTCTTGCGCAACTGCGCGATCACGTCCGGCGCCCAGCGCCGCGCCAGCTCCTTCAAGGTGGAGACATCCAGATTGCGGTAGTGGAAGTACTGCTCCAACTCCGGCATCAGGCGCGCCATGAAGCGCCGGTCCTGGCAGATGGAATTGCCACACATCGGCGAGGCCCCCTTCGGCACATACTGCGCCAGGAACTCCAGGGTCGCCTGCTCCGCATCGCGGGTGTCCGACGAGCTGTTGCGCACCCGTTCGATCAGCCCCGATGTTCCATGGGTGCGCTGGTTCCATTCGTCCATCCCCTCCAGCACCTCGGCCGGCTGGTACAGGGCAATGACTGGCCCTTCGGCCAGGATGTTAAGGTCCTTGTCGGTGACGATGGTCGCCACCTCCAGGATCCGGTCGGTTTGCGGCTCCAGACCGGTCATCTCGAGATCGATCCAGATCAGGTTTTCGGCATTCACGGCCATGTCGCGTACTCCTTCGCGGGGAGGCCGTCGTGTGACGACCACGGCCCTTTCATATGCCGCAGGAGTCTATCATCATGGTTGCGGGGCCTGTGGCCCCGGACTCCAACCCCCGTGATCAGGAGGGAACAATGCGACATACCAACGCACGTATTGCCGCCGGCACTGCCGCGCTGGCCCTGAGCCTTGGCGGCGCGAACATCGCGCTGGCGGATGACATCCGCATGGGACAGGAGCTGCACAGCGACAACTGCATCAGCTGTCACGCCGACATGGTCGGAGGCGATGGCTCCGACCTCTACACGCGATCAAACCGCATGGTCGGCTCGCACGACGAACTGGTGGCCCAGGTTAACAACTGCAACGTGAATCTCGGCACCAACTGGTTCGACGACGAGGTCAATGCCGTGGTCGCCTACCTCAACGCGGAGTACTACCAGTTCGATGACTGATCTGAAGACCAAGCACTGCCAGTCCTGCGAAGGCTTTACCAACCCGATGCCACGGGACGATGCCCAGCGCGCCCTGGGACAGCTGCACGATGCCTGGGGTATCGACGAAACCGGCAAGAGTATCCAGCGCAGCTTCAAGTTCAAGAACTTCCACGAGACCATGGCGTTCGTGAACGCCGTCGCCTGGATCGCGCATGGCGAGGATCATCACCCCGACATGGCGGTCGGCTTCAACCGCTGTGCGGTGGAGTTCTCGACCCATGCCATCGGCGGGCTGAGCGAGAATGACTTTATCTGTGCCGCGCGCGTCGATGCCCTGTTCGACTAACCCTTCCCGCCACGGCCGAGTACGAGCTTGACGCAGATCGCCCGGGTCTTCGCCCGCCACAACCAGATGGCCGACATCGCGGGGCCCGACGCGGCCCCGCGTCGGTTACGCCTGCACCGCCGCTTCCGCGACCTCGCCTGCGGCGACCTGGTCGAGCTGGATGCCACCGGCGACGAGGTGGCCCGCCAGCTGGATCGCAACAACGTGCTCGTGCGCCGCGACGGCTTCGGCCGGCGCAAGGTCATCGCGGCCAATATCGACTGCGTGTGGATTGTGATCGCGCCGGAACCGGCACCCTCGCGCAACCTGATCGACCGCTTTCTGGTGGCAATCCTCAACCTGCCCGCCCGCCCCCGCCTGCTGATCAACAAGCAGGACGAGGGGCCCGCGGCCCGGCCCGAATGGCTGGACGCCTACCGCCAGCTGGACCTGGATCCGCTATTCGTCAGCGCCAAAAGCGGGTTCGGACTGGACGACCTGGCGGCGGCTGCGGCCGGCCAGACCAACATCCTGGTCGGGCAGTCCGGTGTCGGAAAGTCCTCGCTGGTCGCCGCGCTGCTCGAGCAGTACGGGATCGTCGACGCGATCGCGCCAACCACTGGCGACCTGGCCGCCTCCGGCGAGGGACGCCACACCACGGTCACAGCCCAGTGGTTTCCACTGGCCAACGGCGGCGCCTGGATTGACTCGCCCGGCGTGCGCGATTTCACGCCCGAAATCCCGTCCCTGGACACCCTGGAGCGCGGCTTCCCGGACATCGCTGAGCGCGGTGATCAATGCCGCTTCCGTGACTGCCGCCACCAGAGCGAGCCCGGTTGTGCGGTACTGGCCGCGATCGAGGCCGGCGAACTCCCCGCCGCACGCCTGCAGGCCTGGCACGCCCTCGCCGCCGAGATCCCCGCCCAGAACCGCGCGCGCGGGTAACTTTTCCTCGACGAAGCGCACGAAGAACACCCAGGGTTACCAAGCGATTAACGGGAAGGGGAAGCCTGGACGAAGAAAGGCATTGGAAATGCGCGTGTTCGGTGGCGCCCCGGGACGATCCGTGCGAGTCAGCGAATTCCAGCCGGGATTTCTCCCAACCTCCCAATGCCCTGTGAATCGCTTTTCCGGCCCTTCTTCGTGCCTTCGTGTACGTCGTGGTTGCGCCAGACGAGTTCGGGGAGGCCGCACGGTGGCGTGCAGTGAGAGTTGCGGCGGAACGTGTGGCAGGTGTCGCGGCGAGGGGCCGGGATCAGAAGGTCAGGCCCAGCTCGACGCCGATGACCGAGGAGGCCGGCTCGCGGCTCACGCCTTCAAACTCGAGGCGATCAGCCAGCCAGTTATCCGCGGAGTTCAGCGAATAGTCGTCGTAGTACAGGCTCAGGGACAGCTCGGACTGGTTCTGCAGACGCAGGCGGCCATCCAGGCTCAGGTAACCGGCGGTGCGGCCCGTCTCGCGACTGCGATCACCGTAGCCGAAGCCCAGATCCCGATCCTCGCTGGACAGCGGCTGGCGCACGCCCACCCGAAACTGGCTGTCGAAACGCCCGGAGGCGAAGGTCGGCCCGAAGCTGAAATCGGTGAAGTACGCGGTGGACTCACCGGACGGCCCGAGTTCGTTCCAGTCCGGACGCGTCTCCATGCCCACCCCAAGATTCAGGCCGTAGCCGAAGCCCCCACCCAGTTCCTGGTGATAGCCACCCACCGCCTCGAACAGGCGTGTCCCGCCAAAGGCATTGTCGGCCTCGTCCAGGGCCGAGGCATCGCCGGTACTGCGCACCGACAGGCGGTAGCGCGATTCGGTGTCGCGACCCGTTTCCGGCTCGTCGCGCAACGTCACCCCCGCCCCACCGATCCCCTGGGTCTGGGGTGGCGCAACCAGCGAGTAACGGTCGGCGGCGCTGGCAGCGCCCGTGCCCAGTGCGAGCCCCGCAACCACCAGCGAAACCACGAACCAGCCCGAGCGCCACGCGCGCGCACGAAGCGGCCGCAGGCATTGTGCCTGCGGCCGCTTCAGGGCTGCACCGTTCGATCCTTGTCGCGTCACACCAGCAATCCGTGTTGTCGTTCCTGGTCGCTAGCCGGGGGGCCAGCTCAGTGCACGCCCAGCGAGGACATGCATGTGTATATGGTAGACCGTTTGCCCACCGTGGTCGTTGCAATTCATCACGGTTCGATAACCGTTCTCCGCAAATCCGCGATCGCGTGCGATCTCCGCCGCGGCCCGGGCCATCTGCCCGATCACCGGGGCCTCCGCAGCGCTCAAATCGTTCAGCGTGGCAATGTGCGTTTTCGGGATCACCAGCACATGCTCGGGCGCCTGCGGGTTCAGATCCTCGAAGGCCAGCACCGCGTCGTCCTCGAACACCACCCGGGCCGGGATCTCGCCCGCCACGATCTTGCAGAACACGCAATCCGTCATGCCGCTACTCCTGTATCCAAATATTACCACGCATCAATATTCGCGCCGACCCGAAAGTGCATGCGCCAGGGTGCCGGCATCGATGTACTCCAGCTCGCCGCCGCTGGGGATACCCTGGGCGATACGCGTGGTACGAATCCCGTGACGTGCGGCCATCTCCGCGAGGTAATGCGCGGTCACCTCGCCCTCTACCGACGTGTTCGTCGCCAGGATCAGCTCCTCCACACCCTCCGCCTGCAAGCGGGCCTCCAATCGGTCGAGCCCCAGCTCCTCCGGGCCAATCCCGTCCAGCGGCGACAACCGGCCCAGCAAAACGTGAAAGCGACCGCCGAAATCCGTGGCCGACTCGATCGCCAGCACGTCCCCGGGGCTCTCTACTACGCAAACGACCCGCGAATCGCGCTCCGGGTCCGCACAGCGCGAACAGGTCTCGGCCGAGGTCAGCGTGCGGCACACCGAACAATGCCCGATGCGCGCCACGGCCTCGTCCACCGCCCGCGACAGGCGCCGCGCGCCCTCACGGTCGCGCTCCAGCAAGTGCAGCGCCATGCGCCGCGCAGACTTCGCCCCGACCCCGGGGAGGCAGCGCAGCGCCTGGACCAGCTCGTCCAGTTCCGCTTCCATCAGGCGCGCCCGCTCCGCCGGTTCAGAACGGCAGCTTCATGCCGGCCGGCAGGCCCATGCCCTCGGTCAGGCTGCCCATGCGCTCCTGCGTGGTGGACTCGACCTTCTGCACCGCATCGTTGATCGCGGCGGCCACCAGGTCTTCGAGCATGTCGCGATCATCGTCGAACAGGCTGGGGTCGATCTTCACGCGGCGCGCGGCGTACTTGCCGGTCAACACCACGCTGACCAGCCCGCCGCCGGCCTGGCCCTCGATCTCCATCTCGGCCAGCTCGGCCTGCACCTTCTGCATGTCTTCCTGCATCTTCTGGGCCTGCTTCATCAGGCCACCCATGCCACCTTTCATCATCGGTTCGATCTCCTGCCCCGCACAAAGGCGGGTTTGTCCGTATTCGACGGGTTAGCGCGGGGCCGACGACGCGTCGCCCGCGGAGTTGTCTTCGTTGGTTTCGCGAATGCGCACCGCGCCCAGTTCGGCGCCAAATTCCTGGCCCAGGGCCTGGACCACCGGGTCCTCGCGCATGGTCGTCTCGGCGCTAGCCTGACGCTCCGCCGAGGCCGCCGCAAGCCGCGCCGCGGGTGTCGTCTCCGACGGTTCGGACTGGTTGACAATCTCCAGGCGCAGGGAGTGCCCCAGCGTCTTCTCCAGCGCTTCCTTCAGGCGGGTCCTGGCCCGGTCGGTACACAACGTACCCGGAGCCACCGCAATCACCACGCACTCCTGATCATGCTTGCGCAGCTCCGCGTGCAGGGCGAGTTCGCGCACCGTCCCCATGGGCAGACCCTCGGCAAAACGGTGCCAGTCGAACATCCCGTCTGCGGCCACGGCAGGTGCCACCGGTTCCGCCGTCGAAGATGCCGCCGGCGTGGCCTGTCGCGGCGACGACTCGCGGTGCGTGGGCGCATCGGCGTGCACCGGCGGTGTGGGTGCCTCCCGCGGAGGTGGCGGCTCGCTCACCCGCTCGCGGGGCGGCGGCGAGTTTTCACCGCTGCGCGAGGCCGCCTGCGCGGCCGATGTCGGCACGGCCGGTTCGACTGCAGCGGGTTGCACCGCGGGTGCCGCATTACGGGAGGGCGCGGCGCGCGGCGCAGACACTTCCCCGCGCACCGTGGCCGGCCGGCGTTCGGCCTGGCCCTCGCCCTCCCCAGACCCCGGGGCTGGCTCCGGGCGAAAGGCCAGCAGGCGCAGCAGGGTCATCTCCACGCCCATGCGCGCGTCCGGCGCGTAGGGCAGATCACGCACCCCGTGAATCAGGATCTGATAGGTCAGCTGAATCGTTTCCGGGTCGACCCGGCCGGCGGCCTCGTGTGCCCAGACCAGCGCCTCCTCGCCCGCCGCCGGTGTGGCACCGGCCACCTGCTGCACCGCCACTTGGTGCACCAGCGCGGCGAGCTCGTCCAGCAGGCGCGACCAGTCGGGTCCCAGCGTCTCCAGCTCCGCCAGCCCCGCCAGCAGGGCCGGGCCGTCCCCGGCAAACACCGCATCCAGCAGCGCGGCCAGTCGCGTGCGCGGGAGCAATCCAAGCATGTCGCAGGCGTCCGATTCGCTCAGGCGGTCGCCGCCATAGGCAATCGCCTGGTCGGTCAGACTCAGGGCATCGCGCATCGAGCCCTCGGCCGCCTCGCCCAGACGCAGCAGGGCACCCGGCTCCGCCTCGACGCCTTCGGCGGCCAGGATCCGGGTCAGGTGCTCGGCGATCATCGCCGGCGGCATCGGTTTCAGGTTGAACTGCAGGCAGCGCGACAGCACGGTGACCGGCAGCTTCTGCGGATCGGTCGTCGCCAGCAGGAACTTCACGTGTTCCGGCGGCTCCTCCAGGGTCTTCAACAGGGCGTTGAAGCTCTTCTCGGAGAGCATGTGTACCTCGTCGATCAGGTACACCTTGAAGCGCCCGGTGGTCGGGGCATAGGAGACGTTGTCCAGCAGCTCGCGGGTATCGTCCACCCGGGTGCGCGAGGCGGCATCCACTTCGATCAAGTCGAGGTGACGACCCTCGGCGATCTCCACGCAGGAACGGCACTCGCCGCAGGGCGTGGCCGTAACGCCGGTCTCGCAATTGAGACAGCGCGCAAGAATCCGGGCAATGGAGGTCTTGCCCACCCCGCGGGTACCGGCAAACAGGTAGGCGTGGTGCAGGCGTTCGCCGCTCAGGGCATTGGCCAGGGCGCGCACCACATGCGGCTGCCCGACCAGGTCCTCGAAGCGCGAGGGGCGCCACTTGCGGGCCAGAACCTGGTGACTCATGCCTCCCCCGTCAGTGGAGTCTGTTGCGTGCCCGGGTGCGGGGCAATCACCGCAGGAATCTGGGCCGCAAGGAAAAGGGTGGTGGCCCGCACCCGCCACACCCCGGCGCCCGACGCAGCTGCTACCGTTGCTCCCTTCCGGGCCTGGCGGGGTTCACAACCTGTCGTCGCGAGGGGACTGATACGGACCACCATAACGCGGACCGCGATTCGGGCTTTCCGAATCCGGGCGGCAAGCTTCCGCATTTCCGGCGGACGCGTCAACCTTGAGACGCCACCAAGGGCCGGAACTGACGATAGCCCGAAACTAACAACCGTATAGAGAACGAAAACTGGATCAATGAGAGGCCAGCCCTTATCTTGAGTCTCGCAGTCGGGCATCGCCTCGACCGAACCCAAATTTTCTTTCTGGTCTACTGCAATTAACACCCAAACAGGAGTACGAAACATGGAACTCGAAAATCGCGAAGGTCAGCGCGTCCCGGAAGTCACCTTCCGCTGCCGCAAGGACAACGACTGGAATGACGTCCGCAGCGAAGACCTGTTCAAGGGTCGCAACGTGGTCGTGTTCGCCCTGCCGGGCGCATTCACCCCGACCTGCTCGTCCGCCCACGTGCCGCGTTACAACGAGCTGGCACCGGTTCTCAAGCAGCACGGCATCGACGAGATCGTCTGCATCTCGGTCAATGACGGCTTCGTGATGGAAGCCTGGCAGGCCGATCAGCAGGCCGACCGGGTGACTTTCATCGCCGACGGTAACGGCGAATTCACCGAACAGATGGGCATGCTGGTCGACAAGAGCGACCTTGGCTTTGGTCACCGCTCCTGGCGCTACTCCATGCTGGTGCGCGACGGCGTGATCGAGAAGCAGTTCATCGAGCCGGACGAGCCGGGCGACCCCTTCGTCGTCTCCGACGCCGACACGATGCTCGCCCACGTCGCCCCGGACGCAGCCTGCCCCGAAGACGTCGTGGTCTTCACCAAGCCGGGCTGCCCGTACTGCGCCAGCGCCAAGGAGATGCTGGAGAACGCCGGTCTCGACTACGAGGAGATCGTGCTGGGTCGCGACGCCAGCCTGCGCAGCCTGCGGGCGGCTACCGGTGCGATGACCGTGCCGCAGGTGTTCGTCGGCGGGCACCGCATCGGCGGCGCGGAAGATCTGCAGGAGTGGATCTCCCGCGAGAAAAAGGCGGCGTAACTCGTCACCACCACCCGGGGCGGGTCCATGGCCCGCCCCGGATGGCCATCTGCTCCCACAGGTGGCCATCCGTGTCCGGACGTCGAATCCGGACGTCCGGACACGGATGGCAAACCCTGACGACCGTAACGACGGCGGTCGTTATGCGAAACTTCGACTAAACCCAACGTTGACCGAATCCTTCGAGGAACCGACATGGAACACTACGACATCATCGTGATCGGCGGCGGCAGCGGCGGCCTGGCCGTTGCGGAACGTGCCGCCCCGCACGGCGCCCGCGTCGCCGTGTTCGATCCCAAGCCCCTGGGCGGCACCTGCGTGAACGAGGGCTGCGTCCCGAAAAAGCTCACCTGGTACGCCGCGGAGCACCTGTCGCACGCCCGTGAGGCCGGCGAGTTCGGTGTGGACGTCGAGATCAAGGGCATCCGCTATGCCGACCTGGCGAACAAACGCCAGGCAATGCTGAAGGACCTGAACAACTTCTGGTCCGGGCACGTGGAGAAGCTGGGCGTGACCCACATCCCGGAACGGGCCCGCCTGGCCGACACGAACAAGGTGGTCAGCGAGAGCGGCACCGAGTACACCGCCGAGCGCATCGTGTTGGCCATGGGTGGCGCCCCGCTGGTACCGCCGCTCGAGGGCGCCGAGCTGGGTGCCACCTCCGACGACTTCTTCGAGTGGACCGAGCTGCCGGAATCCATCGCCGTAATCGGCGGAGGCTACATCGGACTGGAAATGGCCGGCATGCTGCGCTCCATGGGTGTGAAGACCGACGTGGTCGCCATGGAGGACCGCGTGCTGGAGATCGCCGACCCGATGATCTCGCAGACGCTGGACCAGCACATGGAGCACCAGGGCATCGGCCGCCATCTGGGCATGAAGGCCGCGGGTCTGGGCGGCAAGCCCGGCGCGGTCACCGTCAAACTGGAAGGCGGCAAGGAACTGGGCCCGTACGAGAAGGTGCTGTGGGCCGTCGGCCGCAAGCCGGCCACCCAGGACATGGGTCTGGAAGAGGTCGGCGTCGAGATCGCCCGCGGCGGCACCATCCCGGTAGACGAGTGGCAGGCGACCAACGTCGAGGGCATCTACGCCCTGGGCGATATCATCGGCAAGGGGCCGCTGACCCCCGTGGCCATCGCCGCCGGTCGCCGCCTGGCCGCGCACTGGTATGCCCCGGAGACGAATCCCGTGCCGGTGGACTACGACCAGATCCCCACGGTCACCTTTACGCACCCGACCGCGGGCATGGTCGGCCTCACCGAGCCGCAGGCAGTGGAGAAGCACGGAGACAAGGTGCGTATCTACGAGACGCAGTTCGGCGGCCTGAACCGCGCCTTCGCCGAGGGCGAGGTGCCGCCGGTGGCGATGAAGCTGGTCTGCGTCGGGGACGACGAAAAGGTGGTGGGCATCCACATGATCGGCGCCAATGTCGACGAGATGCTGCAGGGTTTCGCGGTGGCCGTGCGCATGGGCGCGACCAAGCGCGATCTGGACCTGACAATCCCGCTGCACCCGACCAGCGCCGAGGAACTGGTCACCCTGAAGGAAGGCCGCCCGGGCCGCCAGGAAGGCATCGCCAAGGCCGCCTGAGGGGCGCCGCGCCCGCACCACGCAAAAACCGCCCCGGGGAACTCCACCGGGGCGGCTTCACCAGCTTTCCTCGCGGGCCCTCTGTGCCCGCTTGTTCAGGCCCGTGTGACCAGGATCGCTAGCCGACCGATGCAGTGAACGCGTCGCCCTTGGGAGACGCTATCGAAGGCACGGCGTTCTTATTCGGAACGAATCAGAATGTAAAATTTACTGACTACCCTGAAGACGCCCGCGATTCTCCCGAAACACCCGGGATCAGAAAAGAAACATGCGTGGTTCATGTTCGATCACTTGGAACCCGCGCGCACCCGCGGAACCGAAAAAGGCTGATGGGCGAGCCGCCATCCGCTCATGGCAACCCACCCACCAGCCTTTTGTTTCCTGATCGCGGTGTCCGATTGAACGAATGCCTTGCCGAAACGGCTCAGGCACATGGCGCACTTGATCAATCCATGTCGCGCGCCGGACCCTCCTCGTCGAACGCGTCGTCATACCCCTGGGGACTGCGTCCGCCGTCTTGCGGCTCGTCCTCGCGCAGGTCCTCAACCCAGCCACGCAGGTCGTTCTCCACATCTTCGACGGTCTCGTCGACCGCCTCGCCGGCCTCCTCCGCCGGACCCGGGTCGGAACACGCGGCCAGCAGCCCTGCAGCCACCAGCAACAGGGCCATCCGGTACAGCGGAAAGCCCGCGAAACCGATCCCACCCTTACGGGTCCTGTGGGTTTTTCGCATTGCGCCAGTCATCTCGCGTTTCTCCATGGATTGTCTCGGACACTCGGCACTCGGCCCGCAAAACCCCAATGCACTACCTATCGAACATGCGAATTGAATCGCCACTCTTGCCACCACCCGGACGTTATCCTGAAGGGGTTAAAACGCGTCGATCAGCACGCTCAGTTTGTCCCTCCCCAGGCGATCCAGTCTCGAATTGCATTCCAGAACTGAGAACGAGTTCGCCAAGCACAATCAAAGCATAGACCCAGAACACGAAATCCGGCCTACACTTGATCATTCAATAGATTTGCAAGGAGTGACATCATGCTGGGATGGGCATTGCTATTTCTGATCGTTGCGATCGTCGCGGGCGCGCTGGGGCTGAGCGGGATTGCCGGGGCCGCCACGCAAATCGCCTGGATCCTGTTTGTCGTGGGCCTGATCCTGGCGGTGGTGTTCTTCGTCACCGGGAGGCGCCCCCCGGTGTAACGAAGGCTTGCTGACGACCGGGGCGAATGCGAACAGGTCGGCATTCGCCCCCGTTACGCCGCGGGCCGGTGTAACGAGAAGAAACACGCACGTTACGCAACGTAACGCACGGAACAGACCGCTTGGCCACAACCTGCTGATTCGCGGGGGCCAAAGAATTGGCGTGCAACTTGCAGTAGACCCCCGAGACGTGAACACCATCACTTTGGGGATGCCGCTACCGCCATGTCCGACGCGCTCGACAGCACCCGGGAGTTCCTCGGCGCCCACGCCCCGTTCGACCAGCTCGAGA
Organism: Thioalkalivibrio sp. ALMg13-2; assembly: GCF_000381185.1. Classification (NCBI taxonomy): domain Bacteria; kingdom Pseudomonadati; phylum Pseudomonadota; class Gammaproteobacteria; order Chromatiales; family Ectothiorhodospiraceae; genus Thioalkalivibrio; species Thioalkalivibrio sp. ALMg13-2. The sequence continues at coordinate 101,282 of NZ_KB906102.1, read as the reverse complement.
CGGATGCGCTGGAGTTCCTGCTGCCCCGCCTGGAGAGCCGCTTCTACGCGCGTGGCGCGCGCATCACCGACCCCGAGGCCGGTCCGGCCCAGCGTTTCCACATCATCCGCCAGGGCCGCATCCGCGGCGAGACCCCCAGCGAGGACGAACAGCTCTCCGGCAAGGCCTGGGAGCTGATCCCCGGCGAATGCTTCCCGATCGGCGCCCTCCTCGGCCGCCGCGCGGTACATACCGTGCATCGCGCAGCCGAGGACACCGTCTGCCTGGAACTGAGCCTGGAGGACTTCGACCGCCTGCGCGCCCGTTCGCGGGTCTTTAACGACTTCTGCACGCGCCGCCTGGCCAACCTGCTGGACCGCCTGCAGCAGGGCCTGGACACCCTGTCCGCCCGCGACGGTGGCGCCGGACAACTCAACACGCCGCTGGTCCTGCGCCTGGCGCGCAGCCCGGTTACCTGCCGCCCGGACACCCGGCTGCGCGAGGTCCTGACCACCATGCGCGACGAACGGGTCGGCTCCATCGTCGCGGTCGACGACAACCAGCGGCCGGTGGGCATCTTCACCCTGCATGACCTGCTCTCGCGCGTGGCGCTGGCGGATGTCGACCTCGACACCCCGGTCGCGGCCGTGATGACCCCCGACCCGGTGGCGCTGGAGGAGAGCACCCCGGGCTTCGAGGGTATTGAGGCGATGACCGAGCACGGGATGACCCACCTGTGTGTGGTGCGCGACGGCCGCCTGGTCGGCGTGCTGGGCGAGCGCGACCTGCTGACCAGTCAGCCGCTGACCCTGGACGGTCTGGTGCGCGCGATCCGCCGCGCCGACTCTGTCACCGCCGTCGCCGAGCGCCTGCGCCAGGTGCCACGCCTGATCGAGGCCGTGGCCGGCCAGGGCGCGGAGGCCGATCAGGTCCTGCGCCTGATCACGCGTCTCAACGAACACGCCACCCGCCGGGTGCTGGCCCTGTTACGGCCGCAGCACGAGGCCATCGAGGGCATCGACTTCACTTGGCTGGCGTTCGGCTCCCAGGCGCGCGAGGAGCAGGCCCTGGTCACGGACCAGGACAACGGCATCCTGTTCGACGCCGCGGCCAGCGACGCGGACGCGGTCCGCGAGCGCCTGCTGCCGTACGCGAAGGACGTGAACCAGGCGCTGGCCGAGTGCGGGTTCATGCTGTGCCCCGGCAACATCATGGCCGGCAACCCGGAGTGCTGCCTGAGCGGCCCGGAGTGGGATCAGCGTTTCACCCGCTGGATCGAGCAGGGCACGCCGGAGCACCTGCTCAAGAGCAGCATCTTCTTCGATCTGCGCGCCGTGGACGGCGATGCCGGACCCGTCGAGGCGCTGCGCACCCGCCTGCTGCAGAAGACCGCCTTCAACAGCCGCTTCCGCCGCCAGATGGCCGCCAACCAGCAGATGTTCCGCCCACCGCTGGGTCTGTTCGGCGAGATCAAGAGCGGGTCCAACGGGATCGATATCAAGAAACAGGGGCTCACGCCCTTCGTCGACGGCGCACGGGTGATCGCGCTGGCGGCCGAGTTGCCGGCCACACGCACCCACGAACGTCTGGACCAGGCCGTTGCAGCCGACGTAATGCGCGCCGCCGATGCCCAGGACTACCACGCCGCACTGCGCTACCTGCAGATGCTGCGCCTGCGCGCCCAGCAAAAGGCGCTGCGCGAGGGACGCGACGACGACAACCGAATCCGGCCGGAAGAGCTGGGTGCCCTGGAGGGACGGGTGCTCAAGGAGAGTTTCCGGCAGGCCCGCAAGCTGCAGGGACAGCTTGAGGTGCAATACCAGCTGTGATGGAACACGGCAAACAACAAAACCTTACGAGAGGAGCATCGTCATGTCACAAGAAGACCTGAGCCGGCAGGCCTACTGGCGGGCGCATCTGCGTCTGCTGGGTATCTGCCTGGCAATCTGGTTCCTGGTGTCGTTCGTGCTGGGCATTCTGGTCTCCCAGCCGCTGAACGCGATCCAGCTGGGGGGCTATCCGCTGGGCTTCTGGTTCGCGCAACAGGGCTCGATCTACACCTTCATCATCCTGATCTTTGTTTATGCCTGGCGCATGAACGTCCTGGATCGCAAGTTCAACGTCCACGAGGAGTAAGCCTGTCATGGATCAACAGACTCTAAGCCTGCTCGTGGTCGGGGCGACCTTCGCCCTGTACATCGGCATTGCCATCTGGGCGCGCGCCGGTTCGACCAGCGAGTTCTACGTCGCCGGGCGCGGCATTAACCCGATCGCCAACGGCATGGCCACGGCCGCGGACTGGATGTCCGCCGCGTCGTTCATCTCCATGGCCGGCCTGATCGCGTTCCTCGGCTTCACCGGGGGTGCGTACCTGATGGGCTGGACCGGCGGCTACGTGCTGATGGCACTGCTGCTGGCCCCGTACCTGCGCAAGTTCGGGAAGTTCACGGTGCCGGAATTCATCGGTGACCGCTTCTACTCGAAGACCGCGCGCATTATCGCGGTAATCTCCCTGATCGTGATGTCCGTGACCTACGTGATCGGGCAGATGCGCGGGGTCGGGATCGCCTTCTCCAACATCCTGGAAGTGCCACTGGCCACCGGCCTGATCGCCGGCATGACCGTGGTGTTCATCTACGCCGTGCTCGGCGGGATGAAAGGCATCACCTACACCCAGATCGCGCAGTACGTGATCATGATCTTTGCCTACACGGTGCCGGCGATCTTCATTGCCATCACCCTGACCGGCAATCCGGTCCCGCAGCTGGGACTGGGCTCCACCCTGCAGGGGACGGATACCTACCTGCTGGAGGCGCTGGACCAGACCATGGTCGATCTGGGCTTCCACGCCTACACCGAAGTGGGCGGCATGAGCATGCTCAACATGTTCCTGCTGACGCTGGCGCTGATGATCGGTACCGCGGGCCTGCCGCACGTGATCATCCGCTTCTTCACCGTTCCGCGCGTGCGTGATGCCCGCAAGTCCGCCGGCTGGGCGCTGGTGTTCATCGGCATCCTCTACACCACCGCCCCGGCAGTCGGCGCGATGGCCATCTGGAACCTGGTGAACACCGTCCACCCGGGCGAGATCGGCACCGAAGAGGGGCATCTGGCCCATGCGGACCGGCCGGCGTGGATGGAGCGCTGGGAACAGACCGGCCTGCTCGCCTTCGAGGACAAGAACGACGACGGCGTGATCCAGTACTACAACGACGGCAACGAAGAGTTCGCGGCTTTCGCCGAAGAGGAATACGGCTGGGAAGGTTCCGAGATCGTCACCCTCGACCGCGACATCATGGTGCTGGCCAACCCCGAGATCGCCGGGCTTCCGGGCTGGGTCATCGCACTGGTCGCAGCGGGCGGTATTGCCGCCGCACTGTCGACCGCAGCGGGACTGCTGCTGGCCATTGCGTCGGCCATCTCGCATGACTTGCTGAAGGGCGTGTTCATGCCAAGGATCAGCGAGAAGAGAGAGCTCATGGCCGGACGTATCGCCATGGGTGTCGCCATCCTGTTCGCCGGTTATCTGGGGCTGAATCCACCCGGCTTCGCGGCCGAGGTGGTGGCACTGGCCTTCGGTCTCGCCGCGGCCTCGCTGTTCCCGACCCTGATGATGGGCATCTTCATGAAGAAGATGAACAAGGAAGGCGCGATCGCCGGCATGCTGGTGGGGCTGCTGACCACCCTTCTGTACATCTTCACGTACAAGGGCTGGTTCTTCTTCTCCGGCACCGCCATGCTCCCGGACAACCCGGACGGCTGGCTGCTGGGCGTGAACCCGACCGGCTTCGGCGCCATCGGCGCGGTCTTCAACTTCGTCACCGCCTACATCGTGATGAAGCTGACCAAGGAGCCGCCGAAGGACATCCAGGATCTGGTGGAAAGCGTGCGCGTACCGCGTACCGAAGGCTGATGGACGGTCCCGCCATGACCAACATGGCGGGACCCCTGCCACCATGACTGGATGGTCATTCGACAGGAGAAAAGACGGGGTCGGCTCGGGTGCACCGGGTCGGCCCCTTTTATCTGGCACAGTGTCTGCGGGCCAACCGGCAATCGACCCCACCCCGGTCGATTGCCGGTTGCCCCACCCCACACGGACCCACGCATGAACGGCGAACTCGAAGAGATCCGCGAGTTTCTCGACCACTGCCCCGATCTGGCCCCCCTGCCAAAGGCCAGCCGGGATGCCTTTCTGCGCCAGCTCACTCTGCGCTACCTGCGTGAGGGCACCAGCTTTCCCCCGGACGCCGAACCCGGCCTGTGGATCGTGCGCACCGGCACGCTGGAGATCCGCGATGCGCAGGACACCCTGCACGACCGCCTGGGCGAGGGCGATCTGGTGCACATCCCCAACACCCCGGCGCACCCGCTGGGCCCGGTCACCGAGGACGCCCTGGTCTACCACCTGCCGCTGGATCGCGCCCTTGAGCTGGCCGCGCGCGACGACGCCATCGCCCAGTTCCTCGACGCCGACGCCCCGCGCCCACTGGCCACCGACCGCACAGCACAGGGCGGGCACGGGGACCGCAGCCTGCTAACCACGCCAGTGCGCGCCCTGATGACCTGCGACCCGATACTGGCGGTCAGCACGCTCAGCCTGCGCGAGGCCGCGCGCCTGATGGACCGCGGCGACATTTCCGCGCTGCTGCTGCACACGCCCGAGCGCCCGGGCGAACCCTACGGCATCCTCACCGACACCGACCTGCGCCGTGCGGTCGCCAACGGCGTGGACCCCGGCCAGCCCGTTGCCGAATCCATGGCCAGCCCGCTGACCACGGTTGAGCGCGGCACCCCCGCCTTCGAGGCCCTGCTGCGCATGGCGCGCCACGACATCCACCACCTCCCGGTCGTCCACGAGGCCGACGGGACCCTGGCCGGCATCCTCTCCAGCACCGACCTGATCCGCCACCAGGGCACCAGCGCCATCTACCTGGTGCGCGACCTGCGCCGTGCCGACGACCTTGCCGGCCTGCAGGGCGTAATGCAGGCCCTGCCCCAGTTGCAGGTGCAACTGGTGGAGGCCGGCGCCGACGCCGCCCAACTCACCCAGACTGTTACCACGGTGATCGACACACTCACCCAGCGCCTGATCGAGCTGGACGAACGCGACCGCGGCCCGGCCCCCTGCGCCTTTGCCTGGCTTGCGAGCGGCAGCCAGGGCCGCCACGAGCAGACCGTGTTCACTGACCAGGACACCGCTCTCATCATTGCCGATGACGCCTCGCCGGACGTCGACGTCTGGTTCGCGGAGCTTGCCCGCGGGGTAACCGCCGGCCTCGACGCCTGCGGCATCCGCGCCTGCCCCGGCGATGTCGATCCCACCCATCCCGACTGGCGCCGACCCGCGGCTGCCTGGGCGCGCGAGATGGAACGCGTGCTGCACCACCCGGCCCCACGCGATGCGATGCTGGCCACCCACTACCTCGACATGCGCGTGATCCACGGTGCGGCCGAACTGTTCGAACCATTGCGCCAACAGGCATTGGAGATTGGTGCGCGCCACGAGGCCCTGCTGAGCACCCTGGCCGACCAGGCGCGCAACCTGCCCCCGCCGCTCGGCTTCTTCCGCCAGTTCGTGCTGGAAGACAGCGGCGCACACGCCGACACCCTCGACCTGAAAATGCGTGGGCTGCTGCCGATCGTCGCCATGGCGCGGGTCTTTGCCCTGCACGCCGGCAGCGCGGCACGCAGCACGGTGGAACGCCTGAGCGCCGCGGCCCGGGCGGGGGTTATCAACGAGAGCACGGCCGACAACCTGGCCGATGCCTGGCTGTACATCGCTAACCTGCGCGCCCGTCATCAGGCTCGCCAGATCCGCAACGGCCAGCCCCCGGACAACGCGCTGGACCCGGCCGGACTGTCCACCCTGGAGCGCAGTCACCTGAAGACCGCCTTCCGCCTGGTGAACGACGCCCGCAAGACGGCCCTCTGATGGTCTGCCCTCTGCACGCTGCCGCATGGCTCCGCCCGCCTGGCCACTGGCGCTTCTGCCGCGCCCGGCGTCGGGCTGCGCGCCGCGCCCCGCCGGGCCCGCTGCGCGAGCTCCTCGAGGCCCCCATGCCGCCCGCCGGCCAGCCGGTGGCCGCCAGCCGCTTTCTTGCAGTCGATCTGGAAACCACCGGCCTGGACCCGGAACACGACCGCATCCTGAGCATGGGCTGGGTGGCGATGGAGGGCCCGCGCATCGACCTCGCCACCGCGGACCAGCGCCTGGTGCGCGCCGAAGGGCCCGTGCCGGAGGCCAGCGCCGTCATCCACCGCATCACCGATCAGCGCGCCGCCAGCGGGGTACCGCTGGACGAGGCCCTGAACGCCCTGTTCCACGCGCTCGCCGGGCGCGTCATGGTAGCGCACCACGCGGCCCTGGAGATCGGCTTCCTTGAGCAGGCCTGCCAGCGCCTGTATGGCGTAAGCGCCCCGCTGGCCATCGTGGACACGCTGCGCCTGGCGGAGACGGCCCTGCGCCGCGCCGGCCAGCCGATCCCGGCCCACGGGCTGCGCCTGCATACCCTGCGCGCGCGCTACAACCTGCCGGCCTATCGCGCGCACGACGCGTTGTTCGACGCCATCGCCGCGGGCGAACTGTTCGCCGCGCTGCTGAGCCGGCAATCGCCGGACGGAAAACTGCCACTGGGGCGCGTGCTGTTCCGCCCCGCGTGGCTCTGGTAAGCGCGGCCAGCGCCCGGTTCGCATGCTATCCTCGCACCCACCAAAGGGGCTGGCGGTTGGCCACTCCCATACCCCATACCAAAAACCGATCTGGAGGCCCTGATGAGTGACAACATCGAGTCCACCCTCACCGAGACGCGCCACTTTGCGCCGTCGGCGGAGTTCACCGAAAACGCCCGCCTGAAGCCGGCCGATCTCGAGGCCCTGCACCAGAAGGCCGAGGCCGACTACGAGGGCTTCTGGTGCGATCTCGCGCGCGAGAAGATCGACTGGCAGACCGAGTTCACCCAGGGTCTCGACGAGTCCAAGGCGCCGCATTACCAGTGGTTCGCCGACGGGCGCATGAACGTCTCCTACAACTGCATCGACCGCCACCTCGAAGTCCGCGGCAACAAGACCGCGATCGTCTTCGAGGCGGAGAACGGCGACACCCGCCACCTCACCTACCGTGACCTCTACAACGAGGTCGGCAAGCTCGCCAACGCCCTCAAGGGCATGGGCGTAGTGAAGGGCGACCGCGTCATCATCTACATGCCGATGAACGCCGAGGCCGTGATCGCCCTGCAGGCCTGCGCCCGCATCGGCGCGATCCACTCGGTGGTGTTCGGCGGCTTCTCCGCGGACGCCCTGCGTGACCGCGTGGTGGACTCCGGCTCCAAGGTCGTGATCACCGCCGACGGCGGCGAGCGCGGCGGCAAGGTCGTGGGGCTCAAGGCCAACGTCGACAAGGCGCTGGACTCCAACCCGGGCGACGTCGAGAAAGTGGTCGTCTGCAAGCGGGCCGGCAACGACGTGACCATGCACGCCGACCGCGACGTCTGGTGGGAAGACGCCGTGGACGGCGAGGCCGTCGACTGCGAGCCGGAATGGGTGGAGGCCGAACACCCGCTGTTTCTGCTCTACACCTCCGGCTCCACCGGCAAGCCCAAGGGCATCCAGCACTCCAGTGCCGGTTACCTGCTGGGCGCGATCGTCACCAACGAGTGGGTGTTCGACCTGCAGGGCGACGACGTCTACTGGTGCACCGCGGATGTCGGCTGGATCACCGGCCACACCTATGTCGCCTATGGCCCGCTGGCCGTGGGTGCCACCCAGGTGGTCTACGAGGGTACCCCGACCGTGCCCGACGCCGGGCGCTGGTGGAAGATGTGCCAGGACCACGGCGTGACCGTGTTCTACACCGCCCCCACCGCCATCCGCGCGCTGATGAAGGCCGGACCGGACCTGCCCAAGCAGTACGACCTGTCCAAGCTGCGCCTTCTGGGCACGGTCGGCGAACCGATCAACCCCGAGGCCTGGATGTGGTACTACACCACCGTCGGCGAAGAGCGCTGCCCGATCGTCGATACCTGGTGGCAGACCGAGACCGGCGCCAACATGATCGCCCCGATCCCGGGCGCGACCACGCTGGTCCCCGGCTCCTGCACCCAGGCCCTTCCCGGCATTGCGGCCGACGTGGTGGACGAGGACGGCAAGAGCCTGGGCGCCGACGAGGGCGGCTACCTGGTCATCAAGAAGCCCTGGCCGCATATGCTGCGCACCGTCTGGGGCGACGACCAGCGCTACAAGGACACCTACTGGCCGAAGTTCGGCGGCAAGTACTACCTGGCCGGCGACTCCGCGCGCCGCGACTCCGAAGGCAACTTCTGGATCATGGGGCGCATCGACGACGTGCTGAACGTCTCCGGCCACCGCATGGGCACCATGGAGGTCGAATCCGCTCTGGTCGCGCACAAGGCGGTCGCCGAGGCCGCCGTGGTCGGCCGCCCGCATGACGTGAAGGGCGAGGCCATCGTCGCCTTCGTGATCCTGCAGGGCGATCGCCTGACGGGCGAGGAGGCCGACGAGATGGTCAAGGAACTGCGCAACTGGGTCGCCGACCAGATCGGTCCGATCGCCAAGCCGGACGACATCCGCTTTGCCGACGGCCTGCCCAAGACCCGCTCCGGCAAGATCATGCGCCGCCTGCTGCGCTCCATCGCCAAGGGCGAGGAGATCACCTCCGACACCTCCACCCTGGAAAACGAGGCCGTCATCCCGCAGCTCCAGGGCAAGGCCTGACCCCCCGGCCGGGGCCCCAAGCCCCGGCCTTTTCCCGTCCCTCCCCCCCGTCATTGCGAGGAGCAACGCGACGAAGCAATCTGTGTCCAAAACCACCGGAACCTGATCGCTCGCGCAGTGCCAGCGTTGGGAGATTACTCGCTGCGCTCGCCCTTCGGGCCGGCCTTTGGCCGTTCAACGCAGCTTCGCTGCTTTTGTGCTTCGTCGTTGCACTCCTCGCAATGACGGGGGCGGGGGTTATCATTCGCACTCACAACCCCTCCCCGGCACCATCACCGGCAAACCCCAGGCCCCACAACGCATGAGCACCCACCACTCCGGCACTCCAAAGGACCACCCCCAGGCCCCGCGCCTGCGCGTGCTGCTGGGCGAGGTCACGGCCATGGGCCCGGGCAAGGCCATGCTGCTGGAGGCCATCCGCGACAAGGGCTCGATCTCCGCCGCCGCGCGCAGCGTCGGCATGTCGTACCGCCGCGCGTGGGACCTGGTGGAGACCATGAACCAGAGCTTCCGCGAGCCCATGGTGGCCACCGCCAAGGGCGGCTCCGGCGGCGGCGGGGCCCAGGTCACCGCCTTCGGCGAGACCGTACTGGCGCGCTACCGCGACATGGAACGCCAAGCCTGCGAGGCCCTGCGCGACGAGCTGCACGCCTTCGCCGACTTCCTCGCCGACGACCCCAAGCCGTAAACCCGACCCCAGTCTTGACGGGTCTCCCCCGGCCCCGCATCATTGCGCCAACCGATATGCAAACTGAAATATAACGAAACGCCTATCCACCCAGGCAAGCGCCGCGTCACTGCGAGGAGCAGCGCGACGAAGCAGTCTCCCAACAGAACCACCCGAGCCCAACAAGACCCAGCCACAGGGAAGACCCACACCATGCACCTGCGCGCCCTCCTCCTGACCCTGCTGCTCCTGCTACCCGGCCTGACCACCGCCAACGGCCCGCTGACCATCGCGGCCGCCTCCGACCTGCGCTTCGCCCTGGACGAGATCCTGGACGCCTACCGCGAGGCGCACCCGGACGACGCGGTACGCGTCACCTACGGCTCCTCCGGCCGCATGACCACGCAGATCATGAACGGCGCCCCCTACGACGTGTTTTTCTCCGCCGATATCGCCTACCCACAGAAGCTGCGCGCCGAGGGCCATGCGGTGACCGAGCCGGAGGTCTACGCCATCGGCCGCATCGTGCTGTGGAGCAACCGCATGGATGCCTCGGAAATGACCCTGGAAGACCTGCTACGCGACGACATCCGCCGCGTCGCCATCGCCTCCCCCACCCACGCCCCCTACGGCGTGCGCGCGATGGAGGCGCTCAAGTCCGTGGGCGTCTGGGACGACCTGCAGTCCAAGATCGTCAACGGTGACAACATCGCCCAGACCGCGCGCATGATCCAGGCGGGCGGCGCCGAGATCGGCATCATCGCCCTGTCGCTGGCCGAGTTCCCGGACCTCGCCGAGCACAACTACCACCTGATCGACGACGCCCTGCACGAACCCCTCACCCAGGGCTTCATCATCACCCGGCGCGGCGAACACAACGACACGGCGCACCGCTTCTCGGAGTACATGAACGGCGATACCGCACGCGACATCATGCGCCGCTACGGCTTCGTGATGCCCGGCGAAGCACTCCCCGAAGACGCGCCCGCCGACACGGCCACGGCAACCCCGTAACCGGCCATGTTCGAGCTGAGCCCCACGGACTGGATGGCGATCGAGGTCACCCTCAAGCTGGCGATCTACACCACGCTGATCCTGCTGGTGATCGCCACCCCCATCGCCTGGTGGCTGGCCAACGGCCGCGCCCCCGGCGGCCTGCGCACCACGGTCCAGGCACTGGTCGCCCTACCGCTGGTCCTGCCGCCCACCGTGCTCGGCTTCTATCTGCTGGTCCTGCTGGGCCCGGCCGGCCCGGTCGGCAGCACGCTGGAGAACCTGGGCCTGAACCACCTGGCGTTCACCTTCCAGGGCATCCTGATCGCCTCAGTGATCTACTCCCTGCCATTCGCCGTGCAGCCCCTGCAGCAGGCCTTCGCCAACCTCGGCCGCCGGCCCACCGAGATCGCCGGCTCGCTGGGCGCCGGGCGCATGGACCGCTTCTTCACCGTGATCCTGCCGATGTCGCGCGGCGGCTTCATCGTCGCCGCCACGCTCGCCTTCGCCCACACCCTCGGCGAGTTCGGCGTGATCCTGATGCTCGGCGGCGCCATCCCCGGCGAGACCCAGGTGCTGTCCATCCTGATCTACGACCACGCCGAGGCGATGGACTTCGCCTCCGCGCACCGCCTGTCGCTGGGCCTGTTGATCTTCGCCTTCGTCGTGCTGTTCGTGGTCTACGCCATCAACCGCCGCTTCGACACGGTGCGCCTGTGAGCCAGCCCACGAGCGAAACACTGCGCATCCAGGCCCGGCTGGAACGCCCCGGCTTCACGCTGGACGTGGACACGGCGATCCTGCTGGAGGGCGTCACCGCCCTGTTCGGCCGCTCCGGCTGCGGCAAGACCACGCTGCTGCGCATCATCGCCGGGCTGGAACACCCGCCCGGCGCCGAGGTGCACTTCGGCGACACCATCTGGCAATCCGGTAAGACCTTCGTCCCGCTGCACCGCCGCCGCGTCGGACTGGTGTTCCAGGAGTCCACCCTCCTCCCGCACCTCTCCGTGCGCGGCAACCTGCTCTACGGCTACAAACGCATCCCAGAGCCCCTGCGCCGCCTGCACCTGGACGAGGTCGCCGACCTGCTCGGCATCACCGAGTTGCTGGAGCGCCGCGCCGACCACCTCTCCGGAGGCCAGCGCCAGCGCGTGGCGCTGGGCCGCGCCTTGCTCATCAGCCCCGACCTGCTGCTGCTCGACGAACCGTTGAATGCGCTGGACACCCAGACCAAGCGCGAGATCATGCCCTTCCTCGCGCGCCTGTCCGACAGGACCAGCATCCCCACGCTATTGGTGACCCACGCCCCGGACGAGGTCGAACGCCTGGCCCACCGCGTCGCCTTCATGCACGACGGCCAACTCGAACGCCTGGAACCCCTGCGCGAGGCCCTCGCCCGCACCGATTCCCCCCTGTTCCGCGACGAAGGCGCCGTCTCCGTCCTCCAAGGCAAACTCGGCCCGCCCGACGAACACGGCCTGCACCCCTTCGGCCCCCCGGACGCGCGCTATCGCGTTCCGAGCACCCCCGGCTCCAGCAACGGCGCCGGTAGCGAGGCCCGCCTGCGCATCGACGCCCGCGACGTCTCCATCGCCCTGACTCCACCCCAGGACGTCTCCATCCTCAACATCATCCCCGTCACCATCGAGGCCCTGGACGAAGCCCCCGGCCACCACGGCCCCGCCCGCGTCCTGGCTACCTGCCGCCAGGACGACGGCCAGACCCTGATGGCCGAACTCACCCGCCTCTCCACCGAACGCCTCGGCCTGAAACCCGGCATCCGCGTCCACGCCCTGGTCAAGTCGGCAGCCTTCCTGGATTGACTCTCTCCGGATGTGCTGCGCCCCGGGTAACCGAGCGGTGTCGGCGACTGGAGACCACGACGGACCAGACGCACGCCGACCGCCATGAGCGATGCAATCGGGGGGTGAAGGCCTTACATTGATTGCAGACGGAAGCCAGGGATCCGGGTGTGACGACCGAGCAGTGGATGATCTTTGGGGTGTTGACGGCAACCCTGGCGTTGTTCGTGTGGAACCGCTGGCGTTACGACATCGTCGCCATTGCAGCGCTGCTGACTGCGGCGTTCTTGGGGCTGGTCCCGTTCGGCGAGATGTTCTCCGGATTCGGTCATCCGGCGGTGATTACGGTCGCGGCCGTCCTGGTACTGAGCCGAGGGCTGCTGAATGCGGGCGTGGTGGACGCAGTGGCGCGGCAACTCACCCGGGTGGGGGAACGCCCCTGGGTGCAGGTGACCGCGCTGACCGTGATTGTCGCCCTGGCCTCGGGGTTCATGAACAACGTGGGCGCACTGGCCCTGTTGATGCCAGTGGCCGTGTGGATGGCGCGCCAGAGCGGCCGGTCACCCTCTTTCCTGTTGATGCCACTGGCGTTCGGGTCATTGCTTGGCGGGATGCTGACGATGATCGGCACGCCACCGAACATCATCATCGCAGGGTACCGCGCGGAGATTACGGGCGCGCCGTTCGCGATGTTCGACTTCATGCCGGTGGGATTGGGCGTCACCGCGGTCGGCGTGATTTTCATCGCCTTGATCGGCTGGCGCCTGACACCCCAACGGAAGCGCCCGGACGCGACTGGCGAGCTGTTCGAGATCAGCGCCTACCTGACCGAGGTGCGGATTACCGAGGAGAATCGCTATGTGGGGCACACCGTCTTCGAGCTGATGCGCGAATTGCAGGGGGACGCCGAGGTGGTGGTGGTCGGTCTGGTGCGCGGAGAACGCCGGGAGCCGATGCCGGCCATCTATGAAGTACTGCGCGCGGGCGACATCCTGCTGGTCGAGGCGGACCCCGACAGCCTGAAGACGTTACTGGACGTGACGGGAATGGAGCTGGAGGCAAGGCTCGAAGAGGCACAGGAACAAGACGCGCAAAAGGGCCGCGGAGAGGGCCGCGATAGCCCCATGGGCGAACTGGCACTGGAGGAGGCCATCGTCACACCCACTTCGCGCCTGGTCGGTGCCACTGCCAGCGCCCTGGAACTACGCCAGCGCTACGCACTGAACGTACTCGCGGTTGCACGTCAGGGGGTCCGGCTGCGCGAGCGGCTGGATCAGGTGCGCTTCCGGGCCGGTGACATCCTGCTGGTACAGGGGAGCGAAGAGGAGTTACCCGATGCGCTGGGCGAGCTCGGCTGTCTGCCGTTGGCCTCTCGCGGGCTGCGCATTGCCCGCCCGCGCAAGGTCATCCTGGCCACCAGCCTGTTTGCCCTGGCCCTGGGACTGGTGGCCCTGGGCTGGGTCCCGGCAGCACCGGCGCTGGTCGGGGCAGCTGTGGCCATGGTGCTGGTGGGACTGATCGGTCCGAGCGAGGTGTACCGCGGGATCGAATGGCCGGTGATTGTGCTGCTGGCGGCCTTGTTGCCGGTGGGACAGGCACTGGAAACAACCGGCGGATCGCAGTTGATCGCGGACGGGCTGTTCGCACTGGGCGCGGCCGCCTCGCCCGCATGGATGCTCGCGCTGCTGATGGCCGTGGTCATGCTGCTGTCGAACGTGGTCAACAACGCCGCCGCGGCAGTGCTGGCGGCGCCAGTGGGGATCGCGCTGGCCCGGTCGATGGAGGCGGCCCCGGATCCGTTTCTGATGGCGGTCGCCGTGGGTGCGTCCTGCGCCTTCCTGACGCCGATCGGGCACCAGTCGAACACCCTGGTCATGGCCCCCGGTGGCTACGAATTCCGCGACTACTGGCGCATGGGCCTGCCACTGTCGCTGATCGTCATCGTGACTGCCGTGCCGCTGATCCTGTGGATTTGGCCGCCCTAAAAAGGTTGTAGAGGCTAGCGGGGCCAGCCACGCGTTGCCCGTGCGGACCTCGACAAGGTACTGAGCATCGAGCGGTCGCTGCCGGATCGTGGCCTGTAAAGCTTCCTCAAGAGCCAAGGTCCGGGCTGGAGACGGGCCATGACCGGCTGGCTCGGCCGGGCGAATGGGGGGCAAGCCGTGTAACCCCGACGATGTTCCGTGCTGTGTCTTGCGGTAGGCATCCGGGCCTGTATCCTCGGGCTGTCACCTGCCACCGAGCGCATCAGCCATGGACACGCCCACCTCATCTGCCAACCCCGTGCCCCCCGACAGTCCGGGCGGCGCCGACCGCGACGGTTTTTTCGCCTTCGAACGGGGCGACTACCGGGCCGCCCGGGACATCTGGGAGGCCCGCGCCGATCGTGGCTCGGCCTGGGCGCAGCTCGGCATGGGAATCCTCTACGCGGAGGGACTGGGGCTGGAGGCGGACCCGGCGCGTGCACGCGAATACTGGACTCAGGCTGCGGAACAAGGACTGAGCGATGCCAGCTTCAACCTGGGCGTGATGGCCGAGAAGGCAGAGCCGGCGGATACCGAGATGGCCCGGCATTGGTATCGCCGCGCGGCCGAGTCAGGACACGTCGCGGCACAGAACAATCTGGCGGTTCTGCTGCTCAACCAGGGCGGCGACGCCGCCGCCACCGAGGCCGTCCAGTGGTGGAAACGCTCCGCGGAACGCGGCGACCTCGATGCCCTGAACAGCCTCGGGGTCGCCCACCAGCAGGGCAGCGGCTGCGAGCGGGATCGAACGGCCGCCGTCGGGTATTACGCCCAGGCGGCCAACGCAGGACACCGCGACGCGGCCTTCAATCTCGCCCTCGCCCTGGAACAGGGCGATGGAGTGGACGCGGACCTGACCGCCGCTGTCCGCTGGTATCAGCAGGCGGCCGAGGCCGGGGACCCCGACGCCGCGGCGAAACTGGGGAATCTCTGCCGCGATGGCAAGGGCACAAAGGAAGACATGGAAGCTGCTGCTCACTGGTACCGGGCGGCGGCCGAAGCGGGCCACCCCCAAGCCCAGGCCAACCTTGGGGTCCTGCTGGATCGGGGCCTGGGGGTACCCCGGGACCAGTCGGCGGCGGCGCGCTGGTATGAAGCCTCTGCCCGGCAGGGCCTGGCCCCGGCGCAGTACAACCTGGGCATCGTGCTGGCCGACGGCCATGGTGTGGAGGTCGACTATGTCGCCGCCTGGGTCTGGTTCGCGCGCGCCGCCGATCAGGGCCACAAGCCGGCGGCCGAGGCGCGCGACTACATCCACCAGCAACTCACCCCGGAGCAACGCGCGGAGGCCGAGACGCGCAAGACCGAGCCCTTCGGTCCGCCCATCACTCGATAGGCGAGCACGCACGCGCCGATCCCGCATCTTGCGCCTGGCGATGCGAGGCCACGGCACGGTTGTAACGAGAATGAAAGGGACAGGCACCATCCTGTTGAGCCGGGAACGCCGGACTCTTATACGCACACGATAACTGCCACTATTCGTGCGGATTTGCCTTTGTCGAGGGAGCTGTCTAGCATCCGGCTTTCGTAACGACAACCCCCGCAATACTCGGTCTGGAGTCCCAAACGCCATGAGAACTCTCGCTTAGGCCGGGCGCCGTTTCCTCGTTCGTGCGCCCGGCCAACTCCCTTCTTCTTGTTTCTGATCAGGAGATGCGACCGTGGCGCGCAACAACCCGTATTACCTTCGGCCAGCCGCCGATACCCGAACCCATCAATGGATCCGGAAGGACTACTGCGGGGCTATCGGCACCCCGATGGAACTCGCCTGCCTTCTCGAGAAGCTCGACGATGGAAGCCAAGCGGCAGCAACCCGCGGGGAGCCCATCGCCAGAGTAGGCTCCCGGGTACAACTACTGGATCTGCAAACCGAGGAGACGTTTGTCGTCGAACTCTGCGAGCCGGAAGACGCGAGACCCGAACAGGCGAAGATATCCATCCTGTCGCCGCTTGGCGCACGTTTGCTGGGGCTCCAACGGAACGGGACCGCCGAGGTCTCCCTCCTGCGGAGCCGGCTGCGGTTCATGGTGGTCAACATACTTCGCGCCGACGAGCGGACACCGCAACACCCGGATGAAGCCGATCCGGAAAAGGGCTGACAAGCGCGACGGGGTCGGACCACGACAAGAGCCGTAAATACTTTCGGTTATAGCGGTTTCCAGGCCCACAGATGGCCTTAAACGGACAATTTAGGGACGAAAATGGCCAACTTGCTCGCAGACAGACGGCAATGCGGCATCTCCCGCTATGGCATGGGGTCACACCTTGCCTTTTGCCCCTGTGGTGAAGGCAGAGAAAAAGACCAGGTCTGACCCCTTACTTCCCGAGGCGCGCAAGGCCGAGCCTCCAGTTAGTTAGTCCATCACCCGTTCGGCACGAGCACCGCGAGTGTCCCCGGCGAGTGAGGCCAACGCTGCTGGGGACGGTGTAAGACTCGCGCTAGAAACAATCCGCCGCCGGCCGCGATAATGGGGACCGGTTCCTGTTCCTGCGCGGTTCGGACTGTCGCTTCACCCGGCCGCAGCCGTGTCCTGGTTGCTGGATCCTTCCCGAATACCACGCCCCACTGCGACATCGTACCGGCGCAGGGGAGAGCGCCGTGCGAAGGGGCAGTTTCGACGCCAGTCGGCGTCCTTGTCCGCCATTTCCGGGTGCATGGCCGGTGTCAGATCCCGCAACTGGCGCCAGAGCAACGGGTCGCCGCCCTCCAGCACCTCCAGCCAGGCCGCCTTCTCGCGAACAAACACCGGGGTGAAGGCACGATCATGCATGAATACGGTACAGGCCAGATCGATCAGCTGGGCCAGTTTCACGGTCTTGGCCTGGGCCGTCGCCCGCGCCAGATGCGCCCGGTCGATCGCCTTGCGCTGGGCACGGTTGCCGTCCTCCGGATGACTCACGTCGCTGATCATCACCACCATTTCTGCGACCTCCGCACCAAACAGCCGCTCCAGGGTCTCGGGTTTGACCCCGGTATCCCGAATGGTGTCCTGCAGCCAGACGGCCGCCCGCATGCACTCGGTGTGCTGCACCGAACGCAGCAGTTCCACAACCCGCGCCGGATGCACGATATAGGGCTCGCCGGTATACCGGCAGACGTGCTCGACGCGCGCATGCGCGGCAATGGCGAAGGAACGGGCGCGTTGTTCCAGCTGCATGGGTTGATCCGGAAGGGTGTGATGCCGGGTATTGTAGAGAAACCGAATCAGAAGGGCTCCACGTTACGGCGCCGGTCTCTGTCAAGTGCGTCACGCTATTGGGTGCGCGCATGGCATGGGGTCGACCTTGCCTGTTGCCCCTCCTTCCGATCATGGCGGAGCTAGTGGTACCCCCTCAGCCGGAAGAAGAGATCCCCATCTTCTTGCAGCCGGCCTTCACCGACCCCAGCGGTACGGGCTCCTGGCATCAGTCGCGGCGCTCGCCCTGCTGGAAAAGGCCGGATTTTCCGCCGCAAAGAGCCGCAAAACCGTTCTGTTTGGCACCGTACCGACGCCAGCCTGACCTCGGCCTATGGTGGCGAACAGTCTGTGTTGATGACGAACGCGCCATGCAAAGGCACGAATCCCTGGCGTGACGTTATCCATTGCCATTCGTGCGCTGGAAGGCGGCCACTCAGGGTAGCGGGAGGGGGCCGGTGCGACTGAAGCTTGAATCGGCGCTTGAAGAATCGCTCAGCAATTACCTGACCGCTGCCGTCATCATTGCCGCCATACTGACCGCACCGCTGACGATCACTTACTGGTTAGACGTGGAACACCCCCTGATCACGGTCGCCGATTGGCTGATCTGGGCAGTGTTCGTGGTCGAGTATGCTTTTTACATGGCCATCTCGCATGACCGCTGGAAGACGACCAAAGAAAACTGGCTATCGGTGTTGATTATCATCTTCTCGTTTCCACTGCTTCACGAGATACTCAAATCCACTCGCCTGATCCGACTTCTCCGCCCCCTGCCGCTGCTGCGACACACGGCCCTGCTCCGACAGATTGAACTGTTCCGTCTGGCCAGCGTCCGCAATGCCGGCAGCAGTGCCGCGATAACAGAAGCCAAGGAAAAGTTGGGTAAGGAACACTGGGCTGTCCGCTTCATCGTACGCGTCGAGTACTATCGTTCACGCCTTGTTACGGGGCTGCTGAAACTCCTGCCATTCATAAAGTCCAGCACCATTCGCAAGCGACGTCAGGAGGAGCGCTCAAAGCGCGAAGACATGAACGAATAAACGGAAACCGCTCGATGGGTTGTGCTGTTATCTCCCTCATCCTTCTTGCTCCAGGACCAGGAATAAGAGGACACCCATGTTGTTCCGATGGTCCGAACGTTCGACTCAACGGGCCGCTATCACTGCTCCGACAGGGTTACGCCACGATTAAAGCGGACGCATCGCACTGAGGGTCGTCTACGAAGGCCGTCTACCGATTCCAGCGGCCGCACATGGACACGCCACGGGCACGGCGACAGGTATCCGCGGTACGGTCTACCCTCCTAAGACACCGCCCGGATGAATAACCCGCCCATGCCGTTTCCCACGCAGAAGACCAAGATCGTTGCCACCATTGGGCCCGCGTCCGATGCACCAGAGACGCTGCGGCGCATGATGCTGGCCGGGCTCGATGTAGCTCGGCTGAATTTCTCGCACGGCGATGCCGCCTACCATGCCGAGTTGATCGGTCGCATCCGCGACGCCGCGCAGGCGAACAGCACCCGCGTCGCGATCCTCGGTGACCTTCCCGGTCCGAAGATGCGTATCGGCGAACTGGCGGAAGAGCCGATCGAACTGCACCCCGACCAGACCATCACCCTGACTACCGAGGACTGCATTGGCGATGCCTCGCGGGTCAGCGTGTCGTTCGCGGGCCTGCCGGAGGCGGTGCAGCCGGGCGATGCCCTGTTCCTGAACGATGGCTTCATCGAGCTGGAGGTGGTGACGGTCGAGCGCAGCGAAGTGATCTGCCGCGTGCATACCGGCGGCGAACTGCGCTCGCGCAAGGGCCTGAATCTGCCGGGCATCGATCTCGGCATCCGCGCCTTCACCACGGAAGACCACCAATGGCTGCGGTTTGCAGCGGAACACGGCGTGGATGCGGTCAGCCAGAGCTTCGTAGTCGACGGCGACGACATCCTTGCGGTGCGCAAGGCGGCAGAAGCACTGGACTACGCCCCCTTCATCATCGCCAAGATCGAGCGCGCCGCCGCGCTGGAGCAGCTCGACAGCATCCTCGAAGCCGCCGACGGCATCATGGTGGCACGCGGGGATCTCGGAGTGGAGATTCCGATCGCGCGCATTGCCCTCGCCCAGCGGCGCATCACCCGACGCGCCAACCAGCACAACCGCCCGGTGATCACCGCCACCCAGATGCTGGAGTCCATGGTCGCCTCGCGCCGCCCTACCCGCGCCGAGGCCACCGACGTCGCCAACGCCATCCTCGGCGGCACCGACTGCGTGATGCTTTCCGCCGAGTCGGCGATGGGGCTTTACCCGGTGGAGGCCGTGGCGATGCTGGCGGCCATTGCCCGCTCCATCGAACCGGAACGCGACGGCGGCATCGGCGCCGACGGCCCGGACGACCCTGACGAGGCAGGTCTTGACCGAGCCGTCGACCTCATCGCGCGCAGCGTACTGCACACCGCGCAGCGGCGCCTGCCACGGGTCACCCTGGCGCCTACGGCCAGTGGCGCCACCGCCCGGCGCATCGCGCGACTGCGCCTGCCCTGCTGGATCGCCGCCTTCACCCCGAACCCGGCCACCGCCCAGGGCCTGCAGTTTTCCTACGGTGTCCACCCCGTGGATGTCGCCGAGGACCGCGCCGACTGGAACGACTTCGCGCGCCAGTGGCTCACCGAGCACGGCATCGACGACGGCCTCGCCCTCCTCGTCCAGGGCCCCTCGGGGCCCCATCCGACCGGCAACCACCGCCTGGAGCTGCTCGAACTCGACCGCCCCCGCCAGCATTACGCCGACGCACCGGAGCACCCCTGACCCACACCCCCGTGCGGCCGACGACGGAAGAACACGACACCCGCCTCCTGGTCGAGCTGCAAGGTCAGGGAGATTCGGATAGCCCGTCAATCCAGGGGCAGGATGCGCCGGCGGGGCGGTGGGGCATCCTGCAGCCTCTGCTGGTTCGCGTACTCGCGTTGCTTCTGCTCGAGGTAGGTCTCGCGGTCCAGCTCGCGTAGCTGGCGCGGGTATTCGTCGGTCAGGTCGAACCAGCGTTCCAGGCGGGCCAAAAGGAGCTCCTGAGCCGGCCGGTCGCGGACGTCGAGCCAGGCCTGCAGTGCAAGATAGAAACGCATGACGGTGCGCTCGATCATGCCTTCCAGGCCGCCGATGTATTGTGGCTCGCCGTTTTCGTAACCGACCACGGTGAAACCCACCCGCTCGCGCCCCCCGGTGGCGAGGTAGACGAGCGCGGCCAGCCGGGCAATCACCCCGAAGCGCAACGAATACTCGAGGTTGACGAGGGTCCCCGTGTCGTGCGGAACGACGTGGACGACGATGGAGTAATCCCGGGTTCCGTAGGGCCCACGATCGCCCTCCAGCTCGATCAGCAGCCAGTCCTCACCCATCTGGGCCGACCGCCTGACGAGCTCCACACGCTCTGCATACTCCGCCTGCTCGTAACGCGCACGGCCCACGTACAGGTGCAGCAAGGCGTCCGCCCCCTCGCGGTAGACGCAGCTCTTGATGTTGATGTGCAGGACGGTGATTTCGCACCACGCCGAAAGCGCTTCCAGCTCACTGGCCAC
This sequence comes from Thioalkalivibrio sp. ALMg13-2, assembly GCF_000381185.1. Classification (NCBI taxonomy): domain Bacteria; kingdom Pseudomonadati; phylum Pseudomonadota; class Gammaproteobacteria; order Chromatiales; family Ectothiorhodospiraceae; genus Thioalkalivibrio; species Thioalkalivibrio sp. ALMg13-2. Next base: position 80,337 of record NZ_KB906102.1, on the reverse strand, counting down.
CAACGCAAACGAATACGGCAGCCGGGCGTGCACCGCCCCCTCGACGACGCCGCCCTGCACAGTGGAGGTAACGGCAATCGGCTCGCCCAGCGGTGATTCGGCAATGGCGGCCAGCCAGTCTTCGGCGCCATCCGCATGCGCCAGTAGAGGACTTCCGACAAGCAGAGCCAACCCGACAAGCGCGACGATGTGCAGTCGGCAGCACCAGGATTGGTGGGCAAACGGAACGGCCGGCAGTCGCAGCATGGCAGCGCCCCTCCGTAGAATCACCCGGCCGGCGCCCATTGACGGTCATGACGGGGACGGCCCCGGGTCAGGGCCCGAAACGGTGACCATTGAGGCGAAATCGCCCCTACTCACCTCCTTAGATAGCCCATATCCGCGATCAACACTGGCGAACATGCCAATGGATCATGTGTCTCCCTTGCTGGTCCAGCCGCGGAAACCTTCCCGGACGGAAAGGCAGCGTGCATACCCGAGGTCCCGCAGGAGCTCTGCGGCACGCAGGCTGCGGCGGCCGCTGTTGCACAGGCACAGCAGGATCTGGTCCTGGGTGACGTGGTGGCGGTTGATCAGGGAGATGAAGTGCTGGAAATCCCGCTCGTCCGGCTCGTCCGCATCCAGCAGTTCCTGTTCCTCCTCGGACAGCTCGCGACCCAGCAACTGCTTCAGGCGGAACAGGGGCACAGGGACGGCACCTTCTACCGCGCCTTCCAGCTCCAGTTCGAAGGGCTGACGGATATCCAGCAACACGGCCAGGCCGATATCGACCAGTTCGCGCGCCGCGTTCACGCTGATCTCCAGCTGCGGCTTGCTCGTTTCGTTCGCCATGCGCTCTCCTTTGATGTTCGCCTCTCTCTGAGGCCGCCTTCTCGGCTCCCGGTTCCCCCGATTGCACCGCCCGATCCACAACCTCGACATTGGACATCAGAAACCCGGTCCGGGCTTCTGTCATGCCTGAGGTTTCACGCTCTGTGAAGCGGCCCCACGACATTTCAGACGGCGGGTTCTATGCTCCATGGATACCTGCCGCCTGAAACGGCGCACTGATCAGCGTTAGGGGCAGCATGCCGAACGACCACGATATCGACCTGAGCCGCCACCACGAACCCCGTGATTTCTCCGACCGCGTCGCACGGGGCTTTACCTCGCTGATGCGATTCTTCGCCGACACCTTCTTTGCCCGGCGCTACGGACACCGCGCCGTGGTCCTGGAGACGGTTGCGGGCGTCCCCGGCATGGTGGGCGCCACGCTGCAGCACCTGCGCTCGCTGCGGCGCATGGAGGATGACCACGGATGGATCCGCACGCTGATGGACGAGGCCGAGAACGAGCGCATGCACCTGCTCACCTTCATCGAGATCACCTCGCCCAACTGGCTGGAGCGCTTCCTGATCATCCTGGCGCAGGGCTTCTTCTACACGTTGTTCTTTATGATCTACATCCTCTCGTCGCGTACGGCGCACCGGATCGTAGGCTACTTCGAAGAGGAAGCGGTCGTCAGCTACACCGAGTACCTGGAGGAAGTGGAGTCCGGCGGGCTCGATAACGTCGCCGCGCCGGCACGCGCGATCCAGTACTGGAACCTTCCGGAAGATGCCCGCCTGTCCGACGTCATCCGCGCGGTACGCGCCGACGAGGCAGGCCACCGGGACGTCAACCACGGCTTCGCCGACCTGCTCGGCAAGAAGGACTGACCCAGGCGCTCTCCCGCGACCTGACGGGGCCGGTTTTCGGGCACTATCGTGTGGCCGTATGCGAACGACAGGGAGACGGCCGTGAACGACGAGACAACCGGCGGGACCGAGGGCGCACTCCCCCTGCAGCGGCTGGCGGGATGGGGGCTGCGCGGTATCGCGGTCCTGACGGGCCTGGGCGGGCTACTGACATCGGTGACGCTCTGGGCGCTGGCACAGGAAACGCCGCAGGTGCCCTGGCCGGTCGCATCCCTGGTGTTGCTGCAGGCCCTCTTTGCCGTTGCAGTGCTGGCCTGGGTCGTGCTCCTGTGGCGAAGGGCCCGCGCACTGGGCGCGCTGGAGACGCGGGACTATCCCGCCATCACCTGCGTTGTCGTCTGCACACGGCTGGTCGGCGAGCTGCTGGCGATTGCCTTCGTGCTGCTCGCGCTGGCGTTGTCGGTCATCTCCCTGACAGCGGTGGAGCCCTTTGCGGGCACCGCGGTGGCCGCGTTCGGCCTTGAAGCCGAGCTGGTGGAACCGGCGAGCTGGGGACTGGCCATCCTGACGGCGATCCTCTGGCCCCTCGCCGGGTTGTTCGCGGGCGGTTTGGTCCTGTTCGCGGCCTACCTGTTCGCCGATGCCATGACGGCCATGCTGGAGTATGTGCGCGACGTGCGGCGCATCCGCGAGACCCTGTCGTCCGGACCGTCCGCGAGATGAAGTAGAACGCGAGACCTTCGCGACCTTCGGGTTCAAACCTTGCCTTTTGCTTCGTCAGTCGGCCCCGCAGAAAACGCCGGTGAACCCCCGGCAAGTACGCCGCCAACCGCGCAGGCCCGACACCCGTTCGAACCGGCTGGCAGCGGACTCTAGCGGACGTCGCAACGGGTGATCCACCTCAAGGTTTGGCCGGCCAGGCCGTTTACAGTGGTCAAGGCCCGAGGTTGCGGGCTGCTCACAATACTGGCCACACAAGGACCGCCCATGAATTTCCGCTCGCTCTCTGTTCGATCCAAGCTGGTCATCACCATCGTGGTACCCGTGGCCGCGCTCCTGCTGTTGGCGGCCCTGGCCGCACGCGGCACAGCCAACATCGAAGAGGGCGTGCAGAACATCTATCACGACCGCGTCGTGCCCCTGCAGCAGCTGAAGACCATCGCCGACAACTATGCGGTGCTGGTCATCGACGCGGTCAACAAGGCGGACGCCGGACGGATGACGGCGGAAGAGGCACTCGCCGACGTCCGTGAGGCACGAGAGGAGATCGCCGAGATCTGGGATGCCTACCTGGCCACGACCCTGACGCCCCGTGAGCAGGAACTGGCTGATGGTGCCCGCGGGTTGTTCCGCGCAGCCAACGCCCACCTGGACCGTCTGGAGGGGGCTCTTGGCGGGATGTCCGGCGATGTCCAGGGCGAGCTCGACGCCTTCAACGGTCCCCTGTACGACACCATCGATCCGATCAGCGACCAGATTACCCAGCTGGTCGACCTGCAGATCGATGTTGCCGGGACCGAGGCCGAGCGGGTATCGGCGTTCTACACCCAGGTTCTGGTGCGCAGCGGCGCGCTGATGCTGGTGGTCTTGATCATCGTCGTGGTCACCGGGGTGTGGACGTATCGCTCGGTGGCACTCCCGATCTCGCGGATGCGCGCGACACTCACGGAGATCGCCGAGCACCATGACCTCTCGCGCCGGGTCGACGTTCGCTCCGACGACGAGATCGGCGCCACTGCAGGCGCCCTGAACAGTATGCTCGACCAATTCCAGGACTCGATCCGCGAGTTGCGCACCCTGACGGACCAGATGGCCTCTGCCGCGGAACAGCTGTCCGCCGTCAGTACCCAGACCAACGGGAACATCGACCAACAGCGCTCGCAGACCGAACAGGTCTCGACGGCGATGAACGAGATGGCCGCGACGGTGCAGGAGGTCGCGCGCAACGCCTCCGATGCCGCGTCCTCCAGCCAGGAAGCCGATCAGGAGTCCCGCGCGGGTGGCGAAGTGGTGCGCACGGTGGTCAGCGACATCGGACGTCTGTCGGGCGAAGTCGCGACCATCGAGGAATCCGTGCGCAACCTGGACGAGAAGGGGCAGCAGATTGGCTCGGTGCTCGACGTCATTCGCGGCATTGCCGAGCAGACCAACCTCCTGGCCCTGAATGCGGCCATCGAGGCCGCCCGCGCCGGCGAACAGGGACGCGGCTTCGCCGTGGTCGCCGACGAGGTACGTACCCTCGCCTCGCGCACGCAGGACTCCACGGCGGATATCCAGGCGATGATCGAGTCGCTGCAGGCGGGTACCCGCAACGCCGTCACCGCGATGGGCCGCGGCCGCGAAATGGCCGAGGCCACCAGCAACGACGCCGAACGCGCCGGCGAGGCGCTGGAATCCATCGTCCAGGCGGTCGGCCGAATCAGCGACATGACCACACAGATCGCCAGCGCGGCGGAAGAACAAAACGCGGTGGCCGAAGAGATCAACCGGAACATCTACGCCATCAATGACATCACCGGCGATACCGCCAACGGGGCCCGCCAGACGGCCACCGCCAGCCAGGAGGTCGCGGACATCGCCTCGCGCGTACGCGACCTGGCCTCCGCCTACCGCATTGGCTGACCCCCACGCTTATAGGGCACCGTGAGCTCGGCTTCGGGTCCAGGGTTGCGACTTGCCAGGCGGATCGCCACCGCCTTGCAAGAAAGTACCCGAAGAAGCGGATCCGTCAGGAGCAGCCGCGCGATCCGAGCTTGCGATGCGGAAAATGGGGGCTCGTCACAGGGCACCAGGAACTCCAGCCGCCGAACGCACTCCCAGATTTAAGTTGCCCGCGATGCCTCCACCCGACGAAGGTGGACCCATGCGGGGTGGCCCGGCAAACGCGATCTAGACGCATTCTTTTGCATTTAGTATCAGCATACGATTATATTCTGGCATTCCACTTTAAGAACCGATCAGGAGCTTCCATGCGAGCCATCAAGACTCTAGCCGCTTCCGCCCTTCTCGCCCTCGCCGGTGCCGGCACAGTTGCGCAGGCGGATGAGCCCTCCAAGCTGTTCGTCAGCGTCACCTCGGCCGACGACCACACCCAGTTCATGTCCATGGTGTTGGCCAACCAGAGCATGCGTCAGGGTCAGGAGATCCGCGTCCTGCTGTGCGGCCCCGCCGCTACGATGGCGACCGAAGATTTTGAGGGCGCCACCATGCAGCCGGCCGACCGGAACGCGCAGCAGCTGATGATGAACCTGCTCAACAACGGCGCCACCGTTGAGACCTGCGCCATCTTCCTGCCGAACACGGACTACACCGAGGCCGACCTGCTTGACGGCATCACCCCGGCCGACCCGGAAGAAGTCGGTGCCTATATGGCCGATCCGAACGTGCGCTTCTTCTCGAACTGATCGCCCGCTTTCGATGCTGACGGGGCCCTCTTCGGAGGGCCTTTTCCGTTTGGACGGCCGGATTCCATCGCAGGCGGGCCCGGGTACACTGTTTGTTGTCTGGCGGAGCCCAGGCTCCGAGCCCGTCACGCATGGGACCGGGCCGTTCCAAACGAACCCCAGGGGGCCACTTATGAGGCTTTGGTCGAAGTGGAAGAAAGGCGGGGCACTGCTGGCCGATGTCCTGCAACGCCAAGGGATCGACCCGAAGGCGGCCGCGGCACAGGAGAGCTTCAAGCAGATCCTGGACGCTGCGGAGACGGGAGCGGATGAGCGCCTCAAGCGCGAGGCGCAGGACAACGCCCTGTCGAGGGACGAACGCAACACCCGCTGGGAGGCACTGTTTTTCGAGGAGATCCGCTCCCGGGCCAAGGCCCATGCCGCGGAGGTCAAACGCCGCTGATCGCCGCGTCGGCACCGCTGAACGTGGAGCACTCGGGATCAGTCGTTCTTGCGGAACACGCACCAGTTGAACGACTGCTCGGTCTCGCCCGGGGTCACGTGGACCTCCCGCTGCGACTTCACCAGCGCGAAATCCGGGCCGAACGCGCCCTGCAGGGTCTCCGGGGAATGCCGTTGCACCGGCAGGCCGGAACATTTTTCCGGGCCATCCAGCGCAAAGGTCCCGATTACGATATGCCCCCCCGGGCGAAGGGCATGCTGCATCTGCCTCGCGTATTGGGCGCGTTGATCCGGATCGGTCAGGAAGTGAAACACCGCGCGGTCATGCCAGACATCCAACGCGGCCTCCGGGAATGCGTGTTCCAGTACGTCCGCTTCCTGCCATGCGACCGCTGCGGCGCGTCCCCCGACCCGCTCGCGCGCCTTCTCGAGCGCCGCCCCGGACAGATCCAGCACCGTCAGGTTGCGATAGCCTTCAGCCAGCAGTTCGTCCACCAGGACCGAGGCACCGCCACCGATATCGACAATCGCGGCATCGGGGGCCGACGCCACCGCCCGAATCAGGGCTCGCGACGTCCGCGCCTCCGCCTGATACCACCCCACGGCATCGGTGGCGCAGGTCTGGTAGACGTCTTCCCAGTGCGGCTTGGTGCTCATGCGGGTTCCTGGTTACCGGAGCAAAGGCTTCTCGTACCGGAAGGTTATCAGGCGTTCGGGCCCCGTGTGCTACCCTCCGCGCCGATTCCCATGCCGCCGGGCCAGCCCTATGAAATTCTTCCGCCTGATCAGCATTGTCGAGGGCATTTCCCTCGTCACCCTGCTCTTTGTCGCCATGCCGCTACGCACCTACGCGGATATGCCACTGGCGGTGACCTACGTGGGCTGGGTGCACGGCATCCTGTTCATCGTCTATGGCGCGACGTCGTTGATCGCCAGCCACCTGAGCGGGTGGCCAGTCTGGAAATGGCTGCTGGTCCTGTTCCTTGGGGTGGTGCCCTTCGGCTTTCTCTACGTCGACCACCTGATCCGGCGCGAAATCTCCAACGCAAGCGCGGCCAGGACGGCCTGACGCCCAATCATCACGGGCCACGACCCAACCGCCTGCTGCCCCCGCTCGTCATCCCGGCCGGAGCGAAGCGCAGAGCCGGGATCTCCTACGTCAGCGACTCCCCCAGCGCCGGAGATCCAGGATCGCCGCTGCGCGGCGTCCGGGATGACGGCCCCAGGTGTGCCTCGATGAATCGGACTGGCCACTCGTCCCTTGAATGCCTTCCCCAGAACCGACGCTCGCGTGGTCTAATCGGCCCTTCATCCCCATACCAAAGCCCGCCATGATCGCCGTAATCTTCGAAGTGGAACCGCATGCGGAACGCAAGCAGGACTACCTGGATGCGGCCGCGAGTCTGCGCGAGCACCTGAAGGACGTCGACGGATTCCTCTCCATCGAGCGTTTCGAAAGCCTGAGCCAGCCGGGCAAGGTGCTGTCACTGTCTTTCTGGCGGGATGAAGCCGCCGTTCGGGAATGGCGCAACCTGGAGGAGCACCGCCAGGTGCAAGCGGCCGGGCGCGGCGGCATCTTCGCCAACTACCGCCTGCGCGTGGCCGAGGTCGTGCGCGACTACGGCATGCAGGACCGCGACCAGGCGCCGGACGACTCCCGCAGCGCCCACGGAGCCTGATCCTCGCCACCAACCCGTCACACGCGGCTCGATCGCGATCGGGCCGCGTCCAGCCGACCTGCCGAGTGTTCAGGAAACACTGATGGGCTGGCATTTTGTTACTGCACGCTGCAGCCCCCGTGCTCCGAGAGGGCCAGGATGGCCTGACTCAGCGCTGACCTACCCAGGATCGCGCACGATGATGCGGCCTTCCATGTACGGGTGCGGGGCACAGATGTAGTCATACGTGCCCGGCTCGGTCAGCGTGACGCTGTCGCTCTCGGCGTGGCCCAGCATCGCCGTAGCGAACGATTGCGGGCCGCGCATGGCGACGGCATTGTGCGCACCCGAGGTCTCCCCAAGACCATAAGTGAAGACATCCTCGTTCACCCAGGTGATCTTGGTGCCCGGCGCCACCTCGACCACCTTCGGGTAGAAGGAATTGCCCTTCATCTCGATCACGACCTCGTCCACATCCGCCCCGAACCGGACCGGACGATCCGCCCGGGCGGGTACCGGGTTGGTGTCGGCGTCGGGAATGCCGAACGGCGCGAGGACACGCCGGGCTTCACCGATCCGCTCCGCACGCTCTGCCGGCTCGTGCGAGGGGCCTTCGGCCAGGATCTCGGAGGAGGTCTCCGCGTCCGCTCGGGCGTCCAGCAGCCCGATGGCACCCCGACTGGTGGCCCCGACGCCATGATCCAGCATCGTGTAGACGCCTTCCTCCGGGGGGATTCGGAACTCGATCACCCAGGAGTCCGAGGGGCCCGCGGTTATCGTCTGCCCGCCGGGCCACAGTGCCTCGGGATGCCCCTGCCAGTACACGTAGTCCCAGAGGATGCCCACAATATGGAAGGTGGACAGGAGGTTGGGGCCGACATTCAGGAAGTACATGCGCACATAGTCCCCCGGACGGACGGGGATCGGGTTCTCCACGTAGCGAAACAGCTGGCCGTTGAACGCGGTGTAACTGGCGTCGCCTTCCACCGCCTCCTTGCCACTGGCATACAGCTCGTGCTGCAGCATATAGAGCTTCAGGTCCGGCTCCTGCCCCAGGTCGGCTTCCAGCTTGTAGGGTTCGTCGCGCGGCTCGACAACGATCATGCCGTACTGCCCGAACATCACGTGCATCGGGATCGCATGACCACCCGGGGCACAGTGATACATAAAGACCCCCGGTGTGGTCGCGCGGAAGGTGATCGACTTGGTCTGCCCGGGAAGGATGTGCCCGACGTGCTTCGAGGTCTGGGTATAGGCGGCATGGATCGAGGCGCCATGCATCACATCGCCGCTATTAGTGATCTCCATGCGCACGATGTCGCCCTCGGTCACCCGCAAGGTTGGCCCGGGCAGTTTCCCGTCGATCAGGAAGCCGTCGTAGACCACGCCCTGCCCGATCGGCACCTGCCCCTCGTCCAGATCAATGCGGAACACATGATCGGGCTCGGCATCCGGGTGCACATACCCGGTCGGCCGCGTCTCGAGCCCCTCGTCACGCTCGATGATCTCGATGAAGTCGCTGTCGCCGAACAGTTCGCTGAAATCCGGGCCCGTCGATGCCTGGGCCACTGAGGCGAAACACCACAACAGGACCACGGCAAACCCGGCCGCGAAATGTCCACCCAGTGGGTTACGGCCAATGGCCGAAGGATATGGCGATTCTGTTCGTTTCATTGCCCCCTCTTCTGGATCGGCTCCACGACGCTCCGCTATAACCTTTATAGACCATGCATCTATTTACAGCGTCGCGCGGCACAATCACGCGCGTCAAGCGCAACGGCGCGGCACTCAAACTGACGTGCCCACCGCGCAAACTCCGGTCTCCCCCCTTCGCCCTGCCATGGCAACCGCGCCGGCGCTGGCCTATAGATCTAGCAGCATCCATCGACTGGTGAAGGGCCATGGGCATCGTGAACGAGTTCAAGCAGTTTGTGGCGCGCGGCAACGTGGTCGACATGGCCGTGGGTGTCATCATCGGGCTGGCGTTCGGCCAGATCGTGTCCTCACTGGTTTCCGATGTAGTGATGCCACCCATCGGCCTGCTGATCGGCGGGGTCGACTTTGGAGAACTCGCGATCGTGCTGCGCGAGGCGGAGAACGGCGTGGCGGCGGTCACGATCAATTACGGACTGTTCATCAAGCGCGTGGTGGACTTCCTGATTATCGCCGTGGTGGTATTCGCCGCCATCAAGGGGATCGCCCGCCTGCAGCGCAAGGAAGAGGCCAAGCCGGAAGAACCCGCGGCACCCAGCAACGAAGAGAAACTGTTGACGGAGATCCGCGACCTGTTGAAGGTGCGGCAAGGTGACTGGGGGACACGCTGAGGAACCGGTACAGCCAGACGGCGTCTCAGCAAGGGCAACGAACAGGGAGACGAGTTTGAACAACGCCATCGAAGTGGAGGGCCTGGTGCGCGACTTTGGCGGCACGCGGGCCGTGGACGGCGTGGATCTGCGGGTGCCGGCCGGCCACGTACTGGGCCTGCTGGGGCCAAACGGCGCCGGCAAAACAACCGTGGTGCGTATGCTCGCCACCCTGCTGACGCCCACCGCCGGGGTCGCCCGTGTAGGCGGCTTCGATGTGGCTCGCGACGGCGCTCGGGTGCGCGAGATCATCGGCCTGACCGGCCAGTACGCCTCGGTGGACGAGAAGCTGACCGGACGCGAGAACCTGATCCTGATCGGCCGCCTGCTGGGCCTGAAACGCCGTGACGCCAGGGCCCGCGCCGATGAATTGTTGCAGGATTTCGACCTGCGCGAGGCCGGCCAGCGCCCGGCCCAGACCTACTCCGGCGGGATGCGGCGCCGGCTGGATCTGGCCGCCAGCCTAGTCGGGCGCCCGCGCATCCTGTTCCTCGACGAGCCCTCCACTGGCCTCGACCCGCGGGCCCGCCGCGACCTGTGGGAGCGTGTCCGCCAACTGCAGACCGACGGCACAACCGTGCTGCTGACCACCCAGTACCTGGAGGAAGCCGACGCCCTGGCCGATGCCATCGTAGTACTGGACCACGGACGCGTGATCGCCGAAGGCACCGCCGCACAACTGAAGGCCCGGGTCGGCGGACGCTCGCTGTTCCTGATGGTGGCCCGCGCGGAACAGGCCGCGGCAGCCGGCGAGCGGGTCGCCGCGATGGTGGGCACCCCGCCCCGTGTGGAGGGCGAAACGATCAGCGTACCGGTGTCGGACCCGGCCCTGCTGCCCGCATTGTTGCGAGAGCTGGACGCCGCCGGCATCGAGGTCGCGGAGCTGGGGCTGCGCGGCGCCAGTCTGGATGATGTGTTCCTGTCCCTGACCGGGCGCAGCGGGGCCAGCCGCGAAGAGCCGGGCAACGCGGAGGCCACGCCATGAAGGCCCTCGATCAGACCCTGGCGCTGGCCTGGCGCAGCCTGGTGCAGGTGCGGCGCAACCCCTGGGAGCTGGGCGACTACAGCATCCAGCCGATCCTGTTTCTGGTGCTGTTCCTGTTCGTATTCGGCGGGGCAATTGCCGGCTCGCCAGAGAACTACCTGGCGTTCGTGCTGCCAGGCGTGATCGTAATGAACATGCTGTTCGTCACCGTGTACGTGGGCCACGGCCTGAACACCGACCTGACCCGCGGCGTGTTCGACCGATTTCGCGCCCTGCCCATCCCGCGCTGGGCGCCGCTGGCCGGGCGCATCCTGGCGGACGTGGTCAAGCAGCTGCTGTGCATTGCCCTGTTGCTGTTCGTCGGATTCCTGCTGGGCTTTCGCCTCGAGACTTCATGGGCCCATCTACTGGCGATGGTGGCGCTGGTGCTGACCTTTGCCGTGGCCTTTTCCTGGGTGATGGTGCTGGTCGGCGTCATCGCACGCGACCCGGAGCACGTGCAGCTGTTCGGCTTTACCGCGCTGTTCCCGGTCACCTTCGTCAGCTCGGCCTTCGTGCCGGTGGATACGATGCCCGTGTGGCTGCAGGGCTTCGTGCAGGCCAACCCGGTGTCGCTGCTGGCAGATGCCGCCCGCGGCCTGATGAACGCCGAGGGTCCGGCCCTTGAACCGGCCTTGTGGTCGCTCGCCTGGGCGCTGGCGATCGCGCTGGTCTTCGCACCGCTGTCGGTCTACGCGCTCAACCGCCGCCTCGCCCGCGGCTAGGGAAACCTGGGGCACCCCCGTACGCAGGAGACCATTGAATCGTATTTACCGGGGTCTCGCGGGTCGGGGGTACCGCCAGCGGCCGTTCCATCCGACCAAGCCGCCCGAGCCCCTAGTTGCAGGGCTGCACCGAGCGGCGTGGTCAGAACAGTTCGATCTCGCCCACGTCAATCCTGGAGGGCTTAATCATGCCTTCGGCGACCAGGCGGTCGTACATACAGACCCGGTTCTTGCCGTTTGCCTTGGCGTAATACAAGGCCTGATCGGCCTCGTCCAGTACGGCGCTGGCCGTCTTGTACGGGCGCAACTGGGTCACGCCGATGCTCGTTGTGACCCGGCCGACTCGCGGCACTACATAATCGGCAACCGCGTGCTGCAGCCGTTCGAAGGTGGCGGCAGCCCGGTCGGCACCGGCGATCTCGGCCAGCACCACGAACTCCTCCCCACCAAAACGATAGATCAGGTCGTTTTCGCGAAAGCTCTTCTGCAGCAGCCGCGCGAGCAGAATCAGTACCTCGTCGCCATACACGTGACCGAAACCGTCGTTGATCTTCTTGAAGTCGTCGACATCGATCACACCCAGCCAGATCTGCGTTTCTTCCGGATCGGGCTCCCGGCGACGATCCTCCGCCAGCCCCGGCCGGTGGACACTACGTTCCAGGGTCGCGAGATCGCGAAAGTTGTCGTCGAACGTCTTGCGGTTGAGCAGACCGGTCAGCTCATCGGTCTGGGCGTCATCAATCAGCTTGACGAAGTTGCGATACACCGAAAGGAAGCTCTTGACCAGGCGGGCATCCAGGGACTCGTCAGCATCGTCGTCATCGAATGAAAACACCAGGCAGATACTGAACTCGTTGAGCCCGGACATCGGAAAGACCGAGACCCGACGACCGGACACATCGGCCTCGGCAACCGGCTGACCGGTTGCCAACGCCTGCTCCAGCAACCCATCAGGGACCGGCTGGTCCTGGGGGTCGAACGGCACCGTCATCACGGCATCGTGCTTGCGATCAAAGGTATGCAGGCTGCGGGGCTGGCCTTCTGCATCGAGCTGAATCGCCCATATACGGGCACTTTCGTAGATGTCGTCCAGCGTCTTGAGCAGACTATATTCCAAGCGCTGGGCATTGCGTATGCCCGTCAGGTGGGCCAGCCCATCAAGCAGATCTCGACCGCTGGTCATGGCATTGATCTCGTCTCGTCGAAGGGGCCGCCACCGTCCCCGGTCGATCATCCGGGGCCGCCAACGGGGCGAAATCATCTCTACGCAGGGTGCCTTTCGGCATCACGCGGATGTCGGACCCTACCCCGCCTGCAAGGTTTCCCTGCGGGGCAACGCCAAACATTGGAGTTTTATGGTAATAGAAAACGGCGGAGTTCGAATGAACGGCGCCGATCCATACGGATAGAGACGCCATCCACCAGGAAGGCAATGATCAATCCACGCAGATTGGCGGCCATGTCAACGCCCCTTTGCAGGACAAAAAAATCGCCGCATCCCTGCGGCGACAAGACATGACCCGTGTGGGGTCGGCGGGAACCCAGGAAGACGCTGGTCAGCGTTTTCCTAGTAGACGGGGACCAGTGCGTAGCCCTGGTTCTGGTACCCCATGACGGCGATGAACCCACTGCGGACCGGCTGGATCGCGTCCAGCACCTTGTCGTTGTCCACCCCGTAGGCACGGGTCGCGGCGGCGCAGACCTCCATCTTCACGCCCAGCGCATCGAGGCGTTCGACGGCCTTGGCGATCTCTTCCAGGGTGTCGCCGTGGTCGATGGCGATCTCCGGCTCGGGGTCCGTGGTGATGAACTTGACGGCCTCGGCGATGAAGACCATGCGCAGATCGGGCTCCACACCCTCCTTGATCAGGTTCTCGTGGTTGGTGGCGATGCCACGCAAATAGGCGAGCATCACGTTCGGGTCGGACTTGCGCATGTCGTAGACCGCTCGCATGGTCTCGATGCCCTGGGTCGCCTCGCGGTTGTCCAGGCCCTCGGCGGCCGCCGTCGAGCCCAGCCCGAGCGGCAGCAGCAGGGCCACCAGCAGGATCACTATTCGGTTTCGCATGGATACTCCTCCTTTCGTGGTTTAGGTCCGGGTGTCTCGTCCCCGGACTCGGAGCCTGAATCACTCGGACTCAGTAGATGGGGATGACCGCGTAGCCCTGCGCCTGATAGCCGGTCAGGGAGACGAAGGTGTTGCGCACCGGTTCGATGCCGGGCAGCAGCTCGCCATGTTCGACCCCGAACAGGCGGGTGGCCACGGCACAGGACTCCATGTGAACACCCTTCTCCTTCAGCGCAGCCACGTGCTCTTCGATGGCGTCGAGATGGTCAAACTCGGTCAGATCGAAGCGTTCTCGGTCCTCGGACACCATGGTCACGGCCCGCCCGCGAAACGCCAGAATCATGTCCGGCTCGACACCTTGATCGGTCAGGTCTTCAAAGGTCTCGCGAATCACCATCAGGTACAGCGCCAGCATCTCCGGATCATTGTTATTCAGGTCGAACACCACCCGACCCTGCTCAACACCCTCCAGGGCCCGGGCATCGGTGGGAGCATCGGCCTGGACGCTCAAGGCAGACAGGGACAGGGCAAACAGCAGGAACAAGGAAGCGACGATTTTCATAGGGGACTCTCCTTAGGGGTGGAAGCGGGGTACGGGTTGTCCGGGGGGGGGCATGACGATGGCGCGCCAGGCGGCCTCCTGGGTCTCGGACAGGTAGTGCGGCAGGGGTCTCTCCAGAGCCCCGTCGAGGTGTAAATGCAGCAGGCGGATTGCGCCACCGAACGCGGCGGTGGCGGCTACGGGCACCTCCATCGGGCGAACGTCGCCGCTCTGAATGCCCTGCTCGATGCACTCGCGCATCCGCTGGAACGGTTGCGAAGAACACACCGGCGGCTCGTCCGGGAGAAACTCGCGGTGGCGCGCCTCCAGCACGAAACGCATGGCCTGGGGGGCCTCGATCACGGCCTCGAACAGGAACGCGATGATTCCGTCGCAGCGCGCACGGCAGTCACTCTCGCGCCCCATCACTTCGGCCAGGCCGGCGTCCATGCGCTGCAGCAGGTCGTCGTACAGCGCCTTGGCCAGCGCCTCCTTGTTGCCGAAGTGGTGATAGATCGAGCCAATGGAGACCCCGGCCTGGCGACGGATGTCATGGATGGAGGTATTGAAATAGCCATCGCGACTGAACCGCTCCAGGGCGGTATCCAGCACGAGCTTGCGCAGTGCGGCACCGCGCACCGATTGCTTTGGGTTTTCCGTCATCACCACAACCGAACCGAACGTTCGTTCTAATCTAGCGCGAACATATGCGAAACGCCATACGCCGGCCACGAGACATCGCGGAAAAACGATCGAGCCCATGCGCTGCACAGGCCCGATCAATACCCTGGAGGGGGGCGGGCCGCGGATGGGCGGCCCGGGTTATGGATGAAGATTGCTTCGCTGCGCTCGCAATGACCGGGTCACCGCACCCGGATTCCGGTTCAGAAGTCCTCGAACTCCATGGTGCGGAAGACGCGGCCGGCGTTCTGGCGGTGCAGCTCGCCGTAGGTGTCCAGGTGGCGGTAGGCGGACTGGTCGATGTTGTAGGCATCGTTCAGCGTGCCGCCCTCGTCGAGGATGCGCTGGACCTCCTCGCGCAGATGCACGAGGTAGTCGTGGGTGTAGCGGCGCAGCACGTCGAAGTCATTCACCGGCTCGCCGTGGCCCGGGATGATGTAGTCGGCATCCAGGGCCTCCAGTTCGTGCCAGGTCTCGATCCAGCCGGCGGTATCGGTGTAGTCGAAGATCGGTAGCATGCGCTGGTGAAAGGCCAGGTCGCCGGTAATGAGCGCCTTGCGCGCGGGCGCCCAGATGGCGATATCGCCCGGTGCATGGCCCGGTCCGAGGTAGCGGATCTGGATGGTCTCGCCACCCATGTCCAGGTCGAGGCGGGTGGCGAAGGTCACATCCGGCGTACCCAGCTCGGTCATGAACGCCTTGTCGCGGGTACGATTGGCCGCGCCCTCCAGGCTGGCCTGGCCGTTGGCCTCGATCTCGCGCCAGGCATCCTTGTGGGCGATCACCGTGGCGCCCTGCTCCTGCCAGTAGGTCATGCCGAGCATGGCATGGCCCTGGGCGTTTTCCAGCACCACGTATTTCACTGGCTGGTCGGTGAGCTTCCGGATCTCCTCATGCAGTGATTTCGCCAGCAGGTAGTTGTCGCCGGCGTTCATCACCACCACACCGCCCTCGGTGATGATGAACGACAGGTTGTTGTTGTGGCCGGAGTTCTCGTAGGTGGAGGGCTGGGTCGCGCCGATCGCGGACCAAACGCCATCGGTCACCTCCTGCGGCCGGTCATAAAGGAACGAGTCGCGTGCCTTGTCCAGCACGTACAGTGGCAGGCCCGCGTCCTGCCACTCGAAGAAGCCGCCGGGGTAGTTCTGCACGTTGGTGTAGCCCATCTGCTGCAGGGTCTGCGCGGCGGCCACGCTACGCAGGTTCTGGCCGCAATAGACGACGATCGGGGTGTCCTTGTCCGGGATCTCGCCGGGCACCTCGAACTCGATCCAGCCACGCGGGATATTGAGCGTCTCGCTGGACCGGATCTGCCCGCCGGTGTGCTCGATCTCGGTGCGGGTGCGCACGTCGATCACGACATGGTCCGGCTCGCTGGCGATCCACTCCTGCAGGCCCTCCTTGTCGATGTTGGTGATCTCGGCGTTGGCGGCCTCTAGCAGCGTGTCGCCCGTCAGTTCTTCGGCCTGCGCGGTACTACCTGCCGCGGCAAGGACCAGTCCCAGCCAGATCGCTCGCATCGTGATTCTCCTTTTTGCATCCATCCCTCCACCATAGCCCCCTGTTCCGCCGCCGGCCAGGCCTCCGCTTGAGCCACCCCGTACAGTGTCTATATTCAGGGTAAAGGCACACGGCCCAGCAGCCGAAGGAACCCCCAATGAGCAATCACATGGCGGATGTCACCATCCACATCGACGAAAACACCGACCACGCGGCCCGCGAGCGCATACAGGACACCCTGCGTGAACTCCCCGGCGTCATGGCCGCCTCCAGTCACGACGAACGCCCCCACCTGATGGTGGTGGAATACGATCCGGAACGGGTGGACAGCCGCAAGCTGCTGGACACGGTAACCGCCACCGGCGTCCACGCCGAACTGATCGGCCTGTAACCTGACCTCACACGGGCGTCACCGGCTATTTGTAGCCCGTGGCGTCCGGCTGAGCGGCTCAAGAGGCATGCCGAAACGGGACAACCCGCAATCGGTCTGTCACCATATTGTCCATGGGGAAATGGGCCAGCATCCAGCACGAGGACACGCACTGCGCTGACGGGGGAAACCATCGCGGCGCCCGGGCCGTTCGGCCGGATACCTGGCAGGTCCTTCTGGGCATTGGCCTCCTGCTGACCGCAACCTATGTGGCCCTGCCCTATGGCCTGCTGGCCAGCAGTCTCTACGTGCTGGGCACCGCAAGCGCTGCCCTCGCTGTCGGCATCGCCGTACTGCGCCGGCCGAGGCCATTCGGCGCGACCGCCTGGGGCCTGATCGCCACTGCACTGAAGCTGGCGGCGATCGGGCACGGCATCTGGTACTGGCTGGACCTGCAGGGCCTGGAACCCTTTCCCTCGGCCGCAGATATCTTCTACCTGTCGGTATACCCGCTGTTTGCCATCGCGTTGTGGCAACTGGGAAGCCAGACCGCACGCGACGACGGCGCGTTTGTGGATGCCCTGATCGTGGGCATTTCGGCCGCGGTGCTCGGGTGGGCCCTGCTGATCGCACCCTACACCTACGACCCCGACCTGACCTGGCTGCAACTGCTGGTATCCACGGGCTATCCGGTCGCGGACCTGGTCCTGCTGCCCCTGGTCCTGCGCCTGGTGTTCCTCCAACGAACCGGCATCACGGCCCACAGCTTCCTCCTCCTGGGGATGCTCGCCTATCTGACGGCCGACCTGCTCTACGCCCACGGCAACTCCACCGGCTGGTACACCGCGGGCGGACTCACCGATGCCTTCTGGCTGATTGCCTATTCCCTGATCATGGCGGCCGCATGGCATCCTTCCGCGAAGATCGAACCGCGCGCGCACACCTCGCACGCCGAACTCTCCGGCCGGCGTCTGCTCGTGCTCGGCGCCGCGTCCGTCCTGGTGCCGATGGTGATCCTGTTCACGGCGGGCAGCGAGATGGAGATCATTCGCGTTGCGGCGATCGCATCCATCCTGCTGTTCCTGCTGGTGTTGTACCGCATGGCTGGATTGCTGCGCGAGACCCAGCACCAGGCCAAGCGCCTGGAGAACCTCTCGCGTACCGACCCGCTGACCGGGGCCGGCAATCGGCGCCACCTGGAAGAACAGTTAACCCGCGAGATCGCCCGCGCCGAACGCACCCAGGGCCCGCTCAACCTCGCATTCCTGGATATTGACCACTTCAAGCGCTTCAACGATTCCCACGGCCATGCAGCCGGCGATGCCCTGCTGCAGGAAATGGTCGATGCCTGGCGCCCCATCCTGCGGCCCACGGACCTGCTGGCACGTTTTGGCGGCGAGGAATTCGTGGTGGTATTCCCGCACATTGATGCGCAGCAGGCCCGCCGCGTGCTGGAACGCCTGCGCACCGCGATGCCCAACGGCCAGACCTGCTCGGCCGGGATCGCCAGCTTCCACCCCGGCGACACCATGGACTCGCTGCTGGGACGCGCCGACCAGGCCCTGTACGCCGCGAAGGACGGCGGACGTGACCGCATCATGATCGCCCCCGCCGAACCCATACCGGTTGCAGGCATGCCCGCGTTGTAGGGACCGGAATCCCCGACTGCGAACACAGTCCTGACACCCCGCAGGAGATCCGTGGAGCAATATCAAGCTCTCGCGCGTCTATTCCCGAGCCCCTTCACCAAGGTTTCCATGACACACCGCAGTCTCGTACGCCTGTTTGCCCTCGCGGCCCTGCTGATGATGCCGTTCGCCGCACCGGCGCAGGAGGCGAACGGCCCGACGGGCGCAGTCGACGCCGCCGCTTCGATCGAGGCCGGCGGGGCCGAGATCCCGGTGGAACGCTATCGCGCCGATGGCGACGCCGTGCTTTTGTGGTTTCCCTCCGAACACGGCCTGCAGGACGGCCATCGACAACAGGCGCTGGCGCTGCAGGCGGCCGGGGTCGAGACCTGGCTGGTCGATCCGTTCACCGGCCACTTCCTGCCCGAGGCGGCATCCAGCTTCGACGACATGCCCACCGCCACGGTGACGGACCTGATCGAGGCAACCCACACCGATACCGGACGACCGGTCTATGCCTTCGGGCACGACCGTGCCCTGCCCTGGCTGCTCACCGGCCTGTACCAGTGGCAACAAACCCACCCCGAGGCGGACTACCTGGCCGGATTGCTGATGACCAGCCCCTTTCTGCATACCGGCGTGGATACCGATGAGGCCGAACTACAACCCATCGTCCGACTGACCAACCTGCCGGTGTACATCCTGCAACCGGCCCAGTCGCCCCAGCGCCAGCATCTCGGGCGGATTCGCAGCGGGCTGACCGAGGGCGGCAGTGCAGTGGGGGCGCGCCTGCTTCCCGGGATCCGCGACCGCTTCTTCTTCCGCCCCGATGCGACAGAAGCCGAGCGACTCGCCAGCGAAACCTTCCACCGCGAGATTATCTTCGCCATGGACCTGCTGACGCGGCTGCCTCATCAACGCACGCCCGCCGTGGCCGGACCGGACACGGGCCTGACGGTACGCACCCCAAGCGGCACCGACGCACAGCTCAACGCCCTGGATGAACCCGTGGCGGCCCCGCCGCTGGAGCGGCCCGACCTGGCGGGGGATATCCATCGACTGGAGGACTATCGCGGCGAGGTGGTGCTGATCAATTTCTGGGCCAGCTGGTGCCCACCCTGCGTGCACGAGATGCCGTCCATGCAACTGCTGGAGGACGAACTGCGCGACGAAGGCTTTCGCATCCTGGCGGTGAACCTGGGCGAGGACGAGGACACCATCCAACGCTTCATCGACGACGAGGTGCAGACCGAGTTCACCATCCTCCTCGATCCGGAACAGGACTCCCTCGACGACTGGCGCGCGATGGCCTACCCCACCAGCTACGTCGTCGACCGCAAGGGCCGCCTGCGCTACTACCTGTTCGGCGCCATCGAATGGACCGAACCCGGCGTGATCGACCAGATCCGCGACCTGCTGGACGAAGACGCGTAGCGGTCGGGAAAGGGCGCGGCGCCGCGCGGGGCGTGCTAAAGATCCGCCAGGATGGCGCGCAGGCGCTCCTCGTAGGCCGCTTCGGTAATCAGCCCCCGGTCGTGCAAGCGATCCAGCTCTTCCAGGCGCGCCTCGACCGAACGGCCGTCGGAGTCTTCATCGCGTCCCTGATCCGCCTGTTCACCTCCGCGGATCAACTCCACGGAATTCACTTGCGCGAACAGTTCGTCCACTAGCGGCGCAAGCTTCTCTCGGGTCGGCCCGAACTTGTCCATCCGCCCGCTACCGCTGCGGGCATCGTAGGTGGCCTGCCCCGCCAGGCCCTGGGCGTCATAAACGCGAAGATCGGCGTACGAGAGGTACATTGCCAGATCCCATTTCCAGTTCGCGGTGTGTTCCAGGTAATGCGAACACCGTGCAGGGCGGGAACCGGAATAGACGTCCGTGCGGATACCTCGCTGCTCGATCAGTTCGCGCATCTCGGGCTGAAATCCCGCCATGTGGATCTCGGGGTTGTCGAGCACGCAGACCAGGCTGACATCCACCGCATCCAGTGGCTCGATCGACTGGGTGATGGAACACCCGGTGGCTACCAGCGCAATGCCGGCCACCCAAAACGTACGCAATCCTCGCAACACAAACACCTTCCTTCCTCTGGACGAAATCCTGCGCGCACCTGCCCCGCGCGAGCGAGCGCGCACCCTACCAGACCTGCACGCCCCCCCGAATATCAAGGCGTCCGTACATCATCGGTCACCCCCCACCAGATGGATCGCGCGCCCCCTTGTGCAGGACGTTACCGGGTCAGGAAATGCCCACGCGGGCAGGCGTTATTTCGCGCAATCGCCGCAGTTCGAGTCTACGTTCGAGGTATGAGAGACATAGCGGAGCCTCCCCCATGAAAGCACCCTTTACCGCACCAAAAGTGCGATCGTACCTGCTGGCAGCGGCGGTCCTGTTCCTGAGCGTTCCGGCATTCGCGGAAACGGAGGTCGCCATCACCACCGACATGGCCGAGTTCGAGGTGCGCCACGGCGACGAACTGGTAACGGTGACCCGCGACCAGGACACCTTCGCGACCATCGACCTCGACTACGCACAGATCGCGCGGCCCTGCCCGCCGTTCTGTATCCAGCCGATGAGCCTTGGACCCGGCGTCGAGACCCTGGGCGAGCTGGAGTTCATCGACTACCTCCAGCAGACCACGGAGCACGACGACCTGGTGATCATCGATTCGCGCACCCCGCGCGAATACCGCCGCGGCACCATCCCCGGCGCCGTCAACATCCCCTGGGACCGCCTGCACTTTGCCTCCGGCGCGGACCCGGACGACGTGCGCAACGTGCTGACCGAAGACTTCGGCGCAATCTTCGACGGCGACTTCTACGACTTCAGCCGGGCAAAGACCCTGGTGCTGTTCTGCAACGGCCCCTGGTGCGGCCAGTCACCCACCAATATCCGCACCCTGACCAACCTCGGTTACCCGGCCGAGCGCATCAAGTGGTACCGCGGCGGCATGCAGATGTGGCACGCCTTCGGCCTGACCACGGTCGAGGGCGAGACCGACGGCTAGCCCAGGAGGCCGTCTACCTCGTCATTGCGAGCGCAGCGAACCCATCGGCCAGACCAGAGCACAGCCCCGCCCGATTGCTGGGCTCGCAATGACGGGATGGGTGGCGAATCAACGGTGACTCCGCCAGCCAGCCCACCGGCTACTTCGGCTCCGCCATCAGGGCCTCTACGGTGGCAATGACGTCGGGGTCGTCCCATTCGATGGCGCTGTTGACCGAATAGCGCACGCGGCCGTCACGATCGAGAATGAACGAACTGGGGAAGGCAAAAACGCGCCAATCGGCAGCCACCCGTCCGTCGAAGTCCATCAGGACCGGGAAATCCACCTGCACCTCTTGCATGAAGGCCGTGATGTGCTCGGCGCTTTCCTGATAATTGACCGATACGATGGCGAAGCCCTCGCCCAGCGTCTCGGCCATGCGGTTCATCGACGGGATCTCGTGCACGCAGGGCGGACACCAGCTGGCCCAGAAATTCAGCAGCACCACCTGGCCGTCGTAATCGGACAGCGACTGCTCGTCACCCAGGTGATCGGTCAGCGTGAAGTCCGCGACCGGCCGTGGACGATCGCGCTCCACCAGCCCGCGGCCGGCTTCGATCGCACGGGTGGCCTCCGGCAGCGGCGCGGCCGCCAGCGGGCGCGGGACGCTGGCCAGGAGCCGGCCCGCCTGCAGCAGTTGTGCAGGCAGGCGCTCGGCCGCGGCCTGTTCCTCCGGCTCGGGATCGGTGCGGCGCAGGTAATAGAAATCGCGCACATCCGGGACCGTCTGCACGAACACCGCACTGCCGCCGCGGCGCAGGTCGGTCAGGATGTCGTCCAGGTGCCAGCGATAGACACCCTGTGCGGGCTGTAGCAGGAAGACCGGCAGACTGGTGGCGCGCACCACATCGACGAACTCGGCGGGGGCACCCGCCACCGGCGTGTCGACCATCAGGTTGGGGAAGGCCAGCGCCGCACCGAGTACGTAGGCCGCTTCGGGGCCGTCCGCCTGCCACTGACGCAGGCCGCGCAGGGCGGTGATCGCCGGGCGGCCCGAGGCGACCAGCATCACCTGCTTGCCGGTCTGCGCGTGCGCCGCGCGCAGCAATGCGGCCACACTGACGCCATCCAGGCTGCGCATGCTCTCATTGGTGCGCGGGAGGAAATGGGCATCCAGCAGATCGACCTGCCAGACCTCGACGCCCATCGCCGCCAGCTCGTGCCCGAAGCGCGCATGGTTGGCGTGTTCGCCCGCCTGCGGAAGCAGCCACAGGTAGAGCCGATCACCAGTGGCCGGGTACACGGTGACGCCCAGGTCGACGCCTGCGGGATCGGTCACTGTCAACGTGCGCGGTTCAACCTCTCCCGCACCCGCCGGCGGAAGCAGCAGAAGCAGAGACAGCAGCAGGCACAGGCGCGGCAGGAATCGTATCGACACGCGGGCATCCATCAAGGGAACCAACCGCGACTATAGCGTCCCGTCATGCCCGCAGGAACGCCGCCCGGAAGAGCCTCGAGGGATTGGGTCAGCGCGGGTGCGTATGCCGGAACGTGCGTAGACGGCGGGTCTTTTCCACCATGCGCCAGAGGGAACGGCAGTTGTTGTAGCGCGAGACGTGCTGCAGCGGCACCCAGAGGATGTCGTTCGACTCGTCGCTGCCGGGCACCGGCAGGCGGTCGTCGATTTCCAGCAGGAAGCGCACGTCGATGTGCTCGTGCATCGGGAAATAGGGGCTGGCCGGGATGGTGTGGATGTCGAGATCGAAGACATCCTCTTCCACCAGGCGGATCTGCTCGGGGGCGAGGCCAGTCTCTTCGTGGGTCTCGCGCAGCGCCACCTGCAGGATGTCGGCCTGGCCGTCGGCATGCCCGCCGGGCTGGAACCAGCGGTGGTGCTTGCCGTGCAGCAGCAACAGGGCCTGCTCACGGTCGGGGCTGACCACCCAGGCGGAACCGGTTACATGCGCGGGCAGGAGATCGCAGTGGAAGCAGTCCGGGTGCTCGCTGACGAACTCCAGGGCGCGGCGGACGTAGCCGGCCTCCTCGATGAAGGTCGTCTGGTGTCGGGCGAGCAGGTCCAGCAGCTGGGCGCGATGCATCTCAGGTCCCGGCGGGGTTGTGCAGCGCGTGGATCGCCGCGCGCGCGGCCTCGTCCACATCGCCCTCTCTGCCGGCCAGGGTCAGTCGGCCAAAGGCCCCCACCGCACGCACGTCGATCAGCGAGACGTTGGCGGCCTTCAGGGCCTGGTTCGCGGCATAGATGATGTACCCCGCCGGCTCCGCCTCGAGGATGAACATGCTCTGTTCCGGCAGGATCATGTTGCCGCGACGGTTCTGGCGGTTGATCAGCACGGTGTGATCCGGGGTCATCCCGCGGATGGTCTCCTGCCACGGGATGCGGCAGGGCTGGCGATCGTCCTGGCTGGCGCCCAGGCGTGCCAGCAGCACGCGGCCGGCCTCCTGCACATCGCTCTGGTCGCGGTGGTGGATCACCATGGAGCCGAATTCGCGCTCCACCACCTGCTGCGCGAGGTGCACGTTGGTCGCCTTGAGTGCGACGTCGGTCAGGCGGTGCACCGCCATCCCCGGGGACACTTCCACCCACAGGCAGGAGTCTCCCGGAACGGGCAGGAAGCCCTGGGAGACCGTAGCCATGTATTCCGCCAGCTGCGGCTGGAGGGAATCCATGTAGACGTAGGTGCGCAGCTGGATCATCGATTCGCTCTGGGCCAGGGCCTGCGGCCCATGGTTCCCGCACGTCGCGGCCCGAACCCGCGCGGGAATTCGCGCACGCCTCATGCAAGCCGCCCCGAAATGGGCGGGCTCGCGTGCACACGCGGGAGAATTGGAGGACGTATTGTGAACGCAGCGCGCCCCAAGCTCAACGTTGAGTGCCTTCACGGGCCGGCCTTCGGGCGGCCACACGTCCCGGGAAGACGCTCGTATAATGCAACGCCAACCCCGCAGCCACAGGGATTGTCATGCCGAAGAAGGATGCGGAACACCTCCTCGCCAGCGTGGAAGACGCCGATCTCGATCTGGCCGAGACCCTGCGCCAGCTCGTGGACTGGCTGCGCCCGGAGGACCCGCGCAATGTCGCGCCGGTGATCTCCCGTATTGAGCAGTTAACCCTCGCCCTGGGCGAGAACCCGCGCCTGCAGGACCGGCTGCGTGAGCGCCTGGAGGACGGGCTGGAGGACGCCCGGCACCTGACGCTGTACACCGGGATCGGGCTGTTCTCGCGCAAGGGTTTCTTCCGCGAGGCCGCGGAGCTGATCTACGAGCGGATCAATCCGCGCCCGATGGACCGGCGCGACCTGAAAGACGTGCTTTATCACGTGTTTCACCAGACCGATGACGCCGCCTGGGTTGCGGCCCTGCCGGACGATGCCTGGTGGCGCCTGCTGGAGGCCCTGGGCTGCCTGACCGGGGAACACCCCGGGGTCCTGCAACGGGCACGCGAAGAAATCCTCTACGCCCTGGAGATGCTGTCGATCTGGGTGGCCGCGGAGGAGCTGGAGCCGGAACTGCTGCGCCTGGACCCATCGATCGCCGAGCACAACTCGGCCTTTGTCGCCCAGGAGCGCGAGATCTCCGCCTACGTGCGTGACTACCGCGCCACCCTGGAGGACCCCAACCGCGAACGCATGGACGACCGCCACGCGCGGGTGCTTCTGGAGCAGTGCAGCGAGCAGATCGCGCGCCTGCGCCAGCTGGCCATCACCCATGGCAACAGCCTGTCGCTCACCCACCTTCTGGAACGTCTGGACCAGACCCTCGGCCGCATTCACAAGCTACTGGACCTGCTGGAGCCGGACGCGGACCGCGACACGCGCGCGGCCTCGGTCGGGGTGTTCCGCGAACTCATCACCATCAGCGCCCGCCAGCACGGCGTACGCGCGCTGTGGCAGGACAACATCAAGCTGGTCTCGCGCAGCATCACCCAGCAAGTCAGCGACACCGGCGAGCACTACATCACGCAGTCGCGCGGCGAATACTTCCAGATGCTGCGCTCCGGAGCCGGCGCCGGGCTGATCATCGCGGTCATGGCCCTGATCAAAATCCAGATTGAATCCCTGGGACTGTCCCACGCGGTCAACACCCTGTGGGTGAGCTTGAACTACGGCCTCGGCTTTGTGCTGATCCACATCCTGCATTTCACCGTGGCCACCAAGCAGCCGGCAATGACCGCCGCGCGTCTGGCCGCCGCCATCGAAGAAAGCGAACGCGGCACAGCCGATCCACGAACCATGGCAGATCTCCTGATGCGGGTGGGCCGTTCGCAGTTCGCCGCAGTACTCGGCAACGTGGGCATCGCGCTGCCGACCGCCATCCTGATCGGTCTGTTTGCGGCGGGTCTGTTCAACGCTCCGGTCCTGTCCGGTCGCGAGGTCGACTACCTGGTGGACGGGCTGCACCCGATCATGGGCCTGGCGCTATTCTTTGCCGCGATCGCCGGGGTCTGGCTGTTCGTCTCCGGCCTGATTGCGGGCTTCTTCGACAACCGCTGCGCCTACCTCGACCTGCCCGGCCGCCTGCGCGAGCATCCGCTGCTGCGCCGGTTGCTGCCGACCGGGGCGCGCCACCGCCTGGCCGACTGGATCGGCCACAACTACGGTGCACTGATCGGCAACTTCCTGTTCGGCGTGCTTTTGGGAGTGACCGGATATGTCGGCTACCTGCTGAACCTGCCACTGGACATCCAGCACGTCGCCTTTGCCTCGGCCAACCTCGGCTATGTCACCGCCAGCGAAGCGCCCGGGCTGGGCATGTTCGTCCTGTTTCTGGTGTTCGTGCTGCTGATCGGGGCAGTTAACCTGTGGGTCAGCTTCGGGCTCGCGCTGTACGTTGCGCTGCGCGCCCGTGGCGTGCGCATCGGGACCTTTGGCCGCGTCGTTCGCGCCTATGGTCGCCACCTGCGCGAACGTCCGGGCGAATTCCTGTTCCCGCCCGGCGCGCAGACCACGACCAACGGAGGCGACGACGAGTCCGATGCTCGTTAGCAGGGCCTTGCGTCTGCTGGCGCCGACACTCGCGCTATCGCTCGCCGGCTGTGCCGGGACGGTACCCAGCCCGTCCGGTGACGAGACCCGCACCCCGCTGATCGCCTCCGAGGTGATCCACACGACGGATGGCGACCGGCTGCCGCTGCACCGCTGGGGGCCGGACACCCCCGAGCGGGTTGTGCTGGCCCTGCACGGCTTCAACGACCACGGTGGCAGCATGCAGGCGCTGGGCGAGGCGCTGGCCGGGCACGCCATTGCGGTGTATGCCTATGACCAGCGCGGCTTCGGAGCCACGCGCAACGCCGGCTACTGGTCCGGTCACCGACTGCTGGCCGAGGACGCCCGCACCGCACTCCGGCTGCTGCAAGAGCGCTACCCCGACCAGACGCCCTACCTGATCGGCAAGAGCATGGGCGGCGCTGTCGCGCTGCTGGCCATGGAGGAAACGACCGATTCCGCCACTGCATCGCCCCGGGTCGCCGGCACGGTCCTGATCGCCCCGGCGGTCTGGAGCCGTGGCGACATGCCCTGGTATCAGCGCTTCGGCCTGTGGCTGGGGGCGCGCCTGGCGCCCGGCTGGCGCCTGGACGGCGAGATGGCCGCTGACCTCGACATCCACCCCACCGATGACCCCGCGGTGCTACAACAGATGCGTGACGACCCGCTGGTGTTGCGTGATGCCCGCATCGATGCCCTGGACGGCCTGACCACCCTGATGACCCACGCGCTGGAGGCGGGCCCGGCTTTGCCCCCACCGAGCCTGACGCTGTACGGAGCGCGCGACGATCTGGTGCCACCCTTGCCGCTGGCGCGCCTGCTGGAGGCCCTGACCGCCCAGGGATCCGATGACCATCGGGCCGCGCTCTACCCCGAGGGCTATCACATGCTGACCCGGTATACCGGGGCCGAGACCACGTTCGACGACATCGCCGCCTGGCTGCGGGACCCCCAAGGAAGCCTCCCCTCGGGCCACGAGCGCTCGCCCGACGCCCTGGCACAGTACCTGCGCGAAAAGCACTGACTCGGGTTTCTCTGGCCACCACCGCGCGCTGGCGCTACGGTGGACCCAGCCAACCTTCGGAGAACGCCCCATGAGCCACTCGACCCCCAACCGCCTCGACGACCTGGTTGCCCGCAGCCGCCGCGATCAGGCGGAACGGGAACAGGGCTACCGCGAGCAAGCGTTGAAGATGTATCCGTGGGTGTGCGGGCGCTGCGCGCGCGAATTCACCCGCGTCAACCTGCGCGAGCTGACCGTGCACCACCGCGACCACAACCACGACAATAATCCATCCGACGGCAGCAACTGGGAGCTGCTGTGCCTGTACTGCCACGACAACGAACACCAGCGCTACACCGACGCCACCCCGGGCAGCGGCCAGACGGCGGGTACCAACTCGGCCACCCACAACCCCTTTGCCGGGCTGGCTGGGTTGCTTAACGATAACGACCGGGGCGGCGACGACTCGAAAACGTAGAGCGACTCCGGGCTGGATGCCGGCTTTGTGTCAGAGCCGGCGGCACCAGAACTCCATGGCTTGAGGCTCTCCTGCCTCGCGCCGATATCCGGCCAAGGGAAGTGGCCGACCAGCCCCTCGGCGCGACGGTAGCCGCGCTTTTCCCAGAACCCGTCCAAGGGCCGGTAACAGGCCGGGCGTCGCGGGTGATCATCCGGGCGCACCACCGCGCAGAAGGTGGCATGGGCAAAGCCCAGGCGCCGCGCCGCGGCCTCGCGCTCGTCGAAGAACCGATGCCCCGCGCCCTGGCCGCGGAAGTCCAGCTCCAGCACCGATTCCGCAAGGTAGTAATACGCCGCCGGGTCCAGTCCCTGCTCAAGGAACGGGGCCTGGAACTCCGCCTCGGCCGCGGCCAGCGGCAGCGCAGTGGAGGCCCCCACGACGAGATCACCTTCCAGCGCGAGTACCAACGTACTGTCCGGGCAGTCCACGTAGTCCTGCAGATACCGCTCTTCGTACTCCGCGCTGCCGTCGTAAAGATACGGCCACTCGCGGAACACTGCGATGCGCAGGCGTGCAACATCCTCCAGGTATGGGGCCATCCCCGCCCCTCCCACGATCCTGTACTCCATTCGTCTCGCCCCCCCCGGGATCGCAATCAAACCGACGCCGGCGTGTCCGCAGGGGCCTCCCGGCCGACACCGCGCAAGAGGCGCCCAAGGATATCCGACCCACTCAATATGCGGCGCTGGCTATCGGTCCACAGCAGGATCACGTCGTCCCCAACCACCGTGTCGCCGCTGCTGGCCGGGCGCACGCGGAAATGGGGTACCAGGCTGCCGAGCCGGTGGCTGCCATCACGCACGACCAGCGGGTGATGGCAGTGATGGTGGGGATCGAACCGCTCCGGCGCAAACAGCGCCCCGCGGGTGAAATCCGCGACCCGGATAGCCGTGCGCGGCTCGCCCTCGGGATCGCTGACCACCATCCAGCTTCGACCCGGTCGATTGAGTCGGCGCAGGAACGCATCATCGGTACGGGGCTCGATCTCCGGAAACACCGGACGCCCGGCCTCGAAGTCCAGCGTGATCACGCTGTCCGGGTCCAGCGCCTCGCCCTCGTGCTGCACCAGGATGTCGTCCAGCTCGAGGAAATTCCGCGCGCCCCGCCCCTCGACCCGGGTGATCTCGCTGCCGTGGGCCTGCATGTGCAGATCGATCAGGTAGTGCAGGTCGCGCTCGGGGAAGAAGCGAATCTCCTCGCCCCCCAGCCAGCGGTCCAGCACCCAGGCGGTGGGCCGTGCCACCGGGTACATCAGGATCTGGTAGAAGCGCAGCAGTGGATACAGCGCCCCGGCCACCCGCAGGGCATGCCGCGAAAAATAGGACTGCGGCAGAATCTCGGCAAAGATCGTGATCACCACGGTGGAGAACAGGAACGCCGCCACGCCGCCCATCACCGAGCCAGACAACAACGCCAGCAGCACGTTGACGGAGACGTTGCCCCAGAGAATGCTTACCAGGGCAAAGTTAGCATCGGCGCGCAAGGCCAGCAGGCGCTCCGCGCGCCAGTCGCCCTTCTGCGCCTCGACCTCCAGCTCCAGCTTGCTGCGCGAGAACAGTCCGAGATTGAGCCCGGACAGAATCGCCGATTGGGACAGGCAGACGAGGATACCCAGCCAGGTGAGGACACTCATGGGGTCTTTTCCTTGGGCAACACTGCGCACGAACGAGAGAGGCTTCAGGGTACCGCGCGGCAAGCCGTGCGCGCCCGCACGGAACGTTGGTTTCGTCGTGCAAAGCCCCACCCGTGAACCGGCAAAGCATCTACACTCGAAGACGGGGCCGATGCCTGTCGGGCCGGCCCCATAGCGGCCTGGTACGCCCGGAAACGGGCGGTCGGGCCACCGAATACGCTACAGGAGGATCTGCATGGATACAGTCTGGATCGTTGTCGCCGACGCCGCACGAGCCCGCATCTTTACCTGCGAGGGCCGTGCCTGCCAGGGGATGCACGAGAGCGAGACGCTCTCGCACAGCGAATCCCGCGCCCACAATCAGGATCTCGTCTCGGATCGTCCCGGGCGCAGCTGGAGCAGTGCCAGCGGGGACGCACGCCACGCGATGCAGGACAGCACCGACCCCGCCGCCAACGAACGCAACCGCTTTGCCCGTCAGGTGGCCGAACGCCTCAAGTCCGCCCATAACGACGGCACCTACAAGAAATTGGTGATCGTCGCCGCACCCTCGTTCCTGGGCGCCCTGCGCGAAATGCTGGACCCGACCGTGGCCCATAACGTCACTGCCGAGGTCGCCAAGAACATCACCAAATCCATCGACGCCACCACCCTGCGCAAGCACCTGCCCGACTTCCTCTACTAGTCACACCCCAGCCCTGGCCCCGCATGGCGGGGCCAGGGTGCGACCGACCGGAACAAACACCTCTCAGCGCTTACCGAGATCGTCCGGCTTCAGCGTGCCCAGCAGACGCGGGCCGTCGGCGTGTGGCTCGAACACCGCCATCTCGGCCTCCTCGATCTCGACCTCCACCGCGTGGCGCAGGTTCAGGTCGTGGCCCACAACGACGATGTTTTTCTTCGGATCCTTGGGCGGAGTATTCAGATGCCTCCGCAGGCCTTCGATCAGGTCCTCGCGGCGCTCGTCATCCTGGATAATCGGCAGATTGTAGAGCTCGGTCCGAATCTCGTAGTCATCGAAGGCATAGTGCGCGGTCTCCCAGTTGCGGCAGAACTCGCTGGTCAGCACCTGCTCCACCGGGATCGCGTAATGCTCGAAGCCCTTGCCCACCTGGCGCGCCTGCTCACGCCCGTGCGTGCTGAGATTGCGCTGCCCTTCGCAGTCGTCCATGTCCGACAGATCGTAGTCGTCATGCGAGCGATCCGTCGCCGCATGCCGCCAGTACACCACCAGCCCGCCAGTCTGCATGCGCTCAATCAGCGCATCCGGTGCCAGCGTCTCCGCATCCGCGGTAGCGAACGCCACCAGCAACAGGCCCAGGATTGCGCCCAGCATCCCAGTTCGCATGCCGTCCTCCTCGCAGGTGATGGATTCGGTGTTTCCCTTGGGCGTAGACGATCTGCGGCCGCGGTGCCCGGCATCCACACCGGGCACGTGCCTCAAGGAATCCCGGGGCTCAGTCGAAGTCCTCGGGCGTCAGCATCCCGAGTACACGGGGCGAGTCGCCGCCGGGCTCGAACACGGCGATTTCACCCTCGTCGATGCGAACCCGGGCGGCCTGCTGAAGATTGATGTTGTGGCCGACGATCACCACGTTCTTCCCGGCATCCTCCGGCGCCGTAACCAGATAGCGCCGCAATGCCTCGACCAGCTCCTGCTGGCGCTGACGGTCACGCACTGGCGGCACGTTGAACAGGTCGTCACGGACCTCCCAGGAATCTTCGCCGAAGGCGATCCGGGCGCTGTCGACATTGCGGCAGAAGGGCGAGCTCAGGATGCGCTCTACCGGAATCGCGTGGCGCTCGAAGCCCTCGCCCACCTGACGAGCCTGCTCGCGCCCGCGGTCGTCGAGATTGCGCTGCGCCTCGCAACGGCTCA
Source organism: Thioalkalivibrio sp. ALMg13-2 (assembly GCF_000381185.1). Lineage (NCBI taxonomy): Bacteria > Pseudomonadati > Pseudomonadota > Gammaproteobacteria > Chromatiales > Ectothiorhodospiraceae > Thioalkalivibrio > Thioalkalivibrio sp. ALMg13-2. The sequence continues at coordinate 49,234 of NZ_KB906102.1, read as the reverse complement.
TGTCGGACAGGCCAGTGTCCCGCTGGCTGCGGTCGGTGGCCGCATGCCGCCAGTAAATCACCAGCCCACCCGCCTGCATGCGCTCGATCAGGGCCTCCGACGCCAGTGTGTCGGCGCTCGCGGTTACGGGGGAAAATCCAAGGATGATCAGGAACAAAAACCAGCGCCGAAGCATCGGGGCCTCCAGTAAAAACAGGGTTCAACGGAGCAAGAGACCGTCATAAAAGGGAATCGGTTCGATGCATGTTCTGGGCGCGACCATCCGCCCGGCGCGTTGACGCCCCCCGACCCTAGCCCTAGTATGCCGTCACCCCCTTGCCCGGAAACCCGCGTCCCCATGACCTATTGTGTCGCCATCGATCTGGACGACGGTCTCGTCTTCGCCTCCGACTCCCGCACCAATGCGGGCGTCGACCAGGTCAGCACCTACAGCAAGATGCACACCTTCGAGATCGAGGGTCAGAGGGTCTTTGTGGTCCTCGCTGCCGGCAACCTCGCCACCACTCAATCGGTGGTACAGCAGCTCAAACGGGACATGGAAGAAGGTGCCGACGAGAGCCTGGCAACCGTGGAGCGCATGTCGGATGCGGCCGACTATCTGGGGCGCCTCAACCGCGAAGAGGCGGAAAAGCACTCCGAGGCGCTGTCCCGCTCCGGCATCAAGGCCGAGGCCACACTGATCATCGGCGGCCAGATCGGCCAGGACGCGCCGGCCATCTTCATGGTCTACCCGCAGGGCAACTACATCACCACCTCGCAGCAGACACGCTTCTTGCAGATCGGCGAGAGCAAATACGGCAAGCCCATTCTGGACCGCATCATCGACCCAACCACCCCGCTGGGCGATGCCGCGCGCTGTGCCCTGGTCTCCATCGACTCGACGATCCGCTCGAACCTGACCGTGGGGCCACCGATCGAGGTGATGGTCTATGAGCGCGGCACCCTGACCTTCGACCATTACCTGTGCCTGGAGACGGACGACGACTATCTGCGGTCGCTCACCCAGGCCTGGGACATGAACATCAAGAAGGCCTTCACCGACCTGCCGCGCTTCGACTGGGAATCCGCCCACGAACGCAAGCAGCGCGGGACGCGCGTCAGCCGCGGCTCCGGCAAGACGGCGGGGTCTTCCTCGGCCAAGACGAAAAAGCCGCGGCGCTGAACACCGCAGCGCGGCGAAGCTACGCCGCCTGAGTCTGCACCTGCGCCGGCGAGGCCAGGAACCAGGTCTCGGCGTTCGCGCCGTGAATATCTCCGATATCCCGCTGCAGCACGTCGATGAAGGCGTGCAGGGCCTCTTCCTTGATCAATTCGTCCACGTGGGCATCGGCCGCGTGACGGCGCCCCTGGATCACCAGGCGCAGGGGCAGTTCGTTGTTCGGCAATTTTTCCAGCGCGTCTTGTACCTGGGTCAGGGCGTGGGTAACCGACCGCGGGAAGGCGGTGTCCTGCAACAGGTAGCGCACCACATCCACGCCGTTGATGCGCCGCTTCACATGCTGACGATACATCTGGAAGCCGCTCTCCGAACGCAGGATGCTGGTCCACAGCAGTCCCTCGTAGGGCCCCGGGTCCTCACCATCCTTCTTCAGGTGGCGCAGTGCGCCAACGTCGATCTGCCGCGTCCCCATGTCGGCCCGCTCCAGGTTGCGCCCCAGGCGGATAAAGTCGTAGGCGGCATCGTGGCTCATGGTGCCTGCCAGCAGCCCGGTCAGGGTCTGGCAGCGCTGGATGACGTCCGAGAGGAATTCGAAACGCCCGCGCTTGCCGATACCCTGATCGATATGGTCGCGCGCGAACAGATAGAGTTCGTTCATCACCTCCCAGGCCTCGGAGGGCACCAGATCGCGCGTGGTGCGAACGTTCTCGCGCGCGGCGCGCAGGGAGTTGAGGATGGAGCTGGGGTTATCGGCATCGGCCAGCAGGAACTTCACGCAGTTCCGTTCATCTTCGCGCTGGTAGTGGTTGTCGAACAGGGCCTCGTTACCGGTGACGTCCACCAGCCCCTTCCAGGACAGCTGCACCGATTTCGGCATGTCCAGCGCCAGCAGATTGAAGGCCATGACCATGCGCGCCGTGTTCTCGGCACGCTCAACGTAGCGCGCCATCCAGTACACGCGTTCTGCGACTCTCGAGAGCATCTTAGTTCTCCTCGTCCACGATCCAGGTGTCCTTGCTGCCCCCGCCCTGCGAGGAGTTCACCACCAGCGAGCCCTTGCGCATCGCCACGCGGGTCAGCCCGCCGGCGGTCACGTCGGTGCGCACCCCCTGCAGGACGAATGGGCGCAGATCCAGGTGCCGCGGTTCGATCTCGTCACCGCACAGCGTCGGGGCCACCGAAAGGTCCAGCGTCGGCTGGGCGATGTAGTTGCGCGGGTCTTTCTTGATCAGCTGGGCGAACTCGGCCCGTTGCTTCTTGGTTGCGTGCGGGCCGACCAGCATGCCGTAGCCACCGGACTCGTTGGCCGGCTTCACCACCAGCTCGTCGAGGTGATCCAGCACGTAGGCACGATCCTTCTCGTTGACGCAGAGATAGGTCGGCACGTTGGGGATGATCGGTTCCTGATCCAGGTAATAGCGGATGATGTCCGGCACAAAGGCATACATCACCTTGTCGTCGGCCACGCCCGCGCCCGGCGCGTTGGCGAGCCCCACGTTGCCCTGGCGCCATGCGCGCATCAGCCCGGGCACGCCCAGCATCGAATCCGGGTTGAAGACCTCCGGATCCAGGAACTCGTCGTCGATGCGCCGGTAGATGACGTCGACGCGCTCCAGACCATCGATGGTGCGCATGTAGACGCAGTCGTCGTCGCCGACCACCAGATCCGCGCCCTCCACCAGCTCCGCGCCCATGCGCTGGGCGAGGAAGGAGTGTTCGAAGTAGGCCGAGTTGTAGATCCCCGGCGTCAGCACCGCGATCTCCGGGTAATCCTGCGGGCGCGGCGAGATCGAGGCGAGCATGTCGAACAGCTGGGTGGGATATTCATCCACCGGCAGGATGCTGGAACTCTCGAACAGCTCCGGGAACACCCGCTTGGTGACTTGCCGATTCTCCAGCATGTACGACACGCCGGAGGGCACGCGGAGGTTGTCCTCCAGCACGTAGAACTGCCCCGAGCCGTCGCGCACCAGGTCCGAGCCGCAGATGTGTGCCCAGACGCCCTGCGGCGGCTTGATACCAACACACTGTTCGCGGAAATTCTTCGACTGATTCAGGACATAGCGCGGAATCACCTTGTCCTGGAAGATCCGCTGCTCGTTGTAGATATCGTCGATGAACAGGTTCAGGGCATTCAGGCGCTGCTCGAGGCCGGCCGTGACCTGATCCCATTCCTTGCGCGCAATGACCCGCGGGATGATGTCGAACGGCCAGGCGCGGTCAATGTTCTCGCCTTCGGTGTAGACCGTGAAGCTGATACCCATCTCGAGAATCGCGCTGTCCGCGGCCTGCTTGCGGCTGTGGATCTCGCCCTCGTCCAGCGAGGCCAGGTATTCCGCGAGTGCCCGAGCCGGAGCGCGCGGCTGGCCAGGTTTCTCGATCAGTTCGTCGTAAAACGGGGCGGAATCGTAATGCTTCCAGTCGATGGCCATTCGTCGGGTCCTCTGACGCGGGGATGGTGTTGTTCTACAGTAACGTCTTTTCGCGCTAGCCGACGTTTCTGCCTACAGCGTTTCGTCCGGCCCGCCCCGACCGAGGTTCCCATGTCCGACGCACTCGAACAGCGCCTGATCGAACTCTACCGCCACCCGAAGATCCAGGGATGCAACTGGCAACCACGGTTGTTCTGGCATGCGGCCGCAGACGGCACGCCCTTCGGCAGCTTGCGGGTAGACGGGCGGGAACTGGAGGTGTTCCTGGCAACAATCCTGGGGGAACCTTCAACGGAACAGGCCGGGCTGGATGCCGAGCGGGACGGCCGCGGGCAGTTTCTCGCCGCCAATGCGCGGCGCCACGAGCTGCCGTTGTTCACCCGCCGCTGACCGACCATGGTGTTGCCACAAGCACCGTCATTGCGAGGAACGAAGCGACGAAGCAACCTCCGTCCGTAACCCCTGCGTTTCGTTCGGATCGGTCCCGGGACCGCCCATGGCGGTCGCCACGTCGCTGCGCTCCTCGCGATGACGGTGCTCGTGGCTGAGCCCTGCGAGGACGAACGTTCAGACAGGCTTGCGGAATTCGACCTGTTTCCAGTAGCCGAACAGGCTGGCCGGGGCGACCATGCAGGGCTCCTGCCCGGTCACGCGCACGAAGTCCTCGTATTCCATGTCCGGCCGGAACCCAACGGCCTTCGACAGCGGCCGCAGGCAGCGCTCGACGCCGCGCAACAACCATTGCTGCGAGGCAAAGTGGTTGACCACCAGCAGGCGTCCCCCGGGGCGGCAGACTCGCCACATCTCGGCGAACAGGGCATCGGGGTTGGGTACCACGGTGGCCACATACATCGCGACCACCGCATCAAAGCTATTGTCGGCGAAGCCGAGCTGTTCGGCATCCATCTCGCACAGGCCGGATACCGCCGGCAGACCGCCGTTCAGGCGCCCACGCGCAACCTCCAGCATCTCGCGGGATACATCGATCCCCACCACCTCGCAGTCATCCGGATAATCCGGCAGCGAGATCCCGGTGCCGACCCCGACTTCCAGGATGCGCTTGCCCGAGACCGGCGCCAGGGTCTCCCGCGCACTGGCGCGCCCGGTCGCGAACACTCGACCGAAGGTGGCGTCGTAGTGGCGAGCGTAGCGCCGGTAACTTTTGCGAATACTGACGAGGTCCATGCCCACGCGTCCCGAATCTGAATGGCCGGGCGCCGGAAAAAGCAACGCCCGTGATCGAAGCGAGTCCGATCAGGACTCGGGTTCGACCGCCTTCATGCTCAGACGGATGCGGCCCTGCTTGTCCACTTCCAGGACCCGCACCGTCACCGAATCCCCTTCCGAGAGGAAATCGCCGACGCTCTCGACACGTTCGTCGGAGATCTGCGAGATGTGGACCAGACCGTCACGGCCCGGCAGGATCGAGACGAACGCCCCGAAGTCCATGATCTTCGCCACCTTCCCGGTGTACTGGCGCCCGACCTCGATATCCGCAGTCAGCTCTTCGATACGGCGCTTGGCCTCGAGGCCCGCCGCCTGATCGGTGGAGGCGACCTTCACCGTGCCGTCGTCCTGGATGTCGATGGTCGCGCCGGTCTCTTCGGTCAGTGCGCGAATGGTCGCCCCGCCCTTGCCGATCACGTCGCGGATCTTGTCCGGGTTGATCTTCATGGTGATGAAGCGCGGCGCGTGCGAGGACATCTCGTCACGATGATGCGGCAGCACTTCGTTCATGCATCCGAGGATATGCATGCGGCCTTCACGGGCCTGGGCCAGCGCCCGCTCCATAATCTCGCGGGTGATCCCGTCGATCTTGATGTCCATCTGCAACGCGGTCACGCCGTCGTTGGTACCGGCCACCTTGAAGTCCATGTCCCCCAGATGGTCCTCGTCGCCGAGGATATCGGAGAGCACGGCGAAGCGATCGCCTTCCTTGATCAGGCCCATCGCAATACCTGCAACCGGAGCCTTCAGCGGCACGCCGGCATCCATCAGCGCCAGCGAGGTACCGCAGACAGAGGCCATGGAGCTGGACCCGTTGGATTCGGTGATCTCGGAGACCACGCGAAGCACATAGGGGAAGAAGTCCGCCTCGTTCGGCATCACCGCCTGCACGCCACGCTTGGCGAGGCGCCCGTGGCCGATCTCGCGGCGCTTGGGTGACCCGACAAAGCCGGTTTCGCCGGTGCAGTAAGGCGGGAAGTTGTAGTGCAGCATGAAACGGTCGCGGCGCTCGCCTTCCAGGGCATCGATGATCTGGGCATCGCGATCGGTGCCGAGGGTGGCCACCACCATTGCCTGCGTCTCGCCCCGGGTAAACACGGCGGAGCCGTGCGCGCGCGGCAGCACGCCCGTATCCACGTGGATCGGGCGTACCGTCTTGGTGTCGCGGCCATCGATGCGCGGGTTGCCGTCGAGGATACGATCACGGACCAGGCGGTACTCCAGGTCGTGGAAGGCCGTCTTCACGTCATCCAGGCTCGGCCCGGACTCGTCTTCACGGACCAGGGCCTCCACGGCCTTGCCGCGCAGTTCGCCAATGCGCTGCGTGCGCGCCTGCTTCTCGGCGATCTGGTACGCCTCCACCAGTTCTTCGCCGACCACGCCCTGGATCTGCTCCTCGAGCGATTCGAGCGACGCCGCCGGCTGCCATTCCCACGCGGGCTTGCCGGCCTCGGCCGCCAGTTCCTTGATCGCCTGGATCGCGGCCTGCATCTGCTCGTGGCCGTACATCACCGCACCCAGCATCACCTCTTCGGAGAGCTGGTTGGCCTCCGATTCGACCATCAGCACGGCGTTCTCGGTACCCGCCACGACAAGATCAAGGTCGGAATCCGCCAGGGCGCTGTAGGTCGGGTTCAGCAGGTACTCACCGGCGCGGTAACCGACGCGCGCGGCGCCAATCGGCCCGGCGAAGGGCACGCCGGAGAGCGCCAGCGCGGCCGAGGTCCCGAGCATCGCGGGGATATCGGGATCCACCTCGGGGTTGATCGACATTACCGTCGCGACCACCTGGGTCTCGTTCTTGAAGCCTTCCGGGAACAGCGGACGGATCGGTCGGTCGATCAGGCGACAAGTCAGGGTTTCCTTCTCGCTCGGACGCCCCTCGCGCTTGAAGAATCCACCCGGGATCTTGCCGGCCGCGTAGGTGCGTTCCTGGTAGTTCACGGTCAGGGGGAAGAAGTCTCGGCCCGGGTCGGCTTCCTTGCGAGCCACCACGGTGACCAGCACCACGGTCTCGGCCATATTGACGATGACGGCGCCACTGGCCTGACGAGCGATGTCACCGGTTTCGAAGGTGACCGTATGGTTTCCGTACTGGAATGACTTCTTGTATGCCACGTTATTTCCCGTTTCCCGTGTTCTTGCGACTTTGATGCCTGAATTCTGGCTCTCGCGACCCATTGGTGCGGGCCCGAAAGCGAACGGGCCCGCACCAATGGCGCGGGCCCGTCATGCCGGCCTTAGCGGCGCAGCCCAAGCTCCTGAACCAGGGCCTGATAGCGCTCCTGGTCATGACGCTTGAGGTAGGTCAGCAACTTGCGGCGCGTGCTGACCATCTTCAACAGGCCGCGGCGCGAGTGATGATCCTGCTTGTGCTTGTCGAAGTGCCCCATCAGATGCTGGATGCGGGCCGTCAGCAGCGCGACCTGGACTTCCGGCGAACCGGTGTCGTTGGGATCGCGCTTGTGCTTCTCGACGATGGCCGATTTTTCTTCGGTGGTGAGCGACATGAAAACCTGACTCCTGAAAAATTTCTAAACCGTTAACCGACCAGTGGCGCTGGCGATAGGCGGGCAATGGTAGCACGACGCACGACGACGTGAACAGAAAGAGACCGGGCACGCTCAGGCCGGCGCGTGCGCCGCCGGCACGAACAAACGCCGCGCCCGGATCTGCCCGTCGGGGTCGCGAACACCGACCGCCAGGAAGCGGCCACCATCATCAAAAATCCGCACCAGGGGCCAGCCAGTATCCCCTTCGTACGGCGCATCCGCCGCCCCTGGGGCCTGCCCGACCACGGCGGTCGGCGCGGCCGGGTTGCCATGGCGCATGGCGGCGCTGGCGGCGGCGTCGAGCGTGACCGACGGCCAGTGCGCCAGCGCCGCCTCCGCCGGTTGCAGCAAGGCCTCGATGGCGGCGACCCCGCCCGCCTCGAAGGCCGCCTCAATGGCATCCAGCGAGACCATCGCGGCGGCGTCGAAGTGGCCGTGCCCGACCCGGTGCAACGTATCCACCGCCGCTCCACAACCGAGCGCATGCCCGATGTCGGCAACCAGCGAACGGATATAGGTCCCCTTGGAGCAATGCACCGTCAAACGCAGGCCGTCCGCCGCGATCTGCTCGATCTCCAGGGAATGGATCTGCACCGGACGCGGGGGGCGATCCACCTCCACACCCTGACGCGCGAGCTCATACAGGCGCTTGCCCTGATGCTTTAGGGCCGAGACCATTGGCGGGACTTGCGCCTGGTCGCCACTGAACCGCCGCTCCAGCTCGCGCAGGGTGGCCGGCTCGATGGGCGGCACCGCCGCCTCGCGGATCACTGCGCCATCGAGGTCCGCGCTGTCCGTCTCCACCCCCAGGCGCGCCTCGGCGACATAGCGCTTGTCCGCATCCAGCAGCCAGCCGGAGACCTTGGTGGCCTGCCCGAAGCACAACGGCAAAAGGCCCGTCGCCCGCGGGTCCAGTGCCCCGGTATGACCGGCCTTCTTCGCCTGCAACAGATACTTGACCCGGCCCAGCGCCTGGTTGGAGCTGCGCCCCCGCGGCTTGTCCAGCAACAGGATGCCGTCGACCTCGCGCCGCTTGCTCGCCATGGATGAACCGCCCGGCCGCAAACGCCCGGGCTCAGGCCCCGCGTTCCGGCCCCTCGTCCGGATCGCGTCGCTCGTCGGAGCCACCGTCATCTGCCGCGCCGTCCCCATCCGGGGCCTCGAGATCGTCCGCATGATGCGCCCGATCCTCGGCCAGCGCCTGGTTGATCAATGACGACAGGTGCGCGCCGCGCTCCGGCGTATCGTCATAGATGAAGCGCAATTGCGGCACCGAGCGCAGACGCATGCGCTGCCCCAGGGCCCGGCGCAGAAAACCGGCGGCGCTGTTCAAGCCCTTCTGCGCCTCCTGGCCCTTCTCGGCCCCGCCGAGCTGGGTGAAATACACTCGGGCATACGCCAGATCGCGCGACACCTCGACCCCGGCCAGCGTGATCATGCCGACCCGCGGGTCCTTGACCTCCATGCGGATGAGCTCGGCCAGCTCGCGCTGGATCTGCTCCCCGACTCGGTCGGAACGATGGAAGTCGCGGTTACCGGGCATCAGAGCGTCCGGGCCACCTCGACGCGCTGGAAGACCTCGATCTGGTCACCCGCCTTCACGTCGTTGTAGTTCTTCACCGCGATACCACATTCGGTACCGGCCTTGACCTCGTTCACATCGTCCTTGAAGCGACGCAGGCTCTCCAGCTCGCCCTCGTAGATTACGACGTTGTCGCGCAGCACGCGGATCGGGTTGCCCCGCTTGACCGCGCCCTCCATCACCAGACAGCCGGCCACCTGACCAAAGCCCGAGGCCTTGAACACGTCGCGCACCTGCGCCAGGCCGACGATCTCTTCGCGGATCTCGGCCGACAGCAGACCGGACAGCGCCTGCTTCACGTCGTCGATCGCCTCGTAGATCACCGAGTAGTAGCGCACGTCGATCTCGTTCTCCGCCGCGAGGCGCTTCGCGCCCGCATCGGCACGCACGTTGAACGCGATGACGATCGCCTCGGAGGCCATCGCCAGGTTCATGTCGGACTCGGAGATCCCGCCCACGCCGGCGGAGACCACCTTCACGCGGACCTCGTCGGTGGACAGCTTGATCAACGACTCGCGCAAGGCCTCGGCCGAGCCCTGCACATCCGCCTTGATCAGGATGTTCACGGTCGCGATCTGGCCGTCCTGCATCTGGTTGAAGATGTTCTCCAGCTTCGACGCCTGCTGCGCGGCCAGCTTACGCTCGCGTTGCTTGGTGTCGCGATGTTCTGCGACCTCGCGGGCCGTCTTGTCATCGGCCACCACCAGCACCTCGTCGCCAGCGTCCGGCACCCCGGACAGGCCCAGGACCTCGACCGGCATCGACGGGCCGACTTCCTTCACGGCCGTGCCGGTATCGTCGAACATCGCCCGCACGCGGCCGTATTCCTTGCCCGAGAGCACGATGTCGCCGTGCTTGAGCTTGCCGGACTGGACCAGAATGGTCGCCACCGGACCACGGCCTTTCTCCAGGCGCGATTCGATGACCACACCACGCGCCGGACCCTCGTCCGGGGCCTTCAGCTCCATCACCTCGGCCTGCAGCCCCAGGGACTCCAGCAGATCGTCGATCCCCTGGCCAGTATGGGCGGAGACCTGAATGAACTGGGTATCGCCGCCCCAGGACTCGGGGATTACCTCGTGCTGGGCCAGTTCGTTCATGACCCGATCCGGTTCGGCCTCGGGCTTGTCGACCTTGTTGACCGCCACGACCATCGGCACGCCCGCAGCCTTCGCATGCTGGATCGCCTCAATGGTTTGCGGCATCACGCCGTCATCCGCCGCAACCACCAGGATCACAATGTCGGTGGATTGGGCGCCACGGGCACGCATCGCGGTAAACGCGGCATGCCCCGGCGTATCCAGGAAGGTCACGCCATCGTGGTTGTTCTTCACGTGGTAGGCGCCGATGTGCTGGGTAATCCCGCCTGCCTCGCCAGAGGCGACCTTCTCCTTGCGGATATAGTCCAGCAGCGAGGTTTTCCCGTGGTCGACGTGACCCATCACGGTCACCACCGGCGGCCGCGGACGGGCCTCGGCATTCTGCTCGAGACCGGTATCGATCTCGTCTTCGACCGAGGTTTCCTTCGCGGCGATCGGGTTATGCCCCATCTCCTCGACCACCAGCATCGCGGTGTCCTGATCAATCGACTGATTGATGGTCGCCATCACGCCCATGCCCATCAGGGCCTTGATCAGCTGCGGCGCCTTGATCGCCATCGCCTGGGCCAAGTCGGCCACGGTAATGGTTTCCGGCACCTCGACATCCCGCACCACCGGCGCGGTCGGCTTGGCAAAGCCGTGCTTGCTGGTCACGGCCTGAGCCGCTGCGGACTGGGCCTTGCGGCTCTCGCCCTTCTTGCGGCGACCGCGGCGGTCCCCGGCGACATGCAGTTCCTTGCGCTCGTCCTTGCGGCCACCCTTGCGGGCGCCCTTGCCGGCCTTGGCATCGGCTGCCGGGGCAGCTGCCGGAGCGGCCTGCCGCGCTGCGGCTTCGCGCTCCAACCGTGTCTGTTCTTCCTTCTCGCGCTTGGCCTCCTGGGCCTCGAGCTCTTTCGCCCGACGCTTCTGGCGTTCTTCGCGTTCAACGGCTTCCTGCTTGCGCGCGTCGGACGCCTTGCGCTGGGCTTCGCGCTCGGCCTCCACCTGCAGCGCCAGCTGCTCGGTACGGCTGAGTGCACGCTTCGGCTTCTCGGGCACGGGCTCCGGTTCGGCAGCGGGCTCCTCGACCGGGGCCTCTTCGGCCACCTCGGGCTCCGGCTCGGCCGGGGTCTCGACAACCGGCTCTTCGGCCTTGGGCTCCTCGACCGGCACCTCTTCGGCTACCGGGGTCTCGTCCTCGACCGGGGCCTCGGGGGCCGTCTCTTCCGCCGGGTCGGCGGCACGGACTTCTTCCGGGGCCTCGGGCGCCGGGGCCTGTTGCTCTTCGGCCACCGGGGCCTCTTCCACCGGGGCCTCGGGCTGCGCCTCGGCGGGCTTGGGCTTCAGGGTCCGCTTCTTGCGCACCTCGACGTTAACCGTCTTGGAGCGCCCCTGGCCGGAGCTGACCTTGAGGGTCTGCGCCTGGGTCCGGCGCTTCAGGGTCACGCGCCCTGCGTCGCCCTCGCCATGCGCCTGACGGAGGTGATCGAGCAGCTTGCGCTTTTCGGCATCGGTGATCGCCGCTTCCGGACCATCGACCTCGACGCCCGCCTCCTTGAGCTGAACCATGAGGCGGTCAACCGGTGTTCCCACCGATTCCGCGAATTGCTGCACTGTCATTTGCGCCATGGCGCCTACCTCCATTCCAGATTCTTTTCAGGCCAACCGACAGCCTGTGATACGCGTCCGCGAGACGAGCGACCGGGGCTTACTCCCCGGTTTCGAACCACGGGGCGCGCGCCGTCATAATCAGCGCCGACGCCTCTTCCGTATCCAGGCCGGTCATCTCGACCACGTCGTCGGATGCCTGCTCCGCCAAGTCCTCCATGGTGCACACGCCATGTGACGCCAGCTTGTTCGCCAGCGCCGGGCTCATGCCTTCCATGCCGAGGAGATCCTCCGCGGGCTGATAGCCATCGCCACCCTCGGCCGCGATGGCCTTGGTCAGGAGCGCGTCGCTCGCACGATTGCGCAGCTCCTCGACCATGGCCTCGTCGAACTCCTCGATCGCCAGCAGTTCTGCCTCTTCCACATAGGCCACTTCGTCCAGGGTCGTAAAGCCTTCCTGAACCAGGATGCTGGCAACTTCCTCGTCGACATCCAGGGCCTCCATGAAGAACGCGACCAACTGCTGGGCCTCGGCGTCGCTCTTTTCGGCGGCCTGTTCCTCGGTCATCACGTTCAGTTCCCAGCCGGTCAGCTGGGAGGCCAGGCGGATGTTCTGGCCGCCACGGCCGATGGCCAGTGACAGCTTGTCTTCCTCGACCGCGATATCCATCGACTGCTTGTCCTCGTCGACCACGATCGACAGGACCTCCGCCGGCGACATCGCATTGATCACGAACTGAGCCGGATTCTCGTCCCAGACAATGATGTCGATGCGCTCGCCGGCCAGCTCGTTGGACACCGACTGCACACGCGAGCCGCGCATGCCGACGCAGGCGCCGACCGGATCCAGACGCGGGTCGTTGGAGCGCACTGCAATCTTGGCGCGCATACCCGGGTCACGGGCCGCACCCATGATGTCGATAATGTTCTGGCCGACCTCGGGCACCTCGAGCTTGAACAGCTCCATCAGGAACTCCGGCGCGGTGCGGCTGAGGATCAACTGCGGACCACGAGCCTCGGGGCGGATCTCCTTGAGATAGCCGCGCAGCCGGTCATTGGTACGCACGGTCTCGCGCGGGATCATGTGTTCGCGCGGGATCAGGGCCTCGGCGTTGCTCCCGAGGTCCACATAGGTGCCATTGCGATCCGTACGCTTGACGATCCCCATGACCAGCGTGCCAACGCGATCCTGGTACTCCGCGACGACCTTGGCCCGCTCGGCCTCGCGCACTTTCTGCACGATGACCTGCTTCGCGGCCTGGGCCGCAATGCGGCCGAAGTCCACGGCCTCGACCGGCTCCTCGATCACGTCGCCGACCTGGGCATCCGGATTCTTCTGCTGGGCATAGGACAGCAGCGTCTGGTATTCCGGGGATTCGAACTCGGGGTCCTCGTCGTCCACCACGGTCCAGCGCCGGAAGGCCTCGTAATCACCCTCCTCGCGGTCGATGCTCACGCGAACGTCCATCTTGCCGCCGTGGTACTTGCGGGTCGCCATCGCCAGGGCCGATTCCAGGGCTTCGAAGATGATGCCCTTCTCCACTCCCTTCTCGTTCGCCACGGCATCAGCGACCAGCAGGATCTCCTTGTTCATGTCTTGCCTCTCCGCACTCGGCAGTTGCCTGCCGATTCAACAAAAAGCGTAGCAGCGCCCCGGACTACAGCTATTTTTTATAGCTGCTCAAGGACACGCGCGTTGTGGATCGCGGCCAGCGGCAGCTCGTAGGCCATGCCGTCCACTTCCACCTCGATCATCGGATCTTCCACCGACAGCAGTACGCCACGGAAATTGCGGCGGTCATGCTCCGGCCATGCCAGACGCACCTTCACCGGATGACCGATGTAGGTCCGGAACTGCTCGGGGGTAAACAGAGGGCGTTCGATACCGGGGCTGGACACCTCCAGGGTGTAGTTCCCCTTCAGAGCCTCCTCGACCTCGATGACCGCACCGGCCTGATCGCTGACGCGCGCGCAATCGTCCACCGTGACGCCATTCTCGCCATCGATATAGATCCGCACGACAGGCGGCGTGGAACCGGAGTGATACTCCAGCCCCCACAGCTGCATGCCTTCCCCCTCGACAACCGGGGTCAGCAGTGTTTTCAGTTGTTCAGCCTTCTGCGACAAGGGCGTCTCGATCGACTCCGTCCCTTTGGCGGGACCCGGAAACAAAAAAAGGGCGCCGAACGCCCCTCGTACACCTCTCCAGATGACAGCAACACCTTGGGTGCTGCGAGGCGCGCGGGAGCGCGGCCCAAGGGCGATTCACCACACCGGGCGAAGACCCTTAACAAAAAGGCCCCGTACGGGGCCTCTCTGACAATTGGTAGCGGGGGCAGGATTTGAACCTGCGACCTTCGGGTTATGAGCCCGACGAGCTGCCAGACTGCTCCACCCCGCATCCGAGACGCAGAACTATACCAAAGCGGCGACCCGCCCCGCAAGGGCTGTCGCCGATTATTTACTACCGTGCCCGGCGCTGGCCAGCCCGCAGGTGTGGACGCAGGTCGTAGCGCCAGATGTATCCGGGCAGGGCAAACATCGCGAACAGCGACAGGGTGATCACGTAGAACTCCCAGCCCTGCGGATGGATACCGCCGGTCGCCTGGAACTCCAGCCCCTTCCCGATGGCGCCGATCACGATATACAGCACCAGCCATTCGCCAATGCGGGTCCACGGCCCCTTGATGCCACTCTCCGGCACCACCATCAGGCCGATACGATCACTGAGCCAGGGCAGGTTGGCGCTGATAAACGCCACCACCACAAACCCCCAGACTAGAACATCAAACGGAATCCACTGTGTCACGAGTTACCCGATAATTGCGTAGTGGGTTAAAGACAGCAGCAGACCCGGGAAAATTCCCAACAGCAGCACCGCAAGCCCATTAATGCTAAGCGCAGCGGCCAGCGCACCGGACGGCTGGACCGGCTCCTCGGCACCTTCCTGGGGGTCGTCGAAGAACATCATCTTGACCACACGCAGGTAGTAGAAGGCGCCAATGATCGAGAAGATCACCGCGACGATCGCCAGCCAGACCAGTTCCGCGCCCACGGCGGCCTGGATCACCGCCAGCTTGGCGTAGAAGCCGACCGTCGGCGGTACACCGGCCATGGAGAACAACAGGAGCAGCATGATGAACGCAAACCAGGGGTTGCGCTTGGCGAGCCCCTTGAAGTCATCGATCTGGTCCGCTTCGTACCCCTTGCGCGACAGGAACACGATCATCCCGAAACCACCGGCGGCCGTGATCGCGTAGACGATCACGTAGAACATGGCCGAGGCGTACCCGCTGTCGGTGCCCGCCAGGATCCCCATGAACAGGAACCCGATATGGGCAATGGTCGAATAGGCCAGCATGCGCTTGATGCTGGTCTGGGCGATCGCGATCACGTTGCCCACGGCGAGCGACAGGACTGCGAGGATAATCAGCATGCCCTGCCAGTCGGCGTGCAGTGGGCCCATCCCTTCCACCAGCAGCCGCATCAGGAAGGCAAATGCCGCAATCTTCGGCGCCGTGGCGATGAACAGCGTGACCGCGGTGGGGGCACCGTCGTAGACGTCCGGCACCCACATATGGAACGGCACCGCCCCCAGCTTGAACGCGATGGCGACCACCAGGAACACCAGACCGAAGACCAGCGGGACGTTCATGCTCTCGTCCGCAGCCACCAATTCGGCGGCGATCACCGCGATATCCAGCGAACCGGTCATGCCATAGATCATGGACATGCCGTAGAGCAGCAAACCGGATGCCAGCGCACCCAGCACGAAGTACTTCATGGCCGCCTCGGTGGCGCGCGAGTTGTCGCGCCAGAACGCGACCAGCGCGTAGGACGACAGCGACAGCAGCTCCAGGCCCAGGTACAGGGTGAGCAGGTTGTGCCCCGAGATCATGATCATCATGCCGAGCACCGCGAACAGGCCCAGCACGTAGAACTCGCCCTTGTGGATACCGCGCTCCATCAGGTACGGACGGGCATACAGGAAGACCAGGAAGCTGGTCACGTACACCGCCACCTTCAGGATGTCGGCCATCGGGTCCTTCACAAAGGTATCCGAGAAGGTCAGGACCGTCTCCGGCCCCATCATCCACAGTGTCAGACCCGCCGCCGCGACCAGGGTCGCCTGCACCAGGCCGTAGGTGACATCACGCCGCGAATCCGGCAGGAACGCGTCGATCACCAGGATCAGGCACGCCATCCCGAGCACGAACATCTCGGGCACGGCGGGGAGGAAATTGGGGATCTCGAAATTCATGTCAGGCGCCCCTTCAGAGCTTCGACTGCGCGATATGCGCCACGAGGTGGTCGATGGTCGCGTTCATCACATCCAGCAGCGGGGCCGGCCACACGCCCAGCAGCAGCGTGAAGAAGGCCAGCACGCCCATCAGGAAGAACTCGCGGCGATTCATGTCGGAAAGACCGGCCACGTTCTCGTTGGCCACCGCGCCGAAGATCACGCGCTTGACCAGCCACAGGGTGTAGCCAGCGGCCAGGATCAGGGTGGTCGCGGCGAGGAAGGCGATCCAGAAATCCGCCTTGAACGCGGCCAGGATGACCATGAACTCGCCGACGAACCCGGACGTGCCCGGCAGGCCGGTGTTGGCCATGGCGAACAGCACGAAGAACGCGGCGAACCACGGCATGGTGTTCACCACGCCGCCGTAATCGGCGATCTGCCGGCTGTGCAGGCGGTCGTACAGCACCCCCACCGCGAGGAACATCGCCGCCGAGATGAAGCCGTGCGAGATCATCTGCACCATGCCGCCGGCGATACCCAGCGAGGCGCCTTCCCAGTCCCCGGTGTTGGAGTAGATGTAGAAGGCCAGGAAGAAGCCGAGGGTCACGAAGCCCATGTGCGCGATCGACGAATACGCGATCAGCTTCTTCATGTCGCTCTGGATCAACGCCACCAGGCCGATGTAGACGATCGCGATCAGCGACAGCACGATCATCATGGTGTCGAGCACGGCGCTGGCATCCGGGGTGATCGGCAGCGAGAAGCGCAGGAAGCCATAGCCCCCGATCTTCAGCATGATCGCGGCCAGGATCACCGAGCCGCCGGTGGGCGCTTCCACGTGGGCATCCGGCAGCCAGGTATGCACCGGGAACATCGGGATCTTCACCGCGAACGCCATGAAGAACGCGAGGAAGATCAGGATCTGCGCGGTCAGGCCGATCTGCAGGGCATGGAAATCCTGGATCAGGAAGCTGCCGGACTGGATGTACATCCAGATCAGCGCGACCAGCATGAACACCGAACCGAGGAAGGTGTAGAGGAAGAACTTGAGGGTGGCATAGACGCGCCGCGGACCGCCCCAGATCCCGATCACCAGGAACATCGGGATCAGCATCGCCTCGAAGAACACGTAGAACAGCACCGCATCCATCGATGCGAACATGCCGATCATCAGGCCTTCCATGACCAGCATCGCGGCCATGTAGTAGGCGATGCGGTCCTTCACCGATTCCCACGCGGCAACCACCACGACCACGGTGATCAGCGTGGTCAGCAGGATCAGCGGCATGGAGATGCCGTCCACACCCAGGTGGTAGTTCACGTTGAACGCCGGGATCCAGGAGGCCAGCTCCTGGAATTGCATCTCGGCGGTCCCCCGCTCGAACACGAACCAGAGCGGCAGGCTGACGACAAAGGTCGCTACGGCCACCGCGAGCCCGAGCCGACGCGCCACATGGGGCGCGTCGCGCCCGGCGGCGAGCACCAGGAAGCCACCGAGAATCGGCAGCCAGATCAACAGACTCAAGATAGGCCAGTCAGCAAACATGGTCGTTCCTTGAAACAGCGATGGGCTTCGAGCGCATGGGTGTCGAAGCCGCTCAGATCACGAAGGCGAACATCAGGACCAGCAGGCCGATGATCATCACGAACGCGTAGTGGTAGAGGAAGCCGGACTGCATGTGGCGGACACGCGACGAGATCCAGCCGATCGAGCGCGCCGTGCCATTGACCAGCAAGCCGTCGATGATCAGCGCGTCACCATAGCGCCACAGCGCCCGCCCGAGACGCACCGACCCGCCGGCAAAGAACCAGTCGTTGAAGCGGTCGAAGCCGTACTTGTCCTCGAGGATGCGCACCCCGAGCTTCAGGCGCTCGGCGATCAACGCCGGCAGTTCCGGGCGCTTCATGTACAGGTACCAGGCGGTCGCCAGGCCAGCCATTGCCAGCCAGAACGCCGGCAGCATCAGACCGTGCAGTACAAAGCCGATGACCCCGGTGTAGGTCTCGCCCTTGGTCGCCAGCACATCCTGCTCCGGCAGCACGAACAGGCTGTTGGCGAAGAAGTCGCCAAACAACATCGGACCGATGAAGTAGCCAGCCACGACTGACGGGATCGCCAGCAGGATCAGCGGCACGGTCACCACCCACGGCGACTCCTTCGGCTGCAACGGACCGTGGTGGTGGTCATCACCATGCTCATCGTCGTGTTCGTCGCCGTGGTCCGGCATGTACTTGTGTGCCTGGTCATAGCGCTCCTCGCCATGGAACACCATGAAGAACATGCGGAAGGTATATAGCGCGGTGACGAACACCCCGGCCAGCACCAGCCAGTAGGCGAACGTGGCCCCCGGGGTTTCGGAATAGCCCACCGCCTCGATGATCGCGTCCTTGGAGAAGAACCCGGAGAAGAACGGGAAGCCGATCAACGCCAGGGACCCGATGAGCGCCGTCACGTAGGTGATCGGCATGTACCGACGCAGGCCGCCCATCGCGCGCATGTCCTGCAGGTGGTGCATGGCGATGATCACCGAGCCGGCCGCCAGAAACAGCAGCGCCTTGAAGAAGGCGTGGGTCATCAGATGGAACAGCCCCGCGGCGTACGCCGACGCACCCAGAGCCACGGTCATGTAACCCAGCTGGGACAACGTCGAATAGGCGACCACGCGCTTGATGTCGTTCTGCACCAGACCGATCAGGCCCATGAAGAACGCAGTGATCGCGCCGATGATGAGAATGAACGACAGCGCCGCGACCGAGAACTCGTACAGCGGCGACATGCGCGCGACCATGAAGATGCCCGCGGTCACCATGGTGGCCGCGTGGATCAGCGCGGAGATCGGCGTCGGGCCTTCCATGGAGTCCGGCAGCCAGACGTGCAGCGGCACCTGCGCGGATTTCCCCATCGCACCGATGAACAGGAAGATCAGGGCCAGGTCCAGCAGGCCGAAGGTCCAGCCCGGCCAGATGGTGATCGTGGCCTCGCTCATCGCCTGGCCTTCGGCGAACACCTCGGTGTAGTTGAGGCTGCCGGTATAGAACACCAGCGCGGCGATGCCGATCAGGAAACCGAAGTCCCCGACGCGGTTCACGATGAACGCCTTCATGTTCGCGTAGGTCGCGGTCGGGCGCTTGTACCAGAAGCCAATCAGCAGATAGGAGACCAGCCCCACGGCCTCCCAGCCGAAGAACAGCTGCATGAAGTTGTTCGCCATCACCAGCATCAGCATGGAGAAGGTGAACAACGAGATGTACGCAAAGAAGCGCTGATAGCCTGGATCGTCCTTCATGTACCCGATGGTGTAGATGTGCACCATCAGGGAGACGAAGGTGACCACGAGCATCATCATGGCGGTCAGGTTGTCGACCAGGAACCCGACTTCGAACTGGATGCCGTCCGACACCAGCCAGGTGTAGAGGGTCTCGTTGTAGACCCCGGCATCCCCGAAGACATGCGCCCAGAAGACCACCACAGACAGGATGAACGACACCGCCACCCCCAGGATGGTGACGGTGTGCGCCCCGGCACGGCCAATCTGGCGACCGAACAGGCCGGCGGCGATCGCGCCGAACAGTGGCGCCAGAACAATGAGCAGATAGATCGTATCCATGGCCGTTTATCCCTTCATTGCATCCATGTCCTGGACGTTGATGGTTCCGCGATTACGGAACAGCAACACCAGGATGGCGAGGCCGATGGCCGCCTCGGCCGCGGCGACGGTCAGGATGAAGAACACGAACACCTGGCCCGCGAGGTCCTGCAGGAAGAACGAGAAGGCAATGAAGTTGATGTTCACCGCGAGCATCATCAGCTCGATGCACATCAACAGCACGATCACGTTTTTCCGGTTCAGGAAGATCCCGGCCACGCTAATGGAAAACAAAAGCGCGGCCAGCACCAGGTAGTGCTCTAGCGTAATCATGTTCTAGCCCTGAGTTCTTTCGGGGACGTTGGCCGCCCCCGGTGTCCGGGTCCCGGCGCGCGGCCGGGATGCCTGTGTACTCGGTGTGCCTACTTCGAGCCGTCGTCCCTGCCCGGGGCGTTCGCCCCGGACCCCTGCGCACCCCGGCGCGGGGCTTCTTTCTTCTCCGACGGCATGGCGACCATGCGCACCCGCCCTTCGCGGGAGACCGCCATCTGCTTGCCCGGGTCGATCGACTTGTTGTCCGGCCGCTTGCGCATGGTCAGCGAGATCGCGGCGATGATCGCGACCAGCAGGATGACCGCGGCAATCTCGAACGGATAGACGTACTCGGTGTACAGGATCGCGCCCAGGGCCTCGGTGTTGGCGTACTCGGGGCCGGCGCGCTCGGGGGCGTCCATGGTGATGTAGCGGGTAATCACCAGCACCAGCACGGTGGCCATGGCCAGCGCCACCACGATCCCCGCCGGCAGATACTCGGCGAAGCCCTCGCGCAGTTTGGCGAGGTTGATGTCCAGCATCATCACCACGAACAGGAACAGCACCATGACCGCGCCGACGTACACCAGCACCAGGACGATGCCCAGGAACTCGGCCTCCGCCATGACCCACAATGCCGCGGCGGCAACAAAGCAAAGCACCAGGAACAGCGCCGCATGCACCGGGTTGCGCACGCTGATCATCGCCAGCGCGCCTCCCAGCAGGATCGCACCGAACAGGTAGAAAAGGACAAGCTCGAAGGTCATGAGGCGTTCCCTGCGTTACCGGTAGGGGGCGTCGACCGCGCGGGCCTGCGCGATCTCTTTCTCGAAGCGGTCACCAATGGCCAGGAGCTTGTCCTTGGTCATGATCTGCTCGCCCCGGTTCTCGAAGTGGTACTCGAAAAGGTGCGTCTCGACGATGGAATCCACCGGACAGGCCTCTTCGCAGAAGCCGCAGAAGATGCACTTGAACAGGTCAATGTCGTAGCGCGTGGTCCGCCGCGTGCCGTCGTCGCGCTCCTCGGAGTCGATGGTGATTGCCAGCGCCGGGCACACCGCCTCGCACAGTTTGCAGGCGATGCAGCGCTCTTCGCCGTTGGGATAACGGCGCAGGGCGTGCAGTCCGCGGAAGCGCGGCGACATCGGCGTCTTCTCGTCCGGGTATTGCACGGTGAACTTGCGGCTCAACAGGTAACGCCCGGTCAGGCGCAGCCCCAGCAGCAGCTCGAAGAACAGGAAACTCTTGAAGAAACGGCGCACGGCTTTCATCACGATCTCCTCAGGCGAACCACGGGCCGACGTTGAACGCGACCAGCACGCCCTCGACAAACAGCCAGACGATGGTCACCGGGATCAGGACCTTCCAGCCCAGGCGCATGATCTGGTCATAGCGATAGCGCGGGAAGGTGGCGCGGAACCACAGGAAGGCGAACAGGAACACCGCCGTCTTGAACAGGAACCAGTGAATCCCGTGATCCAGCAGCGCCCCGATCACCGGCCAGTCGAACACGGCGGCCGGCAGGATGCCCTGGAACGGCGACAGCCAGCCCCCCAGGAACAGGATCGCAGTCAGCGCCGAGATCAGGATCATGTTGGCGTATTCGGCCAGGAAGAACACCGCGAACGCCATGCCGGAGTATTCCACATGGAACCCGGCCACGATCTCGGACTCGCCCTCCGCGACGTCGAAGGGCGCACGGTTGGTCTCCGCGATCCCGGAGATGAAGTACACGAAGAACATCGGCAGCAACGGCAGCAGGAACCAGTGGTACATGCTCCCGGACTGCGCCTCGATAATCCCGCCCACGTTCAGGGTGCCGGCAGCCATCAGCACGCCCACCAGGGCGAAGCCCATCGCGATCTCGTAGGAGACCAGTTGCGCGGCCGAGCGCAGCGAGCCCAGCAGCGCGTACTTCGAGTTCGAGGCCCAGCCCGCGATGATGATGCCGTACACACCGAGGGAGGTCAGCGCCAGCAGATACAGCAGGCCGGCGTTCACGTCCGCCAGGGCCCCGCCGTCGAAAAACGGAACCACCGCCCAGGCCGCCAAAGCCGGCGCAATCGTAAGCACCGGGGCGCTGAGGAACAGGAAGCGATTGGCGTTGGTCGGGAGGATGACCTCCTTGGTCAACAGCTTCAGGGCGTCCGCGATCGGCTGCAACCAGCCGCGCGGGCCCACCCGGTTCGGGCCGATGCGCACGTGGGCGTAACCGATGACCTTGCGTTCGGCGAAGGTCGTGTAGGCCACGGCCAGCATCAGCGGAATCACGATCAGCTGAATGCCGATCAGGATCTGCATGACCGTCGGAAGGCTGTAGAAGAGGTTCATCATCCAGTCGAACATGTCTTAAGTCCCTCAGGCCCGCGCCAGCGTGACCGTGGTGTTCGGCAGGCCGAGGGCCCCCATGGCCGCGGAGCCCGCAAAGGTCACGGCCAGACCCGGCGGCACCGAATCGTCCAGCAACAGGGTCAATTCCGTTTCGGCCTTGCCCTGACGCAGTCGCACGCGGCTGCCATGGGCGTGCTCGCCGGCGGACTCGGGATGCACCAGCACGCTCTCGGCCAGCAGCCCTTCTGGGCTGGTCTGCAGCGGCTCGGCACGGCGCACCAGCGGATCGCCGCTGTAGAGTGCGGCCGCCTGCACACGGTACAGACCGTCGCCCGCGCCGGCCTCGGGCACCTCCACCTGCACCTTGTTGAGGTTGACACCGGTATCGAAGCTGGCTTCCGCCAGCTGGCCCTTCAGCTCGTCCCGCACTGCGGGCGAATCCAGGTAATCGAAGCCGCTCTGGTCGAACAGATTGCCCAGCACGCGCCAGACCTTCCAGCCCGGCCGGGCGTCATCCGGGGCGCGCGAGGCGGCGCGGAAACTCTGCCAGCGGCCCTCGGCGTTCACGAAGGTCCCGGATTGCTCAAAGCTTGTGGCGATCGGCAGCAGCACATCCGCCACAGCCTCCAGTTCAGGCGTGGCGAAGCTGTTCAGGGCGACCACCAGACCGGCACGCTCCAGGGCTGCCTGGAAGGCCGCCGGATCGACCCCATCGCGGCCCGGCTCCAGCCCGGCGATCACGAATGCATCGCGTCCCTGTTCGAGCATCTCGGCGGCATTCGTACCGGCGACATCCAGCTCCGCCCCACCCGGGCCACGATGCGGCAGGACGCCAGCCAGCCAGGCACCCGCGGCATTCGCGCCCTGCGGCAGGTAGCCCAGGCTGGCACCGGTATGTTTGGCGATCCAGCCTGCCAGGGCCCGCAACGTGGCGAAAGCTGGCCCATTGATTGCGGCGGCGCCCAGCAGCACATGGCCCCGCTTCCCGTCCAGCAGCGCACGGGCTGCGCGTTCGAAAGCTTCCCGCGTCTCGCCGTCGTCTGTCGCGGCCGCCTTGACGATCTTTTCCAACTTTTTCGGCAGCGACTTGCCGGCCGCGACGAGTTGCCCGGCGATCCCGGCGAGCGCCAGGACCTGGTCGTGCTCGTCGCCGACTAGCTGGGCCTGCACCGGATAGGTCAGCTCCAGCAGCATGTCGTTGATCAGGCTGACCTGCGCCCCGCGCGAGGCCGCCTTGCGCAGGCGGTGTGCCAGCAACGGCTGCTCGCGGCGCGGATTGCTGCCCACCAGCAGAACGGCATCCGCGTTTTCGAGCTCGCCAATCGCGGCCCCCAGATACGGGAACAGCGGGGCCGCCGCCTCGTCGCGGAAATCGCGCTGATTCACGCGGTGATCGATGTCGGTGACACCCATGCCCCGAAGCACTTTTTGCGCCAGGTAGTGTTCTTCCAGCGAGAGTGCAGGCGAGAGCAACGCGCCCACGCGCGCCGGGGCCACTTCCTTCAGGCCCTCGACGGCGTAGCTCAATGCGGTCTCCCAGGAGACCTCCTGCCACTGGCCGTCGACCTTGATCCGTGGGCGGGTCAGTCGATCCGCCGCATACAGACCGGTGTAGCTGAAGCGATCGCGGTCGGAGATCCAGGTCTCGTTGACCGCGTCGTTCTCGCGCGGGACGACCCGCATCGCACGGCCGTCGTCGATATGCAGGAACAGGTTGGAGCCGACCGCGTCATGCGGGGCAATCGTCGCCGCCTGTGAATACTCCCAGGCGCGCGCGCTGTAGCGCGACGGCTTGGCGGTCAGTGCGCCCACCGGGCACAGGTCGATCACGTTGCCGGAGAGCTCGTGGGCCACGGTCTTTTCGACGTAGGTGCCGATGCGCAGGTGCTCGCCGCGTCCGGTCGCACCCAGCTCGCGCACCCCGGCGATCTCCTCGCCGAAGCGCACGCAGCGGGTGCAATGGATGCAGCGGGTCATCTCGGTCTCGATCAGCGGACCAATGTCCTTGTCCTTCACCACGCGCTTGGCTTCGGTGTAGGTAGAGACGCTCTCGCCGTAGCCCATGGCCACGTCCTGCAGCTCACACTCGCCGCCCTGGTCGCAGATCGGGCAGTCCAGCGGGTGGTTGATCAGCAGGAACTCCATGGTCCCCTTCTGCGCGCGTAGCGCCAGCGGGGACTGGGTGTACACCTTCATGCCGTCCATCACCGGCGTGGCGCAGGCCGGCAGCGGCTTGGGTGCCTTTTCCACCTCGACCAGACACATACGGCAGTTGGCCGCCACCGACAGCTTCTTGTGGTAGCAGAACCGCGGAATGCGGATATCGGCATCATCGGCGACATCGATGAGCATGGCGCCCTTGGGCGCCTCCACCGTACGGCCGTCAATCTCGATGCTGACCAGATCCTGTTTCTGATCCTGACTCATGCTCGATTCCTGATGCGATGGC
Organism: Thioalkalivibrio sp. ALMg13-2; assembly: GCF_000381185.1. Taxonomy (NCBI): domain Bacteria; kingdom Pseudomonadati; phylum Pseudomonadota; class Gammaproteobacteria; order Chromatiales; family Ectothiorhodospiraceae; genus Thioalkalivibrio; species Thioalkalivibrio sp. ALMg13-2. The sequence continues at coordinate 24,673 of NZ_KB906102.1, read as the reverse complement.
GCGGCGAAGCGTCAGGCGGCATCTGCCACCGGGCTCCGGCCGTGCTGGATGTAGTATTCGAATTCGTGGCGGAAGTGCTTGACGAAGCTGCGCACCGGCATGGCGGCCGCGTCGCCCAGGGCGCAGATGGTGTGCCCCTCGATCTTGCTCGCCACGTCGTCGAGGCGTTCCAGGTCCTCGGGACGGCCCTGGCCCTCGACGATGCGAGTGAGCATGCGATAGAGCCAGCCGGTGCCCTCGCGGCACGGCGTGCACTGGCCGCAGGACTCGGAGAAATAGAACCGCGAGATGCGCTGCAGGGCCTTGACCATGTCGGCGGTCTCGTCCATCACGATCACCGCCCCGGAACCCAGCATGGAGCCTGCATGGGCGATGGAGTCGAAGTCCATGTTGGCCTTCAGCATCACGTCGCCCGGTACCACCGGCACCGATGATCCGCCCGGGATCACCGCCTTCAGCTTGCGCCCGTTCAGCACACCGCCGGCCATTTCCAGCAGATCCTTGAACGGGGTGCCCAGTGGGATCTCGAAGTTGCCCGGCTTGTTCACGTGCCCGGACACCGAGAACAGCTTCTCGCCCCCGGACTTGGGCACACCCAGATCCGCGAACCACTGGCCGCCGTTGCGGATGATCGACGGGATCGAGGCGAGCGACTCGGTGTTATTGATCGTGGTCGGCTTGCCGTACAGGCCGTAGTTGGCCGGGAACGGGGGCTTGAAGCGTGGCTGGCCCTTCTTGCCTTCCAGCGACTCCAGCAGCGCGGTCTCCTCGCCACAGATGTAGGCACCGGCGCCCAGCGACGGATGCAGATCGAAGTCCACCCCGGAGCCGAAGATGTCCTTGCCGAGATAGCCGGCTTCGTAGGCCTCCTGCAGCGCGACGGTAAAGCGCGTGTTCACTTCGTCCATGAACTCGCCGCGCATGTAGTTGTAGCCCACCGTCGCACCGATCGCGTAGCCGGCGATCGCCATACCCTCGATCAGCGCGTGCGGGTTGTACATCAGGATCTCGCGATCCTTGCAGGTACCCGGCTCGGATTCGTCCGAGTTGCAGACGATGTACTTCTGCCCAGGGCTGTTGCGCGGCATGAACGACCACTTGAGACCGGTCGGGAAGCCCGCGCCACCGCGGCCGCGAAGGTTGGAGGTCTTGACCTCCTCGATCACGTCCTCGGGGGCCATCTTGCCCTTGTAGACCTTCTCCAGCGCCTGGTAGCCGCCGATGCTCCTGTAGGTCTCGAGCGAAGCGGGGTCGTCCAGGTAACGCGTGGCAAAGCAGATCTGGTTGGCCATGCTACTTCTCCAGACCGTCGAGGATCTCGTCGACCCGCTCGGGGGTGAGATTCTCGTAGTACTTGTGGTCCACCTGCATCATCGGCGCGCCGCAGCAGGCTGCCAGGCACTCCTCTTCCAGCTTCAGGTAAAACTTGCCGTCCGGTGTGCTTTCGCCGCGCTTGATGCCCAGACGGTTCTCGAGGTGCTCGATGATCGGCTCCGCGCCGCGCAACATGCAGGAGATGTTGTCGCACACCATGATGGTGTGCTTGCCCACCGGCTCCAGTTCGTACATGGAGTAGAACGAGCCCACCTCGTACACCGCGATGGCCGGCAGCCCGAGATACGCGGCCACGGCGTCCATCTTCGCGGTGGAAAGATAGCCGTCCTCGTGCTGCACCGCGCGCAGGGCACCCAGGACGGCCGAGCGCTTCTGATCCTCGGGATAGCGCGCCAGCCAGGCGTCGATCTCTTCGCGCTCGTGAGCGCTCAGCTCGACCTTCTTCGCGGCGTGCTTGTGGAAGGCGACGGTTTTCTGTTCGGCAGCCATCAGCGGTCGACCTCCCCGAATACGATGTCCTGGGTCCCGATGATGGCGACCACGTCGGCCAGCATGTGGCCGCGCACCATCTCGTCCAGCGCGGACAGGTGCACAAAGCCCGGCGGACGGACCTTCAGACGATAGGGCTTGTTGGAACCATCCGAGACCAGGTAGACCCCGAACTCGCCCTTCGGATGCTCGATCGCGGCGTAGGCCTCGCCTTCCGGCAGGCACATGCCCTCGGTGAACAGCTTGAAGTGGTGGATCAGGGCCTCCATATCGGCCTTCATCTCCTCGCGCTTCGGCGGGGTGATCTTGTGATCCTCGAGGAGCACCGGGCCCGGATTCTGGCGCAGCCAGTCCACACACTGACGAATGATGCGGTTCGACTGGCGCATCTCCTCGATGCGCACCAGGTAGCGGTCGTAACAATCGCCGTTGGTGCCCACCGGGATGTCGAAGTCGAGACGGTCGTAGACCTCGTAGGGCTGCTTCTTGCGCAGGTCCCACTCGATGCCCGAGCCGCGCAGCATCGGGCCGGTGAAGCCCAGCTGCTTCGCACGATCCGGGTCGACCACGCCGATCCCGACGGTGCGCTGCTTCCAGATCCGGTTATCGGTCAGCAGGGTCTCGTACTCGTCCACGCAGCCGGGGAAGCGCTCGGTAAACGCCTCGATGAAGTCCAGCAACGAGCCCTGACGGATCTTGTTCAGGTCATCCACCACCTCCTGCGACTTCCAGGAGGACGGTTGATACTTCGGCATCGTGCCGGGCAGGTCCCGCGCGACACCGCCAGGGCGGTAATAGGTCGCGTGCATGCGCGCACCCGAGACCGCCTCGTAGCAGTCCATCAGGTCCTCGCGCTCACGGAAGGCGTACAGGAACACCGCCATGGCGCCGATATCCAGCGCATGCGCCCCCAGCCACATCAGGTGGTTCAGGATGCGGGTGATCTCGTCGAACATCACCCGGATGTACTGCGCGCGCAGCGGGGCCTCGATGCCCAGCAGCTTTTCCATCGCGAGCACATAGCCGTGCTCGTTGGCCATCATGGACACGTAGTCCAGACGGTCCATGTAGCCGATCGACTGGTTGTACGGCTTACTCTCCGCGAGCTTCTCGGTGCCGCGATGCAGCAGGCCGATGTGCGGGTCGGCCCGCTGCACCACCTCGCCATCCATCTCCAGCACCAGGCGCAATACGCCGTGGGCGGAGGGATGCTGCGGCCCGAAGTTGAGGGTGAAGTTGCGAATCTCAGGCATTCTCGGCTCCTTCGCCCGGCTTCTCGCCCTCGCTGTAGCGATGGTCGGCGCGGATCACCTTGGGCACCAGCACGCGCGGCTCGATCGTCACCGGCTGGTACACCACACGGGCCTGCTCGGCGTCATAACGCATCTCGACATGCCCGATCAGCGGGAAGTCCTTGCGGAACGGATGCCCCACAAAGCCGTAGTCCGTGAGGATGCGGCGCAGGTCCGGATGCCCGGAGAACAGGATGCCGAACAGATCGAAGGCCTCGCGCTCGAACCAGTTGGCCGAGGCCCAGACGTCCACGAGGGATTCGACCTCGGGGAACTCCTCGTCACTGAGCCAGGCGCGCATCCGCACGCGGCGGTTATGTTCGAGCGACAGCAGGTGAGCCACCACGGTGAACCGCGGGCCGTCCCAGTTGGAATCTTCCGGCGCATCATCGAAGGTGAAACGCCCGGAGGTCGCCGCTTCGACACCGCGGGAAAAGCCCGTATTGGTGGCGGAGTCGGTGCCCCATTCGTCCTGCCCGTATTCGAGGTAGTCCACCCCGCACAGGTCGATCAGGATCTCGAAGCCCAGGGCGTCGCGCAGCTTCTCGCCCGCCTCGCGCCAGGAGCCCGGTGCGATATCGACAGTAATCTCGCCGTTCGCCTCGTGCAGGCTTTCCAGGGCATCGCCCAGTTCCGCCCGCAGGGCGTCGGTCCAGTTGTCTTGTTCAGCCATCTGCTACCCCGGGTGCGTCAGCGCGCGATCGTGTTCGTGCGCCGGATCTTGTTCTGCAGCTGGATAATGCCGTAGAGCAGCGCCTCCGCCGTCGGCGGGCACCCCGGCACGTAGACATCCACCGGCACGATGCGGTCGCAACCGCGCACCACCGCGTAGGAGTAGTGGTAGTACCCGCCCCCGTTGGCGCAGGACCCCATGGAGATCACCCAGCGCGGCTCGGGCATCTGGTCGTAGACCTTGCGCAGAGCCGGCGCCATCTTGTTGACCAGGGTGCCGGCCACAATCATCACGTCCGACTGGCGCGGGCTCGGCCGAAAGATGATCCCGAAGCGGTCGAGGTCGTAGCGCGCGGCACCGGCATGCATCATCTCCACCGCGCAGCACGCGAGACCGAAGGTCATCGGCCAGAGCGACCCGGTGCGGGCCCAGTTGATGAGCTTGTCCGCCGAGGTGGTGACGAAGCCCTTCTCAAGAACGCCTTCTATTCCCATTCCAGCGCCCCCTTCTTCCACTCGTAGATGAAACCGACGACCAGAATGACAAGAAACAGGGCCATCGCAAGAAGCCCGAACAGCCCAATGGTGTCTAGCGACACGGCCCACGGGAAGAGAAACGCGATCTCGAGATCAAAGATGATGAACAGGATCGCAACCAGGTAGAAGCGGACATCGAACTTCAGCCGCGAATCCTCGAAGGCCTCGAAGCCGCACTCGTAGGGCGAATTCTTCGCCGCGTCCGGCTTGTGCGGACCCACGGCCATACCGACCACCAGCGGCACGACGCCGATCACGATGCCTACTGCGATGAACAGCAGGATGGGTAAATAACCTTCCAGCATTTCTCTCTCCCGTACGCCGCCTCAGGCGGGCAGGTTCGCGAGGCGTCGCGTGGATCGAGCGCGCCGGCGAGCCGTTCAGCGTTGCTGGTTGAAAGCGCGGGTACGACTCGGTCCCGCACAGACGCGGCAGAGCCGTACACCGGGCACGGAGTCTAGGTGATGCCCAAAAACGGTGTCAAGTATTCGTAATTTTATAAGATGCTGTTTTTATTGTTAATTACCCCGGGCGCCGACAGATATTCAGCGGCCCGGGGCAACGAGTATTTGGTGCAGATGGTGGGACTCGAACCCACACGGCTTGCGCCACTACCCCCTCAAGATAGCGTGTCTACCAATTCCACCACATCTGCCAATTCGTACAGGTACCGGATCTCAATCGGGCACATCGGCCGGCCGGCCGGATTGCGGGCCGCTGCCACCCGGGGGCTCTTGCCCCGGGAGCACTTCGGCCGGGAGGTCCGGCGGACCATCGCCCTCTTCTTCCATCGCCTCCATCTGGTCCAGCAGGCTCTCGGCCTCCGGGCTGGATGCCGCCAGATACGCCAGCGTCAGGCTGTTGAGGAAAAAGACCACCGCCAGCACGGCCGTCGAGCGGCTCAGGAAGTTGGCCGACCCGGCCGCACCGAACACCGTCGCCGAAGCGCCGCTGCCGAAGGCCGCGCCGGCATCGGCGCCCTTGCCGTGCTGCATCAGGATCAGCGCGATCAGGCCAAGCGATACCGCGACCTGGACCACCAGGAGCAGGCCGTAAATCATGCCGCGACCTGCTCGCCCGCGGCGCGGGCAATGGCGGAAAATGCGTCGGCATCCAGCGAGGCACCGCCGATCAAACCGCCGTCGATGTCCTCGAGCGCCAGGAGGCCGGCCGCATTATCGGCCTTCATGCTGCCACCGTAGAGGATCCGAAGATCGGCTGCGACCTGCGGGTCGCGACCCGCAACACGGTTGCGGATGAATGCATGCACTTCCTGGGCCTGTTCCGGCGTGGCGGTCAAACCGGTGCCAATCGCCCAAACCGGCTCGTAGGCGATCACGGCGCGGTCGAACGCCTCGACTCCGGCCGCATCCAGGACCGCATCGAGCTGCTCGGCCACCACAGTCTCGGTGCGCCCGCCTTCGCGGTCGGCCTTCTGCTCGCCCACACACAGGATCGGGGTCAGCCCGGCGGCCTGCGCCGCAACGAACTTGGCTGCCACCCAGGCATTGTCCTCGTTCTGCCGCTCGCGGCGCTCGGAATGCCCGACGATCACATAGCGACAGCCCACCTCGGCCAGCATGGAGCCGGCCAGTTCGCCGGTGTAGGCACCCTTTTCCTGGTCGGAACAATCCTGCGCGCCGACGGCGATGGGGCCACCGGACAGGTCGTTCGCGATTTCGGCGAGGTAGACCGCGGGCGGGCAGACCGCCACGTCCACGCCCCGGATGTCGCCCAGGCTGCCCTTCAGGGCGGACAGGAGCGCGCGGTTCGCGTCCCGCGAACCGTTCATCTTCCAGTTTCCGGCGACCAGCGGCGTGCGCATGCGGATCTTCCTCCTGCGATCGGCCGAACCCCGCAGATACACGGGGTCCGATCATGATGATTAGAGCGGCGGGATGTTACCGGCGCACCGGTAGCAAATCAACCAAGCCGTCGCGGGGCGCGCAGGCGAGGCTTGGTTGCGGCAATCAGATCGCCGCCCGGATGCTGTCCGCGATGCGCTCGGCGGCCGAGCGGGTCTCGTCGACATCTTCGCCCTCAACCATCACCCGCACCAGGGGCTCGGTACCGGAGGGACGCAGCAGGACCCGGCCACGCTGGCCGAGCTGATCTTCCACCGCGGCGACCTCGGCGCGCACTGGCTCGGCCTCGAGGCAGCCGGCCGCGGCACCGCTGACGGGCACGTTGATCAGGCACTGCGGCAGCTTGGGAATGGCCGCTGCGAGCGCCGAGAGCGGCTGGCCGGTACGGTGCATCAGGTGTGCAACCTGCAACGCCGCCACCGTACCGTCGCCGGTCGTGGTGTGCTCCAGACAGACAATATGACCCGACCCCTCGCCGCCCAGGGTCCAGTCGCGACGGCGGAGCTCCTCCAGCACATAGCGATCCCCAACCTTCGCACGCACGAACGGGATGCCGGCGCCCCCCAGGGCCTGCTCCAGCCCCAGGTTGGTCATCAGGGTCCCGACCACACCGCCGTCGAAGCCCCCGGCCTGTTGCCGCGCCAGCGCCAGGATACCGAGGATCTGGTCCCCATCGACCACGGTGCCGTCGGCATCGGCCAGGATCACCCGGTCGCCGTCGCCGTCCAGCGCGATGCCGAGATCCGCCCCGGTCGCCCGCACCTGTTCGGCGACGTTCTCCGGGTGCAGGGCGCCGACCCCGTCGTTGATGTTGTAGCCGTCCGGACTGGCGCCGAGGATCTCGACCTGTGCCCCCAGCTCCTCGAACACGTGCGGGGAGACGTTGTAGGTCGCACCGTGGGCACAATCGATGACGATCTTCATCCCGCGCAGCTCGGAACGTGCCGGGATCGCGCTCTTGCAGAACTCGACGTAGCGTCCAGCGGCATCCTGGATGCGCACGGCCTTGCCCAGACGCGCACTGTTGATGGGCTGTGCCGGCTGATCGAGACGCGCCTCGATGGCCGCCTCGGTCGCATCCGGCAGCTTGTCGCCCTCGGGGGTGAAGAACTTGAACCCGTTGTCGTGGAATGGGTTGTGCGAGGCACTGATCACGACGCCCGCAGTGGCACGGAAGGTATGCGTCAAGTAGGCGATGGCCGGGGTCGGCATCGGTCCCAGCAACGCGACGTCCAGCCCGGCGGCGGACAACCCGGCCTCCAGTGCCGACTCGAACATGTAGCCGGACACGCGCGTGTCCTTGCCCACCAGGACCGGCCCCTGGCGGTGGCCGTTCTCGCCCAGCACCTCGCCCACGGCATACCCGAGGCGCAGCGCAAACTCCGGCGTCATCGGCCAGTCGCCGGTGCGCCCACGGATGCCGTCGGTTCCGAAATACTTGCCCATCAGTTCCCTCGATTGTCCTGTCCGTCGCCACCATCCGGTCGCAACGCTGAGTATAGCGCCAGGGCATCACGGGTCGCCGAGACATCGTGCACACGCAGGACACGCGCACCGGCCTGTGCCGCCAACAGGGCCGCCACGGCACTGCCGGGATCCCGCTCAGCGACCGGACGGTCATCCAGCAGCTGACCGATCATCGACTTGCGCGAGACGCCCACCAGCAGCGGCAAGCCGGAGGCCGCCAGGCGCGGCAGGCCGCGAAACAGCGCGACGTTGTGCTCCAGGGTCTTGCCGAAGCCGAAGCCCGGATCCAGCAGGATCTGGCCGCGCGGCACGCCGCCACGCAACAACTCCGCCACCCGCTGCTCGAGGAAGGCGCGCACCTCGTCCACCACATCGTCGTAATGCGGCGCCCGCTGCATCGACTGCGGATCGCCCTGCATGTGCATCGCGCAAAGCGCTACGCCACGCTCGCGGGCCGCCCCCATCGCGACCGCCAGCGCCCCTTCGGCGCGAAAGCCGTTCACGTCATTCAGCATCCCGGCACCGACGGCAACCGCCTCGCGCATCATCTCCGGCTTCATGGTGTCCACGGACAGCGGAACACCCAGTTCCGCGCGCAGGGCTTCGATGACCGGAAGCACCCGCTGACGCTCATCCTCCAGCGCCACTGGCGCCGCACCGGGGCGAGTGGATTCGCCGCCCACGTCAAGGATCTCCGCCCCCTCCGCGACCATGGCGCGGGCCCGCGTCAGCGCATCTTCCACCCGCGCGTACTGGCCACCGTCGGAGAACGAGTCCGGGGTGACGTTCAGAATCCCCATGATGCGCGGCTGCCCAAGGTCCAGGGCGTGCCCCCCGCATTGCAGTACCGGTGCGTCAGTCGGCACGATCGGCGTTCTCCTGTGAGTACCCAACGAAAAAGGCCGCCAGGACGAGGGCCTGGCGGCCAGTGGCGGCGACCGGATCCAAGCCCGGTCACAAAGTGGACGGATCAGGACTGCGGCGCAGGACCGCCGACCACACCCTTGTCATCGTCACCCCGGCCATCGGAGCCGTCCTTGGCGTCGCCGTCGGCATCCGAGGCACCACCCTCGGCCTCGTCGCTGGCCTGCGCCGAGCCACCGGAACCGCCGCCGCTATCCCAATCCGCCGGCTCGCGGGGCTCGCGCCCGGCCATGATGTCCGCGATCTGCTTGTCGTCGATGGTCTCGTACTTCATCAGTGCCCGCGCCATCGCGTGCAGCGTATCGATATTGTCGACCAGGATCTGCTTCGCATGCTGGTAGTTCGCATCGATGATGTGACGGACCTCGGCATCGATCTGGCGCGCAGTGTCGTCGGACATCGGCTTCGACTTGCCCATTTGCCCACCCAGGAACGGATGCCCTTCTTCCTCACCGTAATCCAGCGGGCCGAGCTTTTCCGACAGGCCCCACTTGGTGACCATGTTGCGGGCGATCTGAGTGGCGCGCTCGATATCGTTCGAGGCTCCGGTGGTCACCTTGTCATTGCCGAAGATAATCTCTTCTGCCAGACGCCCGCCAAACAGGCTCGCCAGCTGACTCTCCAGACGCGTCTTCGAGTGGCTGTAGCGGTCCTCCTCGGGCAGGAACATGGTCACGCCCAGGGCCCGCCCACGCGGGATGATGCTGACCTTGTAGACCGGGTCGTGCTCCGGCACCGTCAGGCCAACAATCGCGTGGCCGGCCTCATGGTAGGCGGTCAGCTTCTTCTCGTCCTCGGACATCACCATGGACTTGCGCTCGGCGCCCATCATGATCTTGTCCTTGGCGCGCTCGAAGTCGGACATGTCCACCAGGCGCTTGTTGGAGCGCGCCGCAAACAACGCCGCCTCGTTGACCAGGTTGGCCAGATCCGCGCCGGAGAAACCCGGCGTGCCGCGCGCGATCAGATCCGGACGCACGTCGTCGGAGATCGGCGTTTTCTTCATATGCACCTTGAGGATCTGCTCGCGACCGCGTACGTCGGGCGGCGGCACCACCACCTGGCGGTCGAAGCGACCCGGGCGCAGCAGCGCCGGATCCAGCACGTCCGGACGGTTGGTCGCGGCAATCACGATAACCCCCTCGGTGCCCTCGAAGCCGTCCATCTCGACCAGCAGCTGGTTCAGGGTCTGCTCACGCTCGTCGTGACCGCCGCCCATACCGGCGCCACGCTGGCGGCCGACCGCGTCGATCTCGTCGATGAAGATGATACAGGGGGCGTGCTTCTTGGCCTCGGCGAACATGTCGCGCACGCGCGAGGCGCCCACGCCAACGAACATCTCGACGAAATCGGAACCGGAGATGCTGAAGAACGGCACCTTGGCCTCGCCGGCAATCGCCTTGGCCAGCAGCGTCTTGCCGGTACCCGGAGAGCCGACCATCAGCACGCCGCGCGGAATCTGGCCACCCAGCTTCTGGAACTTGGACGGGTCGCGCAGGAAGTCGACCAGCTCGGTCACCTCCTCCTTGGCCTCGTCGCAGCCGGCCACGTCATTGAAGCTGACCTTGACCTGGTCCTCGGACATCAGCTTGGCCTTGGACTTGCCGAAGGACATCGCGCCCTTGCCACCGGCACCACCGCCCTGCATCTGGCGCATGAAGTAGATCCACACGGCGATCAGCAACAGGATCGGGAACCAGCTGATCAGGATGCTCATCAGCAGGGAGCGCTCGGCTTCCTCGTGGGCATTCAGCTCCACGTTGTTCTGCAGCAGGTCGCCGATCAGACCGGGATCGTTCGGGTTCACCGTGGTAAACGCCTGGCCCTCGATCGTCGTACCCTCGATCTTCTCGCCCTTGATGGTCACGTTGTCCACGCGACCGCCCTGCACGTCGCGGATGAACTCGGAGTACGTAATGCTCCGAACATCCTGCGTCTGCTGCTGCGGGCCGAAGTTGTTGAAGACGGACATCAGGACGACGGCAATTACCGCCCAGATGATCAGATTCTTGGCCAGACCGTTCAAAACGACACCTCGAAGAACATTTAATCGTTAGCTTTTGGCAGCTTTACACATCCCGGGGCTCACGCGCCAATACGTACACTTCGCGTGACCGTGGCCGCGATGCCTTCGGCTTGCGCACCTTTACCGAGCCGAACCGCCGACGCACCTCGGCCAGATAGGCATCAGAACCTTCACCCTGAAACAGCTTGACCAGAAATGCGCCCCCGGGGTTCAGAATGCGTGTCGCCAAGTCCAGCGCCAGTTCACAAAGATGGATCGAACGCGGCAGATCCACCGCACCCGTCCCGGTCAGGTTGGGGGCCATGTCGGAAAGCACAAGATCGGCACGCTCATCGCCCACCAGGGCAAGTATCGCGTCCAGCACGGCGTCCTCGCGGAAGTCGCCGGTGACGATCTCCGCGCCCGGCACCGGGTCCATCGGCAAGATGTCCGTGGCAATCAGCACGCCCTTGCGGCCAATCTTCCGAGCGGCGTACTGCGTCCAGCCGCCCGGTGCCGCGCCGAGGTCCACCACGCGCATGCCGGGTTTCAGCAGCCGATCGCGCTCATCGATCTCCTGCAGCTTGTACACCGCCCGCCCGCGGTAACCCTCCTGCTGGGCCCGCTGGACGTAGGGATCGTCGAAATGCTCCTTCAACCAGCGCTGACTGGAGCGGCTACGCTTGGGCATTGAGCGGCCTCGCAGCTGCGGACGGCATGCTACAATTTTGATGTTTAAACACTGAAAAATGGCCTCCTGTGAATCTGACCGACGCGCAACGCCGCCATCTGCGCAGCCTCGCCCATCCGCGCAAGCCCATCGTGACCATTGGCCGCAATGGGCTGACTGATGCCGTACTGGCGGAGCTGGAGCTGGCGCTGACCCACCACGAGCTGGTCAAGATCAAGGTGAACATCGGCGACCGCGAGGTCCGCAACGGCACCGTGGAAGAGCTCTGTGAACGCACCGGCGCCGCGCGAGTGCAACGCGTCGGCTATGTCGCCACCCTGTTCCGCCGCAACCCGGATGACCCGAAGGTCTCCCTGGACCCGGCCTGACCCCACCGCCCGGTTGCGCCCCTGAGCGCGACCGGGACCCGCCGCGTCATCAGTTGACGTAGCGAACCTCCAGGATCTCGTATTCCGTCTCCCCGCCCGGGGCCTGCACGGTCACGACGTCGCCTTCTTCCTTGCCGATCAGCGCCCGCGCAATCGGCGAAGACACCGAGATCATGTTGTTCTTGATATCGGCCTCGTCGTCACCAACGATCTTGTAGGTGACCTGGCGCCCGTCCGCAGTCGCCTCCAGCACCACGGTGGTCCCGAACACCACCTTGCCGGTCTGCGGCAGGGTGGCCACGTCGATGATCTGGGCGTTGGAGAGCTTCGACTCCAGCTCGCGGATGCGGCCCTCGATGAAGCTCTGCTGTTCGCGTGCCGCGTGGTACTCGGCATTCTCCTTGAGGTCACCGTGCTCGCGCGCATCGGAGATCGCGTTGACCACGCGCGGGCGATCCTCGCCCTTCAGCTTCTTCAGCTCTTCCTTCATCTTTTCCGCGCCAGTCACGGTCAAGGGCGTCTTGTTCATGCGCTTTTCCCTCCGAGATTTTCCTGGTGGAGGTCCTGCAGCCGGAAGACGTCATTCGCCCCCAGGTGATCCAGGGCCTGTACGGTGGCCTTGGCCCCGGCGATCGTGGTGGTATAGCCCACCTTGTGCATCAACGCCTCGCGGCGAATGGTGTAGGAGTCGGAGGTCGACTGCTTCCCCTCCACGGTATTGATGATGAAGCTGATCTCGTCGTTCTTGATCATGTCCACGATGTGCGGGCGACCCTCGGTGACCTTGTTCACGCGCGTCACCTGAATGCCGGCTTCCTCCAGCACGTTCGCCGTGCCACGCGTCGCCAGGACCTCGAAGCCCAACTCCACCAGGCGCCGGGCCACTTCCGCCACGTGCGGCTTGTCGATCTCGCGCACCGACACGAAGGCCTTGCCGGTGGACGGCAACAGTACGCCCGCTCCCAGCTGGCTCTTGGCGAACGCCTCGGCAAAACTGCGCCCGACCCCCATCACCTCGCCAGTGGATTTCATCTCCGGCCCCAGGATCGGGTCCACGCCCTGGAACTTGGCGAACGGAAACACCGATTCCTTCACCGAATAATAGTCCGGATAGACCGCATCGCCCACGCCCTGCTCGGGCAGGGTCTGCCCGACCATGCAACGCGCGGCAATCTTGGCCAGCGGCCGTCCGACGCTCTTGGAGACGTACGGCACGGTGCGCGAGGCCCGTGGATTCACCTCCAGCACGTAGATATCGTCGCCCTTGATCGCGAACTGGGTGTTCATCAGGCCGACGACCTTCAGGCCCAGTGCCATCTTGCGCACCTGCTCGACCATCTCGTCCTGGAGTTCCATGGACAACGAGAACGGCGGCAGGGAACAGGCGGAGTCGCCCGAGTGCACGCCGGCCTGCTCGATGTGCTCCATGATCCCGCCGATGATCACGTTCTCGCCATCCGAGATCGCGTCCACATCGACCTCGATGGCGTCATCCAGGAAGCGGTCCAGCAGCACCGGGGCATCATTGGAGACGGACACCGCGTTCTTCATGTAGCTGCGCAGGTCCTCGCGGTCGCGCACGATCTCCATCGCGCGCCCACCGAGCACGTAGGACGGACGTACGACCAGCGGGTAGCCGATCTCCTCGGCCAGCTTCTCGGCCTCCTCCTCGCTGCGCGCGGTGCGGTTCGGCGGCTGCTTGAGCCCCAGCTTGTTCAGCAGGGCCTGGAAGCGCTCGCGGTCCTCGGCCAGGTCGATGGAGTCCGGGCTGGTGCCGATGATCGGCACGCCGGCGGCCTCCAGGTCCCGCGCGAGCTTCAGTGGCGTCTGGCCACCGTACTGCACGATCACGCCGGCCGGCTTCTCGGTCGCCACGACCTCCAGCACGTCCTCCAGCGTCAGCGGCTCGAAGTACAGCCGGTCCGAGGTGTCATAGTCGGTGGAGACGGTCTCCGGGTTGCAGTTGACCATGATGGTCTCGTACCCGTCCTCGCGCATCGCGAGCGCGGCATGCACGCAGCAGTAGTCGAACTCGATGCCCTGACCGATGCGGTTGGGCCCGCCGCCCAGCACCATGATCTTCTGCTTGTCGGTGGGATCCGCCTCGTTCTCCTCTTCGTACGAGGAGTACATGTAGGCCGTGGTGGTCGCGAACTCGGCCGCACAGGTATCCACCCGCTTGTACACCGGGCGCACGCCCAGTCCATGGCGGTGTTTGCGCACCGCCTTCTCGGTATCGTTCACCAGCTTCGCCAGGCGCAGGTCGGAGAATCCGCGCTGTTTCAGACGGTACATCTCCTCGGCGCTGATCTCGCCCAGGATGCGGTCCTTCACGCCCTTCTCGACGTCCACCAGCTCCTGAATCTGGGCCAGGAACCAGGGGTCGATCGCGGTCAGGTCGAAGATATCCTGGATCGAGAAACCCGCACGGAAGGCATCGGCCACGTACAGCACCTGCTCGGGGCTGGGGTTGGCGAGCTTCGTGCGCAACTGATCGGTCACGTCATCGGCGGTCAGATCGATGCGCTCGTCGAGGCCGTCCATGCCGGTCTCCATCGAGCGCAGCGCCTTCTGGAACGACTCCTGGAAGGTGCGGCCAATGGCCATGGCCTCGCCCACCGCCTTCATCTGGGTGGTCAGGCGCGCATCCGCCTGCGGGAACTTCTCGAAGGTGAAGCGCGGGATCTTGGTGACCACGTAATCGATGGACGGCTCGAACGAGGCCGGGGTCAGACCGCCGGTAATGTCGTTCTTCAGCTCGTCGAGGGTGTAGCCCACCGCCAGCTTGGCCGCGACCTTGGCGATCGGGAAGCCAGTCGCCTTGGAGGCCAGCGCGGAGGAACGCGACACCCGCGGGTTCATTTCGATCACGATCATGCGCCCGTTTTCCGGGTTGATCGCGAACTGCACGTTGGAACCACCGGTCTCCACGCCGATCTTGCGCAGTACCGCCAGCGAGGCGTCGCGCATGATCTGGTATTCCTTGTCGGTCAGGGTCTGCGCCGGGGCCACGGTGATCGAGTCCCCGGTATGGATACCCATCGGGTCCAGGTTCTCGATGGAGCAGATGATGATGCAATTGTCCGCCTTGTCACGGACCACCTCCATCTCGAACTCCTTCCAGCCGAGCGCGGACTCCTCCAGCAGCACCTGGTTCACCGGCGAGAGATCGATCCCGTTCTTGACGATGTACTCGAACTCCTCGCGGTTGTAGGCGATGCCGCCGCCCGAACCACCGAGGGTGAACGACGGCCGGATGATCACCGGGAAGCCGATCTTCGGCTGGATCTCCTGCGCCTCCTCCCAGGAGTGCGCGAGCATCGCGGTCGGCGTATCCAGACCGATATCAGCCATCGCCGCCTTGAAGTGGTCGCGGTCCTCGGCCATATCGATCGCCGCCTCGTTGGCACCGATCATCTCCACTCCGAACTTCTCCAGCACGCCTTCCCGGGACAGGTCCAGCGCGCAGTTCAGCGCGGTCTGCCCGCCCATGGTCGGCAGCACCGCGTCCGGGCGCTCCTTCTCGATGATCTGGGCGACCGTCTGCCAGTCCACCGGCTCGATGTAGGTGGCATCCGCCATCTCGGGGTCGGTCATGATGGTCGCCGGGTTGGAGTTCACCAGGATCACCCGGTAGCCCTCCTCGCGCAGGGCCTTGCAGGCCTGGGCGCCGGAGTAATCGAACTCGCAGGCCTGACCGATCACGATCGGGCCGGCCCCGAGGATCAGGATGCTCTGGATGTCGGTACGCTTGGGCATGTGACGGCTCTCGCAGGCTGTCGAAATCGGAAATTCGGTCGAAAAATCGGGGGGGGGAAGGCGTTAGCTGCGCGCCGTGCGCATCATCTCGACAAAGTCGTCGAACGCCGGGGACACGTCATGCGGCCCCGGGCTCGCCTCGGGGTGACCCTGCAGGCTGAACGCCGGGCAGTCGGTGCGGGCGATGCCCTGCAGCGTGCCGTCGAACAGCGACCGGTACGTCGGCGTCAGCGTCTCCGGCAGGTTGTCCTCGTCGATCGCGAAGCCGTGGTTCTGCGACGAGATCATCACTCGCCCACTGGCCTCGTGCCGGATCGGGTGGTTCGCCCCGTGGTGGCCGAACTTCATCTTCACGCTCTTGCCGCCACTGGCGATACCCAGCAACTGATGCCCCAGGCAGATCCCGAACAGCGGCAGCTTGCGCTCGCAGAAATCCCGGATCGCCTCGATCGCATAGGTGCAGGGCTCGGGATCGCCCGGCCCGTTGGACAGGAACACCCCGTCGGGCTTCAGTTCCATCACCTCGTCCACCGGCGTCTCGGCCGGGACCACGGTCACGCGGCAGCCGCGATCCGCCAGCATGCGCAGGATGTTCTGCTTCATGCCAAAGTCGTAAGCGACCACGTGATAGTCGGCGGCCTTCGCATCGACCCGCGCCGGTTCTTCACCCAGCTGCCAGGTCCCTTCCAGCCACTCGTAGCGGCTGCGCGTAGTCACCTCGCGCGCCAGATCCATGCCCTTGATCCCGGGGAACTCGCGCGCGGCCGCCAGGGCCGAGGCCTCGTCCACGTCGCCGGCCTGAATGCAGCCGTTCAGCGCGCCCTTCTCGCGCAGGATGCGGGTCAGCTTGCGGGTATCGATCCCGCTGATCGCCACGATCCCATGGCGCAGCAGGTAGTCTGGCAGCGACTCGCGCGAGCGCCAATTGGACACCAGCGGCGGCAGATCACGGATGATCAGGCCCGCGGCATGGGCCCGCGAGGACTCGTCGTCCTCCGGGTTCGTTCCGGTGTTGCCGATATGCGGGTAGGTCAGCGTGACCATCTGCCGGTGATAGGACGGATCGGTGAGGATCTCCTGGTACCCGGTCATCGCGGTGTTGAACACCACCTCGCCAACCGTCTGGCCCAGGGCGCCAATCGCCTGACCATGAAACACAGTGCCATCTTCCAGGACGAGCAGAGCAGGCGCGGACACAGGGGGACCTCCGGGTGGTCTGGGTCGGGGCCGCCAGGCGATTCGCCGGCGGCGGTACTGCGATTCGTTCGGGATCTGCGACCCGCCCTCGTCCGCACCATTCTACCGGGGTGTGAACCCCTTTTTCGGCAACGATTCGGTGCTCGGAGGACGGATACGATTACGCCTTCAAGTGTACGCGAGCGCCGCGCGCGGCGTCCAACGAGATCCCCACGCCCGGCGTCTCCGCCCGCCGCTCGCCGCCCGCTTTCCGGGGCCCAAACACTGCCTACCCAGCCGAGGTATGAAGCCGATGCTCCGTGGCTAGCCTGGCCTTTTCAGGCTGGCCCTGGTTCATCGCTCGGTGTTTACGGTGGCTTCGTCCGGCCGCCTGCCAGGCGCTGTCTCGCCAGCGCGCCGCGAGGCACTTCTTTGCTCGTGCAAAGAAGTGCCCAAGAAACACGCCCGACTGCCGCGACCCCGGCCCGCTGCGCTGGCCGGGGTTTCCCTCGCTCCGAGGCTTTTCGCGGGCGGCGCTGAACTCGCTGCGCCTGCGGCTCCGCTCGCTCCGCTCAGACATCCAGCGCCTCTGATCCCGCGAAAAGCCTCTCCACTCGGCGCGACGACAACGGGGAGGCAGGTCCAAACAACGGCTGTCCCAGCGTTGTTGCCAGTGGATGATGGCTAGGCTTTCGGACATCTTCGGCACGCTCGGCCTTCGGCCATGGCGTGCCGCGCCCGCGTAGCGGGCGCCGGGGGCTTTCGTAGGATGCCGATGAGCGCAGCGAATCGCATCAGGGTGTCGCACGGCGTGGAGAACGGTGCGTTTCCCTGCGCTCAACCGCACCCTACGGGATACTTTCTGTTTTGACCTCCCCCCCCGTATGGAGCCCCTTGCGGAAGGGTCCTCGGGCCGGGAGAAGGCGCTGGATGTCTGAGCGAAGCCGAAGGCGCAGCGAGTTCAGCGCCGCCGGCCCGAGGGCCCTGGAGCAAGGTTCCCGGGCGGAATCCGGGTGCGCCTCGAAGGGTACTTTCTTGGGCAAGCAAGAAAGTACCTCGCGGCGCGCTGGCGAGTCAGCGCCTGGCAGGCGGCTCGACGAAAGCACCGTAAACACCGGATGACGAACCAGGCCTAGCCTTCGCCAAACGGAGCCCCAACCGGCTAGAGGTCGCGCAGCCCCAACACATCCTGCATGTCGAACAGCCCATTGCCAGCGCCGGCCAGCCAGACCGCCGCACGCACTGCACCGGAGGCAAACACCGTGCGACTGGAGGCCTTGTGGGTGATCTCCACACGCTCGCCATCACCCGCAAACAGGGTCGTGTGCTCGCCGACGATGTCGCCGCCGCGCACCGTGGCAAAACCGATGGTGCGCCGGTCACGGGCTCCGGTCTGGCCCTCGCGCCCGTAGACGGCGTCCTGCTCCAGATCGCGGCCCAGGGTCTCCGCGACCACACGCCCGAGCTTCAGCGCGGTACCGGAGGGCGCGTCCACCTTGTGCCGGTGATGGGCCTCCAGGATCTCCACATCCACGCTGTCGCCCAGCGCCCGCGCGGCCAGCTCCACCAGCTTGAAGGTCAGATTGACCCCGACACTCATGTTCGGCGCATAGACGATCGGCAGATCCCCTGCCGCCGCCTGCAAGCGCTGCTCCTGCTCCGCATCCAGCCCGGTGGTGCCGATCACCAGTGCCTTTCCGGCGTTCGCACACAGCTCCAGGTGCTGCATGGTCGCCTGCGGCGAGGTGAAATCGATCAGCACATCGAAATCGTCGGTAACCGTCGCCAGATCCTCGACCAGGCGCACCCGGCCCTCCGCGCCCACCGCCTGACCGATGGTCTCGCTGCCGGGGCGCTCACTGGCCGCCCCCAGCTGGGCATCGGGGTGTTCGTCCACCGCCTGCACCAGGTTCTGGCCCATGCGCCCGCCGGCGCCCGCAATCGCAATTCGAATCATCTTTGTTCCATCCAGTGCTATCGGTCCATCGGGTTACGCGCACCCTACGAAGCTTTGCGCGGGCACGCCAGTTACAGGGTTCGCACCGGGGTGCGGAAACGCCATTCGCCATACACCGAGGCGATCACCCCGGCCGCGGCCAGGAACGCCGCGAACACATACACCGAGGCTGGGCTGATGCCATCCCACAGATAGCCGGCCACCAGGGATCCCGAGGCACCGCCCAACCCGAAGGCCAGCGACGAATACAGGGCCTGCCCGCGCCCCTGCAACCGCCCGGGGAAGAAATAGTGGATCAGCGAGATCGCCGCCGCGTGGTACACCCCGTAGCTGGCCGCATGCAGGATCTGGATGAACAGCAGCATCGGCAGAGAATCCGGCACCGCCGCCAGCAGCCCCCAGCGCAGCGTGGTCAGCACCAGCGCCGCCGACACCAGCAACCAGGCCCCAAAACGCAGGATCAGCCGCGGCATCAACAGGAACAGCACCACCTCGGCGGCCACCCCCAGCGCCCACAACTGCCCGGCCACCGAGCGCGAGTAGCCGGCCTGTTCCAGGTACAGGGTAAAGAAGGCGTAGTACGGCCCATGGCTGGCCTGCATGAAGAAGCAGGCCACAAACAGCGCGATCACCTCGGGGCGGCGCAGCACGGTTAGCAGGGGCGGGGCGTTATTGTCCTCGTCGAGGTTGCGCGCCGGCTCGCGCACGAACTGCGACGCGGCCACCACCGCGATCAGCACCGCCAACACGATCCACGGCAGCCAGGCCACGGCGATCCGGTCGAAGGCCCAGCCCAGCACCGCCACCGCGACGATAAAGCCGACCGATCCCCACAGCCGGACCAGCGCATACCGATGCGCATCCCGCCCCAGCGATCGCATGGTGGCCGCCTCGAACTGCGGCAGGATCGCGTTCCAGAAAAAGCTGTAGGCCGCCATCACCACGGCCAGCCACCAGTAACCGGTGTACAGCAGCACGCCGGTGAAGGCGACCGCCCCGCCCAGCGCGCCCCAGCGGGCGATCGGCATGTGCGCGCCGGCGCGATCCGCCAGCCAGCCCCAGACGTTGGGCGCAATGATCTTGGTCGCCAGCACGATCGCCATCAGCTCGCCGATCTGGGCGCCGCTGAACCCCTCCTCGGAGAGGTACGGCCCCCAGAACGGCATGAAGGCGCCGAGGCTGGCGAAATAGAAGAAGTAGACCGCGGACAGGCGCGCGTTCTGCGTCACTGCCATGAGGGGACCGCTACACGATCAGGACGACACGGCCGAAGGCCGCGTCATTCGCCGGGATGGTCGCGCAGCTCCAGCCCCGAGTCCGGGACATCGGCGTTCTGCGCACGGTGACGCAGGGCGTGGTCCATCAGCACCAGCGCCATCATCGCCTCGGCGATCGGGGTCGCGCGGATGCCCACGCAGGGGTCGTGCCGCCCCTTGGTGACCACCTCCACCGGCTCGCCGGCGGTGTTGATGCTGCGCCCGGGCAGACGGATGCTGGACGTCGGCTTCATGGCAATGCTGGCCTGCACCGCCTGACCGGTGCTGATCCCGCCCAGCACGCCGCCGGCGTGGTTGGACAGAAAGCCCTCGGGGGTGATCTCGTCGCGGTGCTCGGTGCCGCGCTGGGTCACGGATTCGAAACCTGCGCCGATCTCCACGCCCTTCACCGCGTTGATGCTCATCAGCGCGTGCGCCAGGTCGGCGTCCAGGCGGTCGAACACCGGCTCGCCCCAGCCAGCCGGCACCCCGGTCGCCTCGACCGTCACCCGTGCCCCGATGGAATCGCCCGACTTGCGCAGGGCGTCCATGTACTCCTCCAGTTCCGCGACCTTGTCCGGATCCGGGGAGAAGAACGGGTTGTCGTTCGCGATCTCCGGCTGCTTCGGCTCCAGCTCGATCGGGCCGAGCTGCGACAACCAACCGCGGATGGTGATCCCGTAGCGCTGCTCGAGATAGCGCCGCGCGATGCCGCCGGCCGCCACCCGCAGCGCGGTCTCGCGCGCAGAACTGCGCCCGCCGCCGCGGTAATCACGCACGCCGTATTTCTGGTGATAGGTGTAGTCCGCATGCCCCGGGCGGAAGCGGTCCTGGATGTCGCCGTAATCCTTGGAGCGCTGATCGACGTTCTCGATCAGCAGCCCGATCGGCGTACCCGTGGTACGCCCCTCGAACACCCCCGACAGAATACGGACCTGATCCGGCTCGCGACGCTGGGTGGTGTGGCGCGACTGGCCCGGCCGGCGGCGATACAGGTCAAACTGCAGATCCGCCTCGCAAAGCTCCAGACCGGGCGGACAACCGTCCACCACCGCGCCCAGGGCCGGCCCGTGACTTTCACCAAAGGTACTGACGACGAACAGTCGCCCAAAGCTGTTTCCCGACATGCGCGTAGTGTATCCGCGGCCGCGCCGGCTGTCGCCTGTTCCCCCACCCGGCGGCCGGTCGGCGACGGGCGGAATGGCACGCTCGGCAACCACGTCCCCTATCTGCCATGATCGACGTGCAGCACCCATAACCAGAAAGGAGGAACCCATGACGAATTCCCTGACCCGCCTGGTGACCGGCACCGCCGCGGCCCTGTGCCTTGGCCTCGCCAGCAGCGCGCAGGCCGATGTCTACACCCAGCGCTTCATGACCCTGGAACTGGCCAACGACATCGCCATGGGCGCCGTCGAGGCCTGCCGCGAAATGGGCCACCAGACCGCGGTGGTCGTGGTTGATCGCGCCGGGAACGACCAGGTGGTCCTGCGCGACCGCATGGCCGGCGTGCAGACCATCCAGATTGCCGGCGACAAGGCCCGGGCCGTGACCATGTCCGGCACCACCTCCGCCAACTTCCGCGACAACCGCGAAGACATCCGCATGGAGATGAACCACGTGGATGGCATCATCATGCTGGCCGGCGGCCTGCCAATCGAAGCGGCCGGCAGCATGCTCGGAGCGGTCGGCGTGTCCGGTGCGCCCGGCGGCGATCTCGACGAGGAATGCGCCCAGGCCGGGATCGACCGGGTCCAGGAACGCCTCGACTTCGCCATGTAAGCATTGCGGGTGCCAGGGAACGGCGCCCGCCCCCAGGAAAACACCATGACCGACACCCCCCGCCCCGCCCCGAAACGCATCTCGCCGGTGGAGACCTACGAGCGTCTGCAGGCACGACCGCGCGACCTGCTGATCGACGTCCGCTCGACCATGGAGTATCTGTTCGTCGGCCATCCGACCGGCTCCATCCACATCCCGTGGATCGACGAACCCGACTGGACCGTGAACCCACAGTTCGTGCCCCAGGTGCGCAAGCTGCTGCTGGGCGGCGTCAGCGATCACAGCGAAGAAGCCCCGGCCCTGTACCTGATCTGCCGCAGCGGCAAGCGCACGCTGGATGCCGGGCAGGCCCTGGTGGACGCCGGCATCGAGCATGTCTTCTCGGTGGACGAGGGCTTTGAAGGGCCGCTGGACGAGAACCACCAGCGCTCCACCCGCAGCGGCTGGCGCTACCACGGCCTGCCCTGGGAGCAGTGCTGAGGCCCGCGACGGATCCCCTACAGCCACGGGGGTTGCGCGCACCCCGGGGGGTTTGGTTCATAATGAACTCGGACGCGTCACTGCGGCGTTCGATTGTGGCCCGGTGGTACCCTTGAGCCTTAATTTTTCACCACGGGACCGAGTACTTCCGTTTCGCTGTGCATGTCCGTCTTCGAGCGGAAAGCCTAAAGATCCGGAGACTTCTCCCACCTGAGCCCTAGGTTCAAGGTCAAGGGCCACGCCGGCGCCTGCGGGGCGCGTCCACTTCTTTATTGATCCCGATTTCCTTCTATGTCTGCGGAAACCGACTCCGTTCAAGATTCGCTATCGCCCGACGATCTGCGTGCCCTGCGTCTGCGCCTGCGCCGCGCGCGGGCGGCTTTGTCGGACGCCCAGCTCGACCACCACTCTGCCGCCATTTGCGGACACCTGCTGCGCTGGTTCGAGCGCTGGCAGCCGCATTGTGTCGGCGCCTATCGCGGCCTGCGCGGCGAGGTCGACCTGACCCCACTGACCATCGCCCTGGCCCGGCGCGGCACCCGCATCGCCCTGCCGGTGATGGACGACAAACGCCCCGGGCACATGCATTTCCACACCTGGGCCCCGGATGAGCCGCTTTGCCACAACGGCTTCGGCATCGCCGAGCCCTGCCCGGACGCCCCGCGCATCTGGCGCCGCGAGATGCAGGTGGTGCTGATGCCGCTGGTGGCATTCGACACTGCCGGCAACCGCATGGGCATGGGCGCGGGCTACTACGATCGCTACTTCGCCCGGCGCCGCTTCGGCACCCGCCGGCCGAAACTGATCGGCGTGGCCCACTCGCTGCAGGGCGTCCCGGCGCTGCCAACCCAGCCCTGGGACGTCCCGCTGGATGGCGTTGTCACAGAACAGGGCTGGCATGCGCTTCCAGACCGCGCGCGGCACAATACGCTCGACTGAAACCCCTGAAGGAGCCCGCATGGCCTACTGGCTGATGAAGTCCGAACCCGACGAGTTCAGCATCGACGACCTGGAACGCGTCGGCGTGGAGCCGTGGGACGGCATCCGCAACTACCAGGTGCGCAACATGATGCGAGACGAGATGAAGAAGGGTGATCTCGCCTTCTTCTACCACTCCAATGCCAAGCCCCCGGGCATCGTCGGCATCCTGCGCATCGAGAAAGAGGCCTACCCGGACGCCTGCGCCTTCGACCCCGAAGATCCGCACTACGACCCAAAGAGCGACCCGGACAACCCGCGCTGGCTGCGCGTGGACGTTGCCTTCGAGGAAAAATTCGGCGACATCATCACCCTCGACTGGCTGAAGCAGCAGCCACAGCTCGAAGACTGCCCGCTGGTACGCCGCGGCAACCGCCTGTCGGTAATGCCCATCACCCAGGACCAGTGGGACTTCATCCTGAGCCACGCCCAGCGCGGCAAGTAACCGCGTGGCCACGCTCTACCACTTCCCGCACGACGCGAAGGCCGACCGCCTGCGCCTGGCCTGCGGCTACAAGGGTGTCGCGCTGGAGACCCGCGCGCTGGACTGGTTCGACGACGAGACCTTCTTCGAACTGGGCGTGGCCCGCCAGTCCCCGATCCTGCAAACCGACGACGGTACGCTGCACACCGACACGGTCACCGCATTGCGCGATATCGACCACCTGTTCCCGACCGGCGAGCCACTATCCGATGGCGTCATCGCCGAGGACGCCTGGCAGGCCCTGGTGGACTGGCGCGCCAAGGTGGAGATCGTGCTGGACCGACTCTACGCCCCGCTGGCGCCGGGCTTTCACGGCATCGGCGAGAGCGCCGAGGCTCTGGCCGACTTCAAGGCGCATGTGCAGCACCGCTTCGGCCTGTCGCTGGAGGAACTCGCCAACGACCGCTACGACGGCTACAACCAGCTCGCCAAGCTGAGTCACCTGCCGGAACTCGCCAAGCACCTGGCCGCCAACCGCTTCTACCTCGGGCAGCCGTCGATCGCCGACTGCGTAATCGCCGCCGACCTCTACCCGCTACAGATGCACGACGGCATCAACCTGCCCGTCGACATGCTCTACTACCTCCGCCGCATCGAGGAGACCTTCCACACCCCCCTCAACACTCACTGGCTCGCCCGCTGAAGACCATGTGGGAGCGGCCTTGGCCGCGAACCGGCGGTAGGCGCTGGCACAGGCACCACATTCGCGCGCAGGCACGCTGCCACAGGGACTGCGGGAAGGGCGTGAGCTCGTAGGATGCGTTGAGCGCAGCGAAACGCATCAGGGGGTCACACAGGGCGTGGGACATGGTGCGTTTCGCTACGCTCAACCGCACCCTACGGCGACTGAACAGGATTATCTAACGACAATTACTCTGGCCGGTCGACGACAACTACTTTGGCCGGTTGCCACTAAGCTGGACTGCTCTTCCATGCGACCCACAAGGGGCGGGGATGGCGGTCACCGAGCAACAGGTCAGAGTCTTCATGACACAGCGATCCAAAGGCACAACGCAGACGGCGGCGGCCGCCAAGGCCGGCATTTCTGAACGCACTGCCCGGCGGATTGACGCCGGCGAGCCCGTCGGTGGCGGCAAGTCGAGGGATTGGCGTACACGCCCAGATCCGTTTGCCGAGGTCTGGGACGAAGTCGCCG
>NZ_KB906101.1:147500-245180 GCF_000381185.1 Thioalkalivibrio sp. ALMg13-2 | reverse complement strand
CCAAGAAACACGCCCGACTGCCGCGACCCCGGCCCGCTGCGCGGGCCGGGGTTTCCCTCGCTCCGAGGCTTTTCGCGGGCGGCGCTGAACTCGCTGCGCCTGCGGCTCCGCTCAGACATCCAGCGCCCCGTGTCTATTTAGAATCGTCCCGCGAAAAGCCTCTCCACTCGGCGCGACGACAACGGGGAGGAAGGTCAAGACAACGGCGATCCCAGCGTTCCTGCCGGTGGATGATGGCTAGGTCTTCGAGCATCTTCGGCACGCTCGGCCTTTGGCCATAGCGTGCCGCGCCCGCGAAGCGGGTGCCGGGGAGACGTAGGATGCGGATGAGCGCAGCGAATCGCATCAGGGTTTCGCACGACGTGGGGTATGGTGCGTTTCGCTGCGCTGAACCGCACCCTACGGGATACGGTCTGTTTTGACCTTCTCCTCCCGTATGGAGCCCCTCGCGGAGGGCGTGATGGGCCGGAAGAAGGCGCTGGATGTCTGAGCGAAGCCGCAGGCGTAGCGAGTTCAGCGCCGCCGGCCCAGCGCGTCCGGAGCGAGGTTCCCGGGCGGAATCCGGGTGCCCTTCTTTGGGTACTTTCTTGGGCAAGCAAGAAAGTACCTCGCGGTGCGCTCGCGAGAGAGCGCGTGGCAGGCGGCCGGACGAAGGCACGTAAACACTGGATGCCGAACCAGGGCCAGCCTCTCCCGGGAGGCGATTGGACGAACGTGCCTAGACTGCAGGCGCGGAGCCTGCGTCGGGCGATGAGGTCAAACGTTGGCGCGCCAGCGGCAGGTGCCGCCGGCCGCCTCGTCCAGCGTCTGCAGCAGCGCCTCGTGCGCCGCCTGCTCCTCGGGCGTCGGCTCGATCACCGGCAGCGGCTTGCCCGAGCGCCGCGCCTTGACCGGGCCGGCCGCGGCATCGCCGTCGCCTCCGGAATCCAGGGTCAGCGCCACCTGCCCGCCGGTCATCGCCAGATAGACATCCGCGAGCAGCTCGGCATCGAGCAGCGCCCCGTGCAGGGTGCGGCCGGAGCCGTCCACCTCGTAGCGCTTGCACAGGGCATCCAGGGAATTGCGCGCCCCCGGGTGCATGCGCCGCGCCATCACCAGCGAATCCAGCACGGTGCTGACCTCGGCCACCTCGGACGCCGGCGCCACATCGCCCAACAGGCGCAGCTCATTGTTGATGAAGCCGACATCGAAGGGCGCGTTGTGAATGATCAGTTCGGCCCCACGAATGAAGTCGACAAAGTCATCGACGACATCGGCAAATCGAGGCTTGTCGGCCAGAAACTCGTTGGTGATCCCGTGCACCGCGATCGCGCCGGCGTCGATCTCGCGATCCGGTTGCAGAAACTCGTGCAGCTTGCGCCCGGTGGGGCGGCGGTTGTCCAGCTCCAGGCAGCCGATCTCGATAATGCGGTGGCCGTCGGAGGGGTCCAGGCCCGTGGTCTCGGTATCCAGCACGATCTGACGCATCGTGGTTTCCTTCAGTTCTCGATCGGTTCGCCGGCCAGCAGGGCATCAATGCCCGCATTGGCCAGTTCGTCGGCGCGCTCGTTCTCCGGGTGACCGCTGTGGCCCCGTACCCAGTACCACTCGATGTCGTGGCGCTGGGCCTGTGCATCCAGCTCCTCCCAGAGATCACGGTTCTTCACCGGCGAGCCACTGGCGGACTTCCAGTTGCGCCGCTTCCAGCCGGGCATCCACTCGGTCACGCCCTGCTTCACGTATTTGGAATCCGTGACCAGCTCCACCTTGCAGGGACGCTTCAGGGTCTCCAGCGCGCGGATGGCCGCAGTCATCTCCATGCGGTTATTGGTCGTCTCGGCCTCGGCCCCGTAGAGCTCGCGCTCGCGCCCGTCGAAGCGCAGGATCGCACCCCAGCCGCCGGGCCCGGGGTTCCCGCGGCAGGCCCCGTCGGTATAGATGTACACGCGTTCGTCAGCCATGCGTTCGGCGGGCTCCAGAATGAGAGGAGCGCGAGGATACCAGCCCCGGACGCATCGCGGGGTTGGGCATGGCGAAGCGGAAACGCGGCTCCGGACGCAGGGGCATGTTCACCCGCTTGTGGGCCACGGTCAGGATCATGCTGGCCAGCGGCGGCAGACCGCGCAGGGTCCAGGCATCCATTGTGGCCAGGCGTTTCTGCCAGGCGGCGGGCAGCCCCGGTGGGAGCAGGCTCAGGCTCCACTGATCCAGCACCTCGAGATCCGCCGCCTCCAGTAACTCGCGATACTGGCGCCGCCGCAGGCCTTCGGGCAGAGGCGAGGCGCGCACCCCGTTGCGCCCACCGCGTTGCAGGCGGTTGCCTTCCAGCAGAAACACCCGTCCCTCGGGCTCCAGCACCCGGGCCGCCTCGGCCACCACCGCCGCCGGTTGCTCGCTCTGGGCGCAGGGATGGGCGAGCACGATGCGCCCGGCACAGGCGGACTCCAGCGGCCAGGCCTCGGGGTCCATGCGCAGCGCCGGGCGCGCCGAGGCGATCCGGATCAGCGGGGCCTGCAGGGCATCGCTGTCCTCCAGGATCGGCACCGGCGCCAGCTCCACCGCCAGCCCCCCGGGGCCCGCATCGCCATAGCGCCGAATGCGTTCCAGAAAGCGCTCGCGGACCCTCCGCCCCTGCGGCTGGGCATACCAGTGCGCCAACCAAGTCAGGAATGGGTCTTGGTGATCCCCCATCTCTGGTTTATCCTCCAGCGCCATGACACCACGCCTCCGCACACGACTGACCACCGCCCTGATTCTCGGCCTGACGGCGATCTTCGCCTCTGCCTGTAGCCTACACGACTCCGAGCGCACGCTGGACACCTCGGCGGCGGATCGGCCGATCGTGGAACCGCGCACGACCGAGGACGTGCAGGCCGCGATGGAACGCCAGCAGCGCGACGCCGCGCAACGTGCCGCCGAGACCGACGACCTGTGGGAGCGCGCGCGCCTGGGCTTCGGCTTCAACGACGCGCTGGACCACGAGCGCGTGGATCGCTATATCAGGCACTACCGTGACCATCCACGGATCATCGAGTACAGCACCCGGCGCGCGGAGCCGTTCGCCTACTTCATCCTGTCCGAGATCGAGGCGCGCGACATGCCCGCCGAGCTCCTGCTGCTACCGATCGTGGAGAGCGGCTTCGTCGCCCAGGCGACCTCGCGCAGCCGCGCGGCGGGGATCTGGCAGTTCATGCCGGCCACCGGCGACTATTTCGATCTGTCGCGCGATCACTGGTACGACGGCCGCCGCGACGTCTACAAATCCACCCTCGCCGCGCTGGACTACCTCCAGGCGCTGCATCGACGCTTCGACGACTGGTACCTGGCCCTGGCCGCTTACAACTACGGCCAGGGCAACATCCAGCGCGCGATCGACCGCAATGCCGCTCGCGGTGAGCCCACTGACTACTGGAGCCTGGACCTGCCGTCCGAGCCGACCGCGTACATCCCGCGACTGCTGGCCCTGCGCCACCTGTTCCTGGACCCCGATGCCCACAACATCGCCATCGCGCCCATCGCCAACGAACCCGCGCTGGAGATGATCGAACCCGGCCAGCAGGCGGACTTCTCGCTAATCGCGGAGCTCGCCGACCTGGATACCGAGACCCTCAAACAGCTCAACCCCGGCTACCACCGCCATGCCACCCACCCCGGCGGCGCCCAGCACCTGTTCGTCCCGCGCGAGGCGCTGCCCACCCTCGAGGCGGCACTGGAGACCCGCAACGATGAACCGCTGCTCCGGTTCCGCGAATACACGGTGCGCTCGGGCGACAACCTCGGCCAGATTGCCCAGCGCGCCGGCACCCGCGTCGCCGTGCTGCGCGACATGAACAACCTCGACGACGACATGATCCGCGCCGGTCAGACCCTGCGCCTGCCGGCCTCCGCCCCGAGCGAAGAGGCTCCGCTGCAGGTGGCCGGCGACAACGGCCAGTTAGCGGAGGACTATCAGGTGCAGGCTGGCGACAGCCTGTGGCACATCAGCCAGCGCACCGGCATGTCCATCGGCGCCCTGCGCGCCGCCAACGATCTCGAGCCGGATGCCATCCTGCGGCCCGGCGACACCCTTAAGGTGGTGCGTGCCGACCCCAACCGCGGTCCCGACGGCCAGCGCATCGAGTACGAGGTCCGTCCAGGCGATTCCCTCTCGACCATCGCGCGGCACCACCAGGTCAGCATCGGGGACCTGCGCCGCTGGAACGGGCTAAACGGCGACGGCATCCGAGCCGGAGAGACCCTGACCGTCTACCTGGCCAGCGCCGACCGGGAGACCCTCGCCCAAGGCGACGCCTGAATCACGACATGCCCCCACGCAAAAGGCCCCGGGTGGAACCGGGGCCTTTTGCGTAGGGGAGCGGGCGGCGCTTGCCACCCGCTCGGCGCCGAGATCAGGCGGCGCGCCGGTCGCCCTCGCCCGCCGCGGTCACACGGTCCCAGGCCTGCATGCCACCCACCACGTTGTAGACCTCGTGGTAGCCCAGCCGCTGCAGGATGGAGCCCGCAACCGTCGAACGGTAGCCACTGCCGCAGACCACGGCGACCGGTTCGGTCTTGTCGATACCGGGGATGCCGGTACGGGTGTCGGCCACCGGCTGGTTGACCGCGGCCTCGGCATGTCCTGCCTCGAACTCGGCCACGGCGCGCACGTCCACCAAGCGAATCCGCCCGTCGGCGACCGCGGCCTGCGCCGCCGGGGCATCCAGCTGGGCCAGGGTCGCCAGAGGCAGGCCGGTGCCGGCCCAAGCCGCCATGCCGCCGCGCACGTAGCCCTCGATATAGTCGCGGCCAGTGCGCACCAGATGGCGGACGGCCCGCTCGATCACCGCCGGATCGCCGGTCTGGTCGATCAGGACAATCGGCGTTTCATCCGGCGTAACCCAGCCGGCCCAGTTGGCGAAACCGCCGTCGATCCCGATGCCCAGTGCATTGGGAGTATGCCCCCCGCCAAAGGCCAGCGGATCGCGCAGGTCGATCACCGTCACCTCGCCGGCCGCGGCCCGCCGGGCCACGTCGGCCGGGTCCAGCGCCGTCATACCGGGCAACGGGATGACCGCCTTCGGCCCCTCGGAGTTGATCCGCTTGTTGCGCGGATAGAAATCCGGGATCGGCGGCAGTCCGTGCAGCAACTTGTGCACGAAGGCGTCCTCGTCCAGCGACGGGTCGAGGTACGGGTTGGTCCGGCGCTCGTAGCCGAGCGTGGAGACCGGCCGGCCGGCCATGCCGGCGCCACAGGCGGAACCGGCACCGTGCCCGGGATGCACCTCGACCCCGTCCGGCAGGTCCGCCAGCTGCTCGCGCACGCTGTGGAACATCTGCCGTGCCAGGGCCTGTTTGGCCTCCTCGCCGAGCAGGTCGGGCCGGCCCAGCGAGCCCACGAACAGGAAATCGCCGGTGATAATCGCGATCGGATCCTCGCCGGACCGGGCGCCGTCATACACCACGAACATCAGGTGTTCCGGGGTATGCCCCGGTACATGGCGGGTCTCGATGCGCACGTTGCCAAGCTCGATGCGGTCGCCCTCAAACAGGTCGTCATGCGGGAACTGCACCTGGAAATGCTCGCCCACATCGTGCCCGGACAACAGCAGACGGGCGCCGGTCTTGTCCGCCAGTTCGCGGGCACCGGAGGCGAAGTCGGCGTGGATGTGGGTGTCCATCACGCGGGTGATGCGATAACCGTTGCGTTCGGCGTAGTCCAGGTACACATCGACGTCGCGCTGCGGGTCAATCACGGCGATCTCGCCGCTGCCCTGACAGCCGACCACGAAGGAGTGCTGGGACAGGCCGGCATCGACAAAGCGTTCAAGGATCATGCGGACCTCCTCGCGTTGGCTTTTGCATGAATGTCTGACTGATTTGGTCAGGTATTAACACAAAAGTTCCTGGTGGCGCGGGGCGCCGGGAGGTCGCGTCGTCAGTGGTGGGCGGCGGTCGGTCCGGGTACTTCCGGCTGCAGGCGCACCGCTTCGGGATCCAGCCCGGCCGCCCGGAAGAGCTGCTCGAAACGCCGCTTCGGCACATGCAGGCGCAACTGGATCGACCCATCCGGCGTGGTCTGCTCGGCCTCCACGGCCTTCTCTTCGTAGAGCTGGGCGCGCAGGCGCCCGGCCGAGGCCGGGAGCTCGACCCAGCCCTGGGTCATGGACTCGGTGAAGGTCTCGGCCAGGCGCTGCTCCAGGCGCTCCACACCCTCGCCGGTATGCGCCGACAGCCAGAAGGCATCGTCCGCCATGCCGAAACGGTCGTCCGGGTCCTCGGCCGGGTTCTCCAGCTGGTCGATCTTGTTGTACACCCTCCAGCAGGGGACGTCCTCGGCACCGATCTCCTCGAGCACCTCCTCGACCTGCCGGATGCGCGCCTCGCGCTCCGGGTCGGCGGCGTCGATCACGTGCAGCAGCAGCGCCGCCTCGCGGGTCTCGGTCAGGGTCGCCTTGAACGCAGCGACCAGCTCATGCGGCAGGTCGCGCACGAAGCCCACGGTGTCGGCCAGGATCAGCGACTGGTGCGGGGCCAGGTCCAGACGGCGCAGGGTCGGGTCCAGGGTCGCGAACAGCTGATCCGCCTGGTAGACGTCGGAATGCGTGAGGCGATTGAACAGGGTCGACTTGCCGGCGTTGGTGTAGCCCACCAGCGAGACCGTCGGGATCTCGTTGCGCAGGCGCGCCTGACGGCCCTGTTCGCGGGTGCGTTCGACCTTCTCCAGACGCCGCTCAATGTGCTTGATGCGCCCGGCCAGCAGGCGGCGGTCGGTCTCCAGCTGGGTTTCCCCCGGACCGCGCAGGCCGATCCCGCCCTTTTGCCGCTCGAGGTGGGTCCAGCCACGGACCAGGCGCGTGGACATGTGGCGCAACTGGGCCAGCTCCACCTGCAGCTTGCCCTCGTGGGAGCGGGCGCGCTGGGCGAAGATATCGAGGATCAAGCCGGAGCGATCCAGCACCCGGGCCTTCAGGTGGGCCTCGAGGTTGCGTTCCTGGCTGGGCGAAAGGGCGTGGTTGAAGATCACCACGTCGGCACCCGACGCCTCCACCGCATCGCGGATCTCGTCGGCCTTGCCAGCACCGACGAACAGCTTGGGGTGCGGCCGGTCGCGCGAGCCGCGCACCACCGCCATGATCTCGGCCCCGGCGGAACGCACGAGCTCGTCGAATTCCTGGACCTGGGCCTCGATATCGGGGTTGTCCCCGACATTCAGCGCGACCAGGACCGCGCCATTGCCGACGCGCTCGTCGCCGGCACTCTCCGGACGCTCAAACAAGCTGGAGGAGACCTCCACTCATGTTCAGGACTCGGCCTCGGCGGAGGCGGGGGCCGCTGCCTCGCCCTCGAGATTCATGTTCACCTGACGGGCCGGCACGATCGTGGAGATGGCGTGCTTGTACACCATCTGCGAGACCGTACTGCGCAGCAGCACCACGAACTGGTCGAAGGATTCGATCTGCCCCTGCAGCTTGATCCCGTTCACCAGGTAGATGGAGACCGGGATCCGGTCCCGACGCAGCGCATTCAGGAAGGGTTCCTGCAACATTTGCCCTTTGGCCATCGGTGCGTTCCTTGATCGTTATTATTGGTTCGCGACCCGCGCCGGCGGCTCGAAGTCGGCCCGCCGCACGGTCAGGTTGAAGCGTAGCATACCGGCTTCGCGGCGCCGTTCCAGGCGTACACCGGGCGTTATTCGGACATCGCCGCTGCCGGGGCCGCCATCCGTGCAGCCTGGATGGCCCGCAGAGCCTGCGACAAATCCGCGTCCTCGGCGTTCAACCGGGCATGCAGGGGGAAGCGCCGCAGCCCGGTGAGCTGGCGTTTTGCGAGCTGTCGAGTCGCGGCGATGGCCCGCTCGCGAAAGGTCGCAAAGTCGCATTCGCCGGCCAGCCACTGCCAGCCCTGGCGATACCCCACCGCCCGCTGCGACGGGTGCTCCGCGGTCAGGCCGGGGCGACGGGTCAGGGTCATCAGTTCGTCGACAAAGCCGGCCTCCAGCATCACATCGAAGCGGTCGGCGATGCGCGCACGCAGGCGCTCGCGATCCGCCGGCCACAGGGCCAGCGACACCCAGCCCGCCGGGACCGTCGCGGCCGCGCCACTCTGGAAGCCCGACAATGGCTGGCCACTGGCCGCGTACACCTCCAGGGCGCGCAGGATGCGTTGCGGGTCGTTCGGGTGGATGCGCGCGGCGGCCTCCGGGTCCACGGTGGCCAGCTCGGCATGGAGGGCCACGGCGCCCTCGTGTTCCAGACGGCCACGCACGGACTCGCGGACCGCATCCGGGACCGGCGGGATCGGATCGAAGCCGTCCAGCAGGGCGCGCAGGTAGAGCAGCGTGCCGCCCGCCAGCAGGGCGACCCGGCCGCGGGCATGAATGGCATCGATCGCGGCGCGGGCATCGCGGGCAAAGTCGGAGGCGTTGTAGGTGTCCTCCGGGTCGCGGATATCCAGCAGGTGATGCGGGGCGCGGGCACGCTCGGCGGCGTCCGGCTTGGCGGTGCCGATATCCATGCCGCGATAGACCAGCGCGGAATCCACGCTGACGATCTCCGCGTCCAGGGCCTCGGCCAGCGCCAGCGACAGCGCGGTCTTGCCGCTCGCGGTGGGACCGGCCAGCAGGATGACCGGCGGCCGGTCCCCATCCAGTCCGGCCATCAGCGTCCTCGCAGGAACAGCCGGTCCAGCGCCGAGTGGTCCAGCTCCACCCAGGTCGGGCGCCCGTGGTTGCACTGGCCGGAGCGTTCGGTGGCCTCCATATCGCGCAGTAACTGGTTCATCTCGGGCAGGGTCAGGCGCCGCCCCGAACGCACGGAACCGTGGCAGGCGATCGTTCCCAGTACCGCGTTCATCGCCCCCTCGGCCCGATGGCTGTAACCGTCGGCCGCGAGGTCCGCCAGGACATCGCGCACGAGCTGCGCGGTGTCCTGGCCGCGCAGCAGCGCGGGCGCCGCGCGCAGGGTCAGGGTCTCGGGGCCGGCACGGTCGAGCTCGAAGCCGAGTTCCCCAAGCAGGCCCGCGCGTTCCTCGGCCAGTTCGGCCTCGGCCGGGGTGACGTCCAGGGTCTCCGGCACCAGCAGCGGCTGCGAGGTCACCCGTGCCCCCTCCCATTCGCGCTTGAGACGTTCATAGGTGATGCGCTCGTGGGCCGCGTGCATGTCCACCACGATCAGGCCGCGGGGGCTCTCGGCCAGGATGAAGGTCTCGGCTACCTGCCCCAGGGCAAACCCCAGGGGCGGCATGCCGTCCGGGTCCGCTGCGGGCGCACCGGACGTGGCGGATGGCATCGGGGTGTCATAAGCGGCGGGCCGCGCCTCGGCCACCGCAGACGTCCCGCGGAACTCGGCCCAGGCCGCACCAAAGCCTGGCTCGCGCCCGACCGGCTCAAGTCGCGGTTCGCGAGGGGGCGCGTACCCACCGACCGCACCCGGCACACCCAGCCCGGACAGCGGGCGATCCGCCTGCGCCGGCATGGGCATGGGGCGACCGGCGGGGGCCGGCGCACCCATGTCGGGTACCGCCGCGGCATGCCCGGAATCCCCCGGACGCAACGCGGCAAGCGCCTTGTGCAGGCTGTGGAAGATGAAGTCGTGAACCATGCGCGACTCGCGAAAGCGCACCTCCTGCTTGGTCGGATGCGCGTTCACATCCACCTGAGTCGGATCCAGTTCCAGGTCCAGCACGAACATCGGATGCCGCCCGTGGTAGAGCACGTCCTGATAGGCCTTGCGCACGGCCGCCGCCAGCACGCGGTCGCGGATCGCGCGGCCGTTGACGAAAAAGAATTGCTGATCGGGCTGCGCCCGCGACTGGGTCGGCGAGCCCAGCCAGCCGGACAGCGCCAGCCCGGCGCGCTGTTCGTCCACCGGGGTCGCATGCTCGAGAAAGGCATCACCCAGCAGCGCCCGCACCCGTTCGCCGGGGTCGTCGGCCGCCGGCAGGTCCAGGGTGACGCGGTCATTGTGGCGCAGGCTGAAGGCGACCTCGGGACAGGCAGCCGCCTGGGTGCGGATGACGTTCTCGCAGTGGTTGTATTCGGTGCGTTCGGTACGCACGAACTTGCGCCGCGCCGGGACGTTGAAGAACAGGTCGCGGACCTCGACGGTCGTGCCCACCGGATGTGACGCCGGGGCGGCCTCGCGGAATATATCGGAGCCATCCCCGGTCAGGCGCCAGCCGTTGCGCTCGTCCGCCACCATGGAGGTCAGCGACAGCCGCGAGACGGAGGCGATCGAGGGCAGGGCCTCGCCGCGAAAGCCCAGCGTATGCAACGCCTCGAGGTCGTCCATGCAGGCAATCTTGCTGGTGGCATGGCGCGACAGGGCCAGCGGCATCTCGTCGCGATAGATCCCGCTGCCGTTGTCGCTGATCTGGATCAGGCGGACGCCGCCCTGCTCCAGGCGCACATCCACCCGCGTCGCCCCGGCATCCAGGGCGTTCTCCAGCAGTTCCTTGACCACCGAGGCCGGGCGCTCGATCACCTCGCCGGCGGCGATCTGATTGATCAGTTGTTCGGAGAGCTTTGCGATCGCCACGCGCGACACCTGGGAGAGACGAGAACCGGGTGCCTAGCCTAACCGGGGCAGCGCCGGAGTGCCTAGCCGGCGGCCGAACAACGCCTGCAAGACGTGACGGGCTGCCCGGAGGTTCCGGGCTCAGGAGTCGCGGGGGATACGCAGGACCTGGCCGGCGTAAATGCGGTCGTCGCGGACATCGTTGGCCGAACGCAGGTCCGCCAGCGACAGGCGATAGCGATCGGCAATCCCGGAGAGGGTCTCGCCCGGGCGGATGATGTGCTGGTCGGGCTGGCCGTCGGCGATCAGCGTGCCCGGACGGGCATGGGTGGAGAAGTACGACCGCAGCCCGGTCAGCAGGGCGTCCGCCAGCGAGTTCTGGAAGGTCGTGCTGCGCAGCTTGCGCTCCTCGGAGGGATTGGAGATGAAGGCCGCCTCGACCAGGACCGACGGCACATCCGGCGAGCGCAGGACCGCGAAGTTCGCGCGCTCCACCTCCGGCTTGCGCACCTTGCCCACCCGGTGGAGCTCCGCGATCATCCGCTCGGCCAGGGTGTTGCTGGCCTCCAGGCTCCCGCTCTGGGCCAGGTCCAGCAGCACGTTGGTCAGGGAGTCGTCCTTGCCGTTGATCGGCACCCCGCCCAGGCTCAGATCCGCCTGGTTCTCGCGCTGGGCGAGGAAGCGCGCCGCCTCGCTGGAGGCCCCGCGCTCGGACAACATGTAGACCGACGAACCCTGCACGTTGCGATTGGCGATCGCGTCGGCGTGGATGGACACGAAGATATCGGCGTCCGCCTTGCGCGCCCGTTCGATGCGCTCGCGCAGGGGCAGGAAATAGTCTCCACTGCGGGTCATCACGGCCTTCATGCCGTGCTCGCTGTTCACGCGATCGGCCAGACGCTTCGAGATCTGCAGGACCACGTCCTTCTCGCGGGTGCCGGCGGGGCCGATGGCACCCGGATCATGCCCACCATGACCGGCATCGATGGCGACCACGACATCGCGCAGGTCCTCCTGCGAGCGCCCACGGCGGGAGCCGTTGTTCTCCGCCGAGCGCGGCGCGGCGGGTGCCTCGCCGCTGGTCAGATCCAGGACCAGGCGGTGCGGCGCACCCTGTGCCGGCATCAGCACGAAACTGCTCGGCTCCACCGGCTTGCGCAGGTCGAACACCACGCGCAGATCGGAGCCATTGCGTGCGGCATGGCGCACGGCCCTGATCGCCGAGCGCGGGTTATCGCTGATGGTCAGGTCTTCCACGGCCCGCGCGTTCTCCAGATCGACCACCAGGCGGTCGGGAGACTGCAGGTGGAACATGGAGTATTCCGCCTCGCCGTCCATGTCGAAGACCAGACGGGTGGTTCCGCCATCCACGGACATACGCACGCGCCGGACGTCCGTGCGAGCCAGGGCCGGCAAAGGCATCCCGACCAGCCCGAGGGCAGTCATGGCGCGCAGCAGCTGGCGGCGGCGCAGATCCGGCGATGTTGATTGGCCCACGGCGTTTCCCTTTGTAATCAGGGGTTCTGACTACATTGTGGACGCTTTTTCTGGAAAAGCAATAGCGATTTTCTTTCTTTATGAGCGAGATATCGCGCATTGTGCGCGTGGCGGGCCAACTCCGGGGCAGCCCCGGCGTGTCACCCTGTCACGATCTCCTGGTCCCGAAGCACCCGGTGGTAGGCCGCCGCCAGCGGCCCCTCCAGCCACAGCTCCCGACCTTCGGCTGTGCCCTCGCGATGCGCCAGGCGCACCACCAGATCCGGCGCCGGCAGCCAGCCCACACCGCGCTCCGGCCACTCCACCAGCCACAGGACATCGCCCCCGAAGGCCTCGCGCACCCCCAGGTACTCGAGTTCTTCGGGATCACCCAGGCGATAAAGGTCGAAGTGCAGGACCTCGCGCCCCGCCAGCTCATACGGCTCCACCAGGGTGTAGGTCGGACTGCGGACCGCGCCTTCATGCCCGAGCCGGCGCAGCAGACCCCGAACCCAAGTGGTCTTGCCGACACCCAAATCACCCTCCAGGAACACGATATGCGGGGCGTCGAGCGCCACCAGCGCGGCCCCGGCCGCCTCGGTCGCCTCCAGGTGCGGGAGGACCAGAGGGGCCGCTGCCCCCGTCATGCCCCACCCCCGGACGCGGCCGGCAGGGCTTCGGCCAGATCCCCGGCCAGCATCCCGCGCGCCCCGCCCAGGCGGTCACGCGCGATGCAGGCTGCGGCGCAGTGCCAGGCGGCCCCGATCTCCGCGGCGCTGCGCGCATCCGCGCCCTGCCCGCGCAGCGCGGCGATGATGCCGGTCAGCACGTCCCCGCTGCCGGCGGTGGCCATACCGGGGTGGCCGCCGGTGACACAGGCCAGCGGCTCCGCACCCGAACTGGCGACCAGCGTGCCCGCCCCCTTCAACAACACCACTCCACCCAGGCGCGCGGCCAGCGCCCGCACCTGCCCGGGGCGATCGGCCTCGATAGTGGCCACGTCCTGCCCCTGCAGACGGGCGGCCTCGCCTGGGTGCGGGGTCAGCACCCAGTCCTCGCCCCGGCGCGGGGCCTCGGCCAGCAGGTTCAGGGCATCGGCATCCACCACCCGGGGCAGGTCGGCATCCGCCACCGCCAGCCACAGGCCACGACCCCAGGCGTCCTGTCCCAATCCCGGTCCCACCGCGACGACATCGACGCGACGCATCAGGGCCTGCAACTCGCTGGCGTCCGCCACGCCACGCACCATCAACTCGGGTCGCTCCAGGTTCGCCCAGGCCGCATGCTCGGGGTGCGTGGCCAGGGTCACACGGCCGGCCCCGGCGCGCAGGGCGGCCGTCGCCGCCAGCCGCGCGGCCCCCGAGTAGCCGGGCGCGCCGCCCACGATCAGCACATGCCCACAGTCGCCCTTGTGCGCCCCCGGGCGCCGTACCGGCAGACGCTGCCGCCAGTCCTCTGGCCCGACCCGACGCGCAACCGGCGCGATGCCATGGGCCACCGAGGCAGGGAGATCGAGCGGGGCCACCTCCACCTGGCCGACCCGGTCGACCGCGGCCCCGGTATGCAGGCCCAGCTTGTCGGCGATCATGGTCAGGGTGTGATTCGCCCTGACCGCCTCCCCCAGGACCCGGCCGCGATCGATATCCACGCCCGAGGGCACATCGGCCGCCAGCACCTGCCGCCCACTCGCGTTCAACGACTCGATCACCGCGCCGTAGGCATCGGTCAGCGGCCGCTCCAAGCCGATCCCGAACAGGCAATCCACCCACAGGTCCGCGGCCGCCGGGTCGAAACTTTCCAGGGCATGGACCTCGCCGCCGCCCTCCTGCCAGCGCCGATGGGCCTGGCGACCATCGGACTCGGGGCGCGCCCGCGAGGGGCCGCCATGGACCCGCACCTCCAGCCCGGCCTCGGCCGCCAGCCGGGCAAGCACGTAGCCGTCTCCGCCGTTGTTGCCGGGCCCGCACAGGATCCCGATGCGGCGGGCCTGCGGCCAGTCGCGGCGCACCACCGCCAGCAGGGCCTGACCGGCACGCTCCATCAGCTCGCCCGGCGCCATCCCCGGCAGGGCCAGGCCGGCGGCATCCAGGGCCCGCATGCCCGCGTTATCGAACAGTGCGCTGGTCAATGCTTGTGGGTCGGGTTCATGATTCACGCCATCACCTCCGTCGCGGAAGCCGAAATCGTGCCTCAGCGCCTCGATCCACGCCAATCCACCGAGCTTGCCGAACGCATCCGCGACTGGGGACGCGAGCTCGGCTTCCAGGCCGTGCGCATCGCCCCCGCCGAGGTGCCCGAGGCGGATCGCCGGCA
This sequence comes from Thioalkalivibrio sp. ALMg13-2, assembly GCF_000381185.1. Classification (NCBI taxonomy): domain Bacteria; kingdom Pseudomonadati; phylum Pseudomonadota; class Gammaproteobacteria; order Chromatiales; family Ectothiorhodospiraceae; genus Thioalkalivibrio; species Thioalkalivibrio sp. ALMg13-2. The sequence goes on along the minus strand of NZ_KB906101.1, from coordinate 230,919 downwards.
TCTGGACGACTGGCTGGCCCAGGGCTCGCACGGCGACATGGACTGGATGGCCGACCGCGCCCCCCTGCGCCACGCCCCGGATGCCCTGATGCCCGGTGTGCAGCGCATCATCAGCGTGCGCATGGACTACTTCCCGCCGGCCACCCGGCGCCCGGCGATCCAGCTGGCCGAACGCGATCACGCCTATGTCTCGCGCTATGCCCTGGGCCGCGACTACCACAAGCTGCTGCGCAAGCGCCTGACCACCCTCGCGCGCCGGATCGAGGCGGAGGTCGGGCCGTTCGGCTATCGCGCCTTCACCGATAGCGCGCCAATCCTGGAAAAGGCCCTGGCCGCCCGCGCCGGGCTGGGCTGGATTGGCAAAAACACCAATCTGCTGGCGCGCGAGAGCGGCTCCTGGTTCTTCCTCGGGGAGCTGTTTACCGACCTGCCACTGCCACTGGACGAACCCGTGGACGAGCACTGCGGCCAGTGCACCGCCTGTCTCGATGTCTGCCCGACCCGGGCCTTCCGCGGGCCGTACGACCTGGACGCACGCCTCTGCATCTCCTACCTGACCATCGAACTGAAGGGTGCGATCCCCGAGGACCTGCGCCCGCTGATCGGCAACCGCATCTACGGCTGCGACGACTGCCAGCTGGTCTGCCCCTGGAACCGCTTTGCCGAGGTCACGGCGGAACCCGACTTCATCGCCCGCCACGGTCTGGATAGCGCCAGCCTGATCGAGCTGTTCGCCTGGGACGAGGCAACCTTCCTCGCCCGCACCGAGGGCATGGCCATTCGCCGAATCGGCCATGCGCAGTGGCTGCGCAACCTCGCTGTGGCCCTGGGCAACGGTCCGGCCACACCCGAGGCGGACGCGGCCCTGGCCGCCCGCGCCGAGCACCCTTCCGAGCTGGTGCGCGAACACGCCGCCTGGGCGCGCGAACAACTGCGCAATCCCCCGCACAGCGCGCCCCTGTCCACGGAAAACCTGTCCCGGCTCACCCAAGCGCCCGGGTAAGCCGGGCAAGCAGAAACCGCCCCGGAAGAGGCAAATCCGCACCTTCCAAGGTTGCCAGTGCCGGCGCAACCGGCGACACTCCGGTGCCGAATCACGCCCCGACGCGGGGCCCGGCCCGCCACCAAAGGTTCAGCCCGCCGCCATGCCCGATCACCCGGACACCACGCGCTATCAGCGGATCTTCGAACAGGCGCCCGAGGCTCATCTGGTCCTCGACCGCAAGGGCGGGATCGTCGCGGCCAACTACGCCGCCTGCGAACTTCTGGGCTATACCAGCGCCGAACTGACCGGCGGCGTGCACATCACCGAGCTGGACCTGCAGGCCACTCAGGACGACGTGGACCAGGCCCACTCCAACCCCGAACAGCGCCTCCCCGCGCACTTCGAGAGCCGCTACCGGCATCGTGACGGTGGCGAATTTCCGGCCGAGGTGCACATCAACGCGATCCGCACGGACGGCGAGCTCGAGGTCTTCGCGACCGTCCGCGACATCACCCGCGAGCGTCAGTCGGAGCAGGCGCTGAAGAGCCTGGAGACCCAGCTGGGCGCGACCATTCGCCATGCCCCGCTGATCCTGTTCGCGCTAGATGCTGAAGGCTGCTTCACGCTATCAGAGGGAGCCGGCCTCCGGACCCTGGGATTAAAGCCAGGCGATGTCCTGGGCCGCGACGCCCGGGAAGTCTACGCCGACCAGCCCAACGTGATCGATGCCGTGGAACGCGCTCTGAGGGGGGATAGCTTCGACGACGAGGTCCGTATTGGCGACACCTATCTACGCGTCTCATGGATGCCGCTGACCGATGGGGAATCCAGCCGCCCAGGCGTGCTCGGCGTGGCCTGGGACGTCACCTCGCTGCGGGCCGCGGAGGCCGCCACGGGTGCCGAACGGGACCGCCTGCTAACCACGCTGCAATCAATCAGCGACGGGGTCATCACCGCAGACACCCACGGGCGCCTGACCTACCTGAACCCCGCCGCCCAGGTACTGCTGGGGCTGGATGCCACCAGCGCCCAGGGCCGCCTGGTGGACGAACTGCTGGACCTGGAAGACACCCGGACGGGGGCCAGCGTGCTCCGCCCGGTGGAACACTGCCTGAACCTGGGCGGTACCGTGGAATCGCCCGAACGCATACTGCATCGCGCCGACGGCGAAACCCGCGTGGTACGCATGCTGGCCTCGCCCCTGCAACGCCCGAACCGCGAGGCCCAGGGTGTGGTGGTCGTGCTGCACGACCACACCGAGCTGTGGCAGATGACCCAGCAGCTCAACCATCAGGCGACCCATGACGACCTCACCGGCCTGTGCAACCGCCGCGAATTCGAGCGGCGGCTGGACCAGGCCCTGCACATTCAGGAGGAGGGCGAGACGCCGCATGCGGTGTTCTACATGGACCTCGACCAGTTCAAGATCATCAACGACACCTGCGGTCACCAGGCCGGCGACGAGCTCCTGCGGGAACTCTCCGAGCGCCTGCGGCACCTGATCCGCGAGAACGACACCCTGGCTCGGCTGGGTGGCGACGAATTCGGCGTGCTGCTGTGCCACTGCCCGCCCGAACGCGCCGAGGCGATTGCCAGGAAGATGCTGGAGACCGTGCAGTCCCTGCGCTTCGCATGGGAGGGCCGGCGTTTCGATGTCGGCGTCAGCATCGGTCTGGTGCCGGTCAGCGGCCCGGAACAGACCCTGCCCGAGATCCTCAGCCAGGCGGACTCCGCCTGCTACGCCGCCAAGGAAAACGGCCGCAACCAGGTCTACGTCTGGCAGCCCAGCGACCAGGCCCTGCGCCGCCGACGCGGGGAGATGGAATGGGTCGGCCGCATCCGCTCGGCGCTGGAGGAAGGGCGCTTCGCGCTGTTCGGCCAGGCCGTCCACCCGCTGGGTCCAGTCGCCCCGGACCTTGCCCATGTCGAGGTGTTGATGCGCCTGCGCGACGAGGATGGCCGGCTGATCCCGCCGGGCAGCTTCATCCCGGCCGCAGAGCGCTACCACCTGATGCCGGATATCGACCGCCACATCATCGACAACGCCTTCGCCATGCTCGCCCGGCATCGTGCGCCGCGCGAGAACTCATCCCACTGCGACCCCACTCTGGCGATCAACCTCTCGGGCCAGTCGCTGGCGCAGGAGAGCATGCTGGAGTTCGTCACCGAGCGCCTGCAGCACTACGCGATCCCGCCGCGCTGCATCATCTTCGAGATCACCGAGACCGCGGCCATCAGCCACCACGAACGCGCCCAGAGCCTGATCCGCACCCTGCGCTACATGGGTTGTCGTTTCTCCCTGGACGACTTCGGCAGCGGTCTGTCGTCATTCGGGTACTTGAAGAACCTGCCGGTGGACTTCATCAAGATCGACGGCAGCTTCGTGCGCGATATTGCCCACAACGCGGTGGACTCGGCCATGGTCACGGCCATTCACCGCGTGGGTCATGTCCTCGGCCTGCGCACCATCGCCGAGTGTGTCGAATCAGCCGCGACCATGGACCGCCTGCGCGAGATCGGCCTGGACTTCGTGCAGGGCTTCTACCTGTCGGAACCGGCCCCGCTGGAGCAACACCTCACGCTCATCGACAGCAACGTCCGCTGACGAGCGATACCCATTTCCGAGTGTTTTCCTTGGTTTTTGCCGGCGCTTTCGCTTCCGGTGCGCGGACTTGCTAGCGTAGGACCGAACAATAATCGGAAAACCACGCACTTATGCCTTATTCGGAACAACGCATCACCTCCACGCACCGCTGGTCGGACAAGACCTTCAGCTTCACCACCACGCGCCCGGAGGGTCTGGAATTCAAGAACGGGCAATTCGTGACCCTGGGGCTGCGCCCCGAGGGCAAGCTGATTCCGCGTGCGTATTCGATCGTCTCCGAACCCGAGGCCGAGGAACTGGAATTCCTGAGCATCCACGTGCCGGATGGCGCCCTGACCAGCCGCCTGGCCGAGGCTGGACCGGGTGATTCAATCTGGATCAACACCAAGGTCACCGGCTCGCTCACCTTCGACTACGTGCAGCCAGGTCGCACCCTGTACATGCTGGCCACCGGCACGGGGCTCGCCCCGTTCATCTCGCTGATCCGCAGCCCGGAGCTGTTCGAGCACTTCGACAATGCAGTGCTGGTGCACAGCGTGCGTACCGTCGAGGAACTGGCCTACCGCCAGGAGATCGAGTCGCGCATCAGCGACCGCCTGCGCTACGTGCCGACCGTGACCCGCGAGAACCACGACTTCGCCTGCCCGATCGCGCAGCAGCCCTACGACAACAACCAGCGTGGCGCCGACATGTTCCGCTCCGGCGAACTGAGCCAGATCCTCGATCTGCCGCCCGCGGATCCGGAACACGACCGCGTAATGCTGTGCGGCAACCCGGCGATGAACCGCGAGATGAGCGAGTGGCTCACCGAACACGGCTGGACCCAGACCAACTACAAGGGCGTGGGTACCTTCACCGTGGAACAGGCGTTCGTGACCACCATGTCGGACTCGGACGACTGAACCTCAGCCCCGGACCAGCAGGACCCAGCGGGCCGCGTTGATCCGCTGCAGTTTGGCCGTGTCGCCACCCCGGTCCGGGTGGTGGCGCTGCGCCATCCGGCGGTACTGTCGGCGGATCGTGTCGGCATCCACCGGGTCCGCAAGCTCCAGCACCTCCAGCGCCTGCTCGCGTTGCTGGTCACGCCCCAGCTGCGACCAGAACTCGCCCAGAAGCGCCTCCACCGCCGACGCATCCATGGTTTCCAGCTGCGCCAGGTCGAGGTAATAGGCGCGCAGTGGATCATGCGTCGCCAGAAGCCCATCCACCGCGCCACCTTCCCGCACCGGCTCGATCCCGATATCCAGGCAGTGGATACGCAAGCCTTCGCCGCCCTCCGCAAGGCGGTCGCGCAGCCGGTAGAGGCAGTGGAACAGCACAAAGTGCGCCTGAAACAGGCTCAAGGGCTCCTGCAGCCGCGCCCCGGAAAACGGCTCCACGCCCGCGTCGCGCAACTGCGTGATCAGGGCGTGCTCGGTCAGCCCGTCCGACTGCATGCGCAGGCACTCCAGCACCCGATCCAGCAATGCCGGATGGACCGGTGACGCGACCGAATCCGAAGCGGCTGTCATGCGCCCGGAAACTCCCCGTCGACATACACCCAGCGCCCGTCTTCGCGGCGAAAACGACTGCGCTCGTGCAGGCGTACGCCCTGACCGCGCACCCGTGACCGGGCAATGAACTCGACCCAGCCTGACTCGTCGTCCGGCCCACCCGCCTCGGTCGCACGTATCGCGAGCCCCAGCCAGCGCTGTTCCGAATCCAGCTCCATGGATGCCGGGCGTGTCGCGGCCGCCCAGGTCGCCAGCAGATAGTCCTCACGCCCTTCCACAAACGCGGCATAACGCGAGCGCATCAGCGCCTCCGCCGTGGGCGCCGAGGCCGTACCATCCAGATACGGCCCACAGCAGGCGGCACGGTCCTGCCCGGACCCGCAGACACACGTGTCGACCTTCTTTCGGCTCGCCTTGCCCAAGCCCCATCTCCCGTTCATCTGCGTTCCAGTCAGCATGCCCGAGCTATCGCCCACGGTCGAACCCTCACTTTGGCACTGGTCTTTCGCCAGCGAAATCGGTAGCGTGCGTATCACGATCCCGGAGGGAACAATGGCCAACATCCTGATCATGGGCTGCGGCGATCTCGGCGGTGCCGTTGGCCAGCAACTTGCCCACGGCGGACACTCCGTCTGGGGCCTGCGCCGCCGGCCGGAGCACATCCCCAAGCCGATCCAGCCCCTGGCCGGCGACTTCGGCGTCGCGGACGGCCTGCCGGAGCTGCCGCCGGCGCTCGACACGGTTTATTTCATCGCCACCCCGGGCGAGTTCACCGAGCCCGCCTATCGTCGCGCCTATGTTGACGGCCTGCGCAACACCCTGACCGCCCTGGAACGGGCCAGCCCGCAGCCGCGCCGCGTTGTATTCGTCTCCAGCACCTCGGTGTACGGCGCCGACGACGGCCGCTGGGTGGACGAGGCCAGCCCCACCGAACCCACCCGGTTCTCCGGGCGCGCCCTGCGGGAAGCCGAGCAGTTGCTGGCCGACAGTCCCTTTCCCGGCGTGGTCGTGCGCTTTGGCGGCATCTATGGCCCGGGCCGCGAGTACCACCTGCGCAAGGTACGCGAGGGCGTGCGTGGTCAGCACGAAGCGCCGGTCTGGACCAACCGCATCCACCGCGATGACTGCGTGGGCCTGCTGACCCATTTGTTCCATCTGGATGACCCCGACCCGATTTATCTGGGCGTGGATGACGAGCCCGCCCTGCGCCACGAGCTGCTCGCCTGGCTGGCACAGGCGATGGAGATCGATCCGCCCGGCACACCGCCGATGCCCGAGGGCGAAGTCTCCGGCAAGCACTGCTGCAACAAGCGCCTGCATGCCAGTGGCTATCGCCTCCAGTATCCCGACTACCGCAGCGGCTACCGCGCCCTGCTCGACCACATCGCCACCACCTGAGCCGCCTCCTCGCCACGCAATGGCTCGGGCGTATTCATCCTCTCGTGTTTATGTTGCCTTTGGTCCACCGCCAGCCCCACGGTGGCTAGCCAGGGTTCGTCATCAGGTGTTTACGGTGGCTTCGTCCGGCCGCCTGCCAGGCGCTCTCTCGCGAGCGCACCGCGAGGCACTTTCTTGCTTGCCCAAGAAAGTGCCCAAAGAAGGGCACCCGGATTCCGCCCGGGAACCTTGCTCCAGGGCCCTCGGGCCGGCGGCGCTGAACTCGCTACGCTGCGCTTCGCTCAGACATCCAGCGCCTTCTCCCGGCCCGAGAACCCTTCCGCAAGGGGCTCCATACGGGAGGGGGAGGTCAAAACAGAAGGTATTCCGGCCCCGTGGCACAACAACAGGCACAGCCGCTCGAAGGCCCCCAGCGCCCGCTTCGCGGGCGCGGCACGCAACGGCCAAGGGCCAAGGGCCGAACGTGCCGAAGATGCTCGAAGACCTAGCCATCATCCACTGGCAAGCACGCTGGGATAGCCGTTGTTTTGACCTACCTCCCCGTTGTCGTCGCGCCGAGTGGAGAGGCTTTTCGCGGGACGATTCTAAATAGACACGGGGCGCTGGATGTCTGAGCGGAGCCGAAGGCGTAGCGAGTTCAGCGCCGCCCGCGAAAAGCCTCGGAGCGAGGGAAACCCCGGCCCGCGCAGCGGGCCGGGGTCGCGGCAGTCGGGCGTGTTTCTTGGGTACTTCTTTGCACGAGCAAAGAAGTACCTCGCGGCGCGCTGGCGAGTCAGCGCCTGGCAGTATGCGGACCGGAGGCACTGTAAACACCCAACGACGAACCGGGACCAGCCACAACAAGGCAGGCGGCAGCCTGGAGCCACCGTAAACACCGGAGGACGAACCAGAGCCAGCCTACACGGCAGACAACCGCCAAGGGCATATCCCCCGGGCGGCCAGCGCGCCGCGCCGTTATAATGCGCGGCTTTCCCTACACTCCGACCCGAGCGCGCCCGCGATCATGGACAAGAGCTTCGACCCGAAAAGCATCGAACAGACCCAGTACGACCGCTGGGAGGCCGCGAATATCTTCGCGCCGCCGGCGACGGGCGAGGCCAACTACTGCATCCTGCTGCCGCCACCGAACGTGACCGGCACCCTGCACATGGGGCATGCCTTCCAGCACACGCTGATGGACACCCTGATCCGCTACCGGCGGATGCACGGCGACCGCACCCTGTGGCAGGGCGGCACCGACCACGCCGGGATCGCCACGCAGATGGTCGTCGAACGCCAGCTGGCCGCCGACGGCAAGGGCCGCCACGACCTCGGGCGCGAGAAGTTCCTCGAGGCCGTCTGGGACTGGAAGGCCGAATCCGGCGGCACCATCACCCGCCAGATGCGCCGCCTGGGCGATTCCATGGACTGGTCGCGCGAGCGCTTCACCATGGACGACGGGCTGTCCGACGCGGTGCGCGAGGTCTTCGTGCGGCTGCACGAGGAGGGCCTGATCTACCGCGGCAAGCGCCTGGTCAACTGGGACCCGGTGCTGCACACCGCGCTCTCCGATCTCGAGGTCCTGTCCGAGGAAGAGGTCGGCCACCTGTGGCACTTCCGCTATCCGCTGGCCGACGGCTCTGGCCATCTGACCGTCGCGACCACCCGCCCGGAGACCATGCTGGGCGACACCGCCGTCGCGGTGCATCCGGAGGACGAGCGCTACCAGCACCTGATCGGCAAGACGATCCGGCTGCCGCTGGTCGGGCGCGAAATCCCGATCATTGCCGACGACTATGTCGAGGCCGAGTTCGGCTCTGGCTGCGTGAAGATCACCCCGGCGCACGACTTTAACGACTACGCCATGGGGCAGCGCCACGACCTGCCGGTGATCAACATCCTGACCATCGACGCCTGCATGAACGACAACGTGCCGGCCGCCTATCGCGGGCTGGACCGCTACCAGGCCCGGCAGAAGGTCCTCGACGACCTGGATACAGAAGGACTGCTCGAAAAGATCGACGACCACAAGCTGATGGTCCCGCGCGGCGACCGCTCCGGCACCGTGGTCGAGCCTTATCTGACCGACCAGTGGTACGTGAAGGCCGGCCCGCTGGCCGAACCGGCGATCAAGGCAGTGGAGGACGGCCGCATCCGCTTCGTGCCGGAAAACTGGTCGAAGACCTACTTCGAATGGATGCGCAACATCGAGGACTGGTGCATCTCACGCCAGATCTGGTGGGGCCACCGCATCCCAGCCTGGTACGACGCGGACGGCAACGTGTACGTGGGCCGCGACGAGGCCGAGGTGCGCGAGAAGCACGGCCTGGGCGCGGACGTAACCCTGGAGCAGGACGAGGACGTCCTCGACACCTGGTTCAGCTCGGCGCTGTGGCCGTTCTCCACCCTCGGCTGGCCGGAGAATGCGCAGGAGCTCCAGGACTTCTACCCGACCAGCGTGCTGGTCACCGGCTTCGACATCATCTTCTTCTGGGTCGCCCGCATGATCATGATGGGCGAACACTTCATGGGCGATGTCCCCTTCCGCGAGGTCTACGTCACCGGCCTGATCCGCGACTCGGAAGGCCAGAAGATGTCCAAGTCCAAGGGCAACGTGATCGACCCGATCGATCTCATCGACGGCATCAGCGCCGACGACCTGGTCGCCAAACGCACCCGCGGCCTGATGCAGCCGCAGATGGCGCAGAAGATCGAGAAGGCCACGCGCAAGGCCTTCCCCGACGGCTTCCCCGCCTTTGGCACCGATGCCCTGCGCTTCACCCTGGCGGCACTCGCCACCACCGGGCGCGACATCAAGTTCGACCTCGGCCGCATCGAGGGCTACCGCAACTTCTGCAACAAGCTGTGGAACGCCTCGCGCTTCGTGCTGATGAACGTCGAGGGCCACGACTGCTCCGCCGCGGCCGATACCGCGGAGCACCGCACGCTGGCCGATCGCTGGATCCTTGACCGCCTGGCCGCCACCGCCGCGACCGCCACGCAGCAGCTCGATGCCTACCGCTTCGACCTCGCCGCGCAGACACTCTACGAGTTCACCTGGCACGACTACTGCGACTGGTACCTGGAGCTGACCAAGCCGGTGCTGAACGACGACGCCACGCCGGAGGCGGTCAAGCGCGCCACGCGCAATACCCTGGTCACCGTGCTCGAGGCCCTGCTGCGCCTGCTGCACCCGGTGACCCCGTTCATCACCGAGGCCATCTGGACCAACGTGAAACCGCATGCCGGCATCACGGATGACATCGAATTCCTGGTGCAGCGCCCCTGGCCCGGCCGCGACGGCTTCCCGCGTGACGCGACCGCCACGGCCGAGCTCGACTGGGTGAAGGACTTCATCACCGGGCTGCGCCGCATCCGCGCGGAGATGGACATCGCTCCCGCCAAACCGCTGCCGGTGCTGGTAAAGAACTGGACCGACGCCGACCAGGAGCGCTACACCCGCCACCGTGGCCTGCTGGAGTTCCTCGCCAAGCCCGAGAGCGTCACCTGGCTGGACGCCGCCGACGAGGCCCCGGAATCGGCGATGGCCCTGGTCGACGACATGCAGCTGCTGATTCCGCTGGCCGGGCTGATCGACAAGGACGCCGAGCTCGCGCGCCTGGACAAGGAAATCGGCAAGCTCGACAAGAACCTCGAACAGAGCGAGCAGCGGCTTTCCAACGCGAGCTTCGTCGACCGCGCCCCGGCCGACGTGGTGCAGAAGGAACGCGACCGCGTCGCCGAGATGCACGCCACCCGCGACCAGCTGGCCGCCCAGCGCGAACGCATCCGCGCGATGTGAGGGCGCTGTTCACCACGAGGCACACGCAAAAGACCGGAAAAGCATGTACGGGAGACGGGAAGGATCCAGGCTGACGGGCCGTACTGAGGACCGGCTGCACCCAAGGCGGTAGTAGCCTCGGGCCCATACCCCTTGAATCCCTGTTGATCGCTCTTGCCCGCCTTCGTGTCTTCGTGCGCTTCGCGCTTGAAGAACATCAGCTGATCCGTTCGAGCATGCCCCGGTGGCGGATCAGGCGCGCCAGGGTGCGGCCGGTGTGGTACCAGTGCAGCATCCAGCATTCGCGCGCCAGTCGCGCCGCCGATACGGTGGAGCCCGGCTCCGCCGGACAGGGGCAGACGCGCAATCCCATGCCGCGCGCGATGGCAACCGCCCGGGCGAGATGGAAGCGACTGGTCACCAGCACCAGGGGCGCATCACCGGCCTCCGCCGTCGCCGTCAGCAGATCGCGCGCATTGCGCAGATTCTCCAGCGTATGCCGCGAGGCGTCTTCGGTACGGATGCGCGTCGCCGCGATCCCGTGGTGTTGCAGAAAGGCCGCGCCCGCGGCGGCCTCGCTGGGAGCCCCGACGGAGGTCTGCCCACCCAGCACCAGGATCCGGGCATCGGGGTTCCGGCGCGCCAGACGCACGGCACGCAGCAGGCGCAGGCGGTAGCCCGGACCGGGCGCGCCCGACTCCAGCTGCTGCCCCAGCACCAGGATGCAGTCCCCGCGCCCGGGGCAGCGCCGCCGCCGCGACCAGTGCACGGTGTAGAGCCACAGCGCCAGCCAGGACAAGCCGCCGGTGGCCAGGATGATCAGATTCGACAGCGCAAAGGTCGCCAGGCCGTCCGGCCCGATGCGACCCAGTCCGACGCGCACCTCGCCCACGGGAGCCTTCTCAGGCCTCGTCTTCGGGCGTGGTGCCGCCGGTGAAGTGCAGCCGCGCGTTGCGCCGGCGCCGCGCCCAGAAGGCCAGGGCCCGCGGCAGGTTCAGCGCCATCTGCACGTAGTACACCGTCTTGAAGGCGCGCAGGGACCACTGCACACGGGTATTGCGGTAGACATCCCCGGCCAGCAGCGAGATCACCGCCTGCTCCATCCCGAAGGTATTGCGCGGACCCATGAACAGCTTGCGCATCACCGGGCTGTTGAAACGATAGATCAACCAGGAGAAACGGCGGACGCCACGGCGCACGTCGCGCTCAAAGGCACGCAGATAGCGTGCGGAGCGCGCCGGATGCTCCAGGCAGCGATCCACCGCATCGGCGGCGCGGAAGCCCCCCGACATCGCGATATAGACCCCGCTGGAGAACACCGGGTCGACAAAGGTGAACGCATCGCCGACCAGCAGATAACCCGGGCCGTGGGCCTGACTGGAGCGGTAGGAGAAATTGCCAGTGGCGTTGACCGGGCCGGCCAGCTCCGCGCCCTGCATGCGTTCGAAGGCCGGCGGGCAGAGCTTCAGCGTGTCCCACAGGAACGTCTCGGGCTTGGTCTTGCGCGTCTTCAGGTATTCGGGAAAACAGACCGCGCCCACGCTCATCGCCCCGTCGCGCAACGGGATCATCCAGATCCAGCCGTGCTGGAACCAGTAGATACTGATGTTGCCGGCATCGCGCCCGGCACGCCGCGGCACGTTGTTGAAGTGCCCGAAGATCGCGGCGCTGTTGTGTTCCGGGTTGCGCGCCTTCAGGTCAAGACGGCGCGCCAGGAAGGTATCGCGACCGGAGGCGTCGACCACGAAATCGGCCTCGAACTCCAGCGTGTTGCCGGAAGCATCGCGCGCGGTGACCTGCTGGGTCCCGCCCTTGGCGGGATCGGCCAGGGCGACATCGAATACAGTGACCTCTTCCAGCACCCGCACACCCAGGCGGGCGCTGTTTTCCAGCAACAGGTGGTCGAACTCCGAACGCCGCACCTCGCATGCCGACGCGGGTGTGTCGTCGTTCAGGGCACGCTCGAAGTAATAGGTTCGCGGCGCGTCGGGCGCCTCGGGGATGGTGAACTCGGCCCCGTGCTTGGGGATGCCGATTGCCGCGATGGCCTCGGCCACGCCCAGTTCCTCGAACAACGGCATATTCATCGGCAGCAGGGATTCGCCGATGTGGAAGCGTGGATGCCGGGCCTTTTCCAGCAGCACCACGTCGCGCCCCTTCTGCGCCAGTCGGGAGGCCACCGTGGAGCCGGCGGGGCCTCCTCCGATCACCACCACCTGGCAGCGCCCGTCGGTTACGGCTTCCTGTCCCGGTTGTCTCAAATCACGTCTCCGCTTGCCCGCCCGCAACCCCAGATAAGGCGACCCGGTCTGGTCGCGAGGGTACCACGGCCCCTCGGGTGTGGGTATCATCGGCGCCCACAGCAGGGTGACCCTCGCGCGAACGGCAAGTTCGGAGGCGATCACAAAATGCGCACATCACTGCACCGGGGGAACACGTGCCATCACAAACAGCGTTCGAACAGGAAGTCGCCCAACTGATCGTGGACAGCCTTAATCTGGAGGAGGTCGCGCCGGAGGAAATCGAGCCGGAAGATGCGCTGTTCCGTGAAGGACTGGGGCTGGATTCCATCGATGCCCTGGAGCTGGCCCTGGCCATCTCCCGCGCCTACGGCGTCCAGATCCGGTCGGATGACGAAAACAACCGCGAGATCTTCGCGTCCTTGCGTGCGCTGAGCGCCCATATCGAGGCCAACCGAGCCACGTCGTGAACACCCCACTCGCCGCCTGCGTGGCCCTGAGTTATCCGGTCGCGGTCGTCCTCGGCGTGACCTTCGAGATCCCGCTGGTGCCGCTGGCGGTCCTGGCCAGCCTGATCCTGGTGGCTGCATGGGCCTCGCTGGCCGCCACCGGACGTGGCGTGCTGGCCGCGAGCCTGGCCGTGGGCATAAGCCTGTTGCTCCTCGGCGGGATGGCCACCTGGCTGCTGTACGCATTGCCGGTACTCATCATGGGGCTCTTGTCGCTTCTGTTCGCGCGTTCGCTACGCAGCGACTCCACCCCGCTGATCACGCGCTATGCCCTGGCCATGGGGGCCTCCGACACCCCCGCGGTGCACCGCTACACGCGCAACCTCACCATTACCTGGGCCCTGCTGTGTGCCGGACTGGCGATCGTGTCCGCCTGGCTGGCGCTGTTCGCCACCGCCACCACCTGGGCCCTGTTTGCCAACGGGATCAACTACCTTTTGCTGGCCGGCCTGTTCCTGCTGGAGTATCCGCTGCGCCGCTGGCTCCTGCGCGACGAGCCGCACAACGGCTTCCTGGCCTACCTGATGGAGCTGGCGCGGGTCGATCACCACCGGATGCTGAGGCACCCGTGACAGATACCCCGCAGGTCACTCGACCACTGATCGCCGACACGCCCGCCCCGCTGGCGCGCATCGGCGACCGGGCGATCTCGCGTGCCGCCTTCCTCGCCGACGCACAGGCGCTGGCCGCACGCCTGCCGCAGGCGCAGGCGGCCTTCAACCTGTGCCAGGACCGCTACCACTTCGCGGTCGCCTTTGCCGCCATTCTGCTGCGCGGCCAGGTCAATCTGCTGCCCCCGAACCGCGGGAGCACCACCCTGGCCGAGATCGCCAGCCAATACTCGGACGCGCCCGCCCTGGTCGACGGCCCGGATGCCGAGATCGCAATCCCGATCCTGCGGGTATCCGCCCGCGGCGAAGCGGGCGAGGCCACCGGGGCGATCCCCGAGATCCCCGCCGACCAGACCGCTGTTCTGGCCTTCTCCTCCGGCAGCACCGGCACCCCCACGGCCCATGCGCGGACCTGGAAGGCCCTGCATGCTGTCACCTGGCAGGCGCTGGAATGCTTCGATCTGGTGGATGGCTCCGGACCGACCCTGATCGGCACGGTCCCGCCGCAGCACATGTACGGTCTGGAGTCCACGCTCCTGTACGCCCTGCTGGGGCACGCCACCCTGCTCGCCGGACGCCCGTTCTACCCCGAGGACATCCGTGCCGCACTGGCGGACTGCACCCCGGCCGTTCTGGTCACCACACCTTTTCATCTGAGCGCCTGCCTGCGTGCGGGGCTGGAGTGGCCGACCCCGGAACGCATCCTCTGCGCAACCGCGCCCCTGGACCCGGAAACGGCCGGCCAGGCCGAACGGGTGTTCGGCTGCCGGCTGGACGAGATCTACGGTTGCACCGAGGCCGGCGCCATTGCGACCCGCCGCACCACCCGCGAATCCGACTGGACGGCCTACCCCGGGGTGCAACTGCGCCGCAATGACGACGGCCTCGCGCGCGTCCAGGGACCCCAGCACCCCGAAGCGGTCCCGCTTCCGGACCACATCGAGGTCCGGGACGTCGGCCACTTCCGCATGGAGGGGCGCCTCGCCGATCAACTGAACATCGCCGGCAAACGCGCCTCCCTGGCCGATCTCAACCGCCGGCTCAACGCAATCCCCGGGGTACTCGACGGGGTGTTCATTCCGCCGGGCACCGATCAGGAAGCGCACGGCGTGACCCGGCTGGCCGCCCTGGTGGTGGCACCGGATCGCAGCGCGGCCGAAATCCAGGCCGCACTGGCCGAGTGCATGGACCCGCTGTTCCTGCCGCGCCCGCTGGTCCGCGTGGAGCACCTGCCGCGTTCGGCCACCGGCAAGCTGCCGCGCCAGATCCTGCTGGACCTGCTCGCCCACCACGGCCAGTGCGCCTGAGCCGCCCGCCCTGATGCAGACCCTCATCCAGTCCACCATTCGCCGCATCGGGGCCGGTCACCCATCCCTTCCCGGACACTTCCCTGGTCACCCGGTGGTGCCCGGCGTGGTCATCCTCGACCAGGTCGCGGCGGTGGCCCACGCCCACGGTCTCGGGCCGGTCGAGGCCCTCCCCCAGGTCAAGTTCCTCGCACCCCTGGGACCCGAGACGGCATTCCGGGTCGAGATCGATCCGCCCGGGCACGGCGGCCGTCAGGCCTTCCGCGTACTCGCGGCGGATGGCGAGGCCCCCGTCACCTTCTGTGCCGGCCAACTGATCACGACTCACGACACCGCGGACGCATGAGCCGCGGCTGGTTTCAGCAGGCGGAACGGGGCTCGCCCCTGGCCCTGCGCATCATCCTCTGGGTGGCCCTGAATCTCGGGCGCCGCGCCAGCCGCACCCTGCTCTACCCGATCACGGCCTACTTCCTGCTGTTCGCACCGCAGTCGCGCCGCCACAGTCGCAACTACCTGCGCCGCGTCCTGGGGCGCGAACCGCGCCTGGGCGATTTGGCCCGGCACCTGCACTGCTTTGCGGCGGTCATCCTCGACCGCGTCTTCCTGCTCGCCGGCAAGGACGCCTGTCTGGACATCCAGGTACACAACCGCGAGACCTTCCTGGAACACGTGGACAGTGGCCGCGGCGCGATCCTGCTGGGCGCGCACCTGGGCAGCTTCGAGGCCCTGCGGGCGCTGGCGGTGGGCAAGTACGACTTTCCGGTCAAGGTCCTGATGTACAACGACCATAACCAGAGCATCACCCAGGTCCTGGAGGCGCTGAATCCCGAGGTCGCCGCCTCGGTGATCCCGCTGGGGCGTACCGAGACCCTGATCCAGGCCCGCGAGTGCTTGGATCGCGGCGAGCTGATCGCAACACTGGGCGACCGCGTCGCCGAGAGCGACAAGATGGTCGCCTGCAACTTCCTCGGCGACACTGCGCTGTTCCCGCAAGGCCCGCTGCTGCTGGCCGCGGTGCTCAAGGTCCCGGTGATCCTGTGCTTCGGGCTCTATCGCGGGGGCAACCGCTACGATATCTTCTTTGAACCTTTCGCCGAGACCATCGAGGCCCCGCGCGGGCAGCGCGATGCAGCCCTGGCACACTGGGTACAGCGCTACGCCGATCGCCTCGAGGCGCGGGTGCGCGAGGCCCCCTACAACTGGTTCAACTTCTATGATTTCTGGGACGATGCATCCAAATAGGCGAGCCCATGGCTTTGGCCCGCGTATCCGCCAGTCCGGCATTACGCTGATCCTGGCCTTGGGCCTGCTCGTCCCTGTTTCGGCCCTGGCCAACGACACCCTCGGCGCCTTGCTCGAAGCCCTGACCACCGAGCGCGCGGCGACCCTCGCGTTCGAAGAACGCCGCGACGACCCGATGCTGGAATTCCCGGAGACCCGCTCGGGCTCACTGGCCTTCGAGCCCCCCGATACCCTTACCCGCCAGGTCGACGGCCCGCGTGGCGAGACCGTGCACATCGAGGGCGACACCCTCACCCTGGAACGCCGCGGCACCAGCCGCGAGATCGACCTCAACGAACAGCCCGCCCTGGCCACCCTGGCCGGGTTGTTCCGCGCCCTGCTGACCGGCGACCGCGAGACCCTGGAGAGCGACTTCGAGATCGACGTCACGGGGGGCATCGACGCCTGGACCCTGGAGCTGGTCCCGCAGGATCGCACCCTGCGCCGCATGGTCCCCGAACTGACCCTGAAAGGCGCCGACGGCGAACTGCACGAACTGGTCACCATCGAGGCTGGCGGCCACCACAGCCGCATGCGTTTCGAACCGCCGCAGTACGCGGACTAGTGGTCCTTCAATGGGATCATTGCGGGTTCAGCGCTCCTGTGGCGTTTCGCTGCAAGGCGCGGTGCGCAGGCAATGGCCGCAGCCCTTGGCAAGCGCCGCAACGCCGCAGCGGAGCGCCACAGGAACGCCCGAAGGGTTGGTCTGTCAACGCCCATGGCCGCGTTCCGGCTCTTGTAAAGGGCTATGACCATTGCCTGCGAGCCGCGCCTTGCCCTGAACGTTGACAGACCAACTGAACCCGTAATGATCCCATTGAAGGACCACTAGCCCTTGCTGCGCCGCCACCCCTCCCGCGTTGCCCTGACGCTCTGGCTGGCCGCCCTGCTCCTGGCCACGCTGACGCTGACCCTGCGCGGCGAACTGGTCACCGACCTCCAGGGCTTTGCCCCGGACCCGGTCAGCGCGGACGGGATCGCCCTGGACCCCGGGGCCGGCCCCGCCGGACGCATGCTGCTGCTGGCCATCGCCGGTGGCGAGGCCCGCGAGCGGGCGGCAGCCAGCGACGCACTGGTCGCGGCCCTGGACGATGCCCCCGATGTTGCCGGCATCCACAACGGCCGCCTCGACCCCGACGACCCGGCGCTGGATTTCCTGATCGAGCATCGCTACCTGCTAAGCCCCCGGGTCGATGCCGAACACTTCAGCCAGGACCGCCTGAGCGAACACCTGGAGGCCCGCCGCGACGACCTCGCCAGCGCCGTCCCGGAACTGCCGCGGGAACTGATCCCGCGTGACCCCACCGCACAGGCCCGGGTCGTCCTGGAGCAGCTCGCCGCCACCGGTGGCCAGGCGACGACCGGCGCCGAAGGCATCTGGGTCACCCCCGACCGGAGACGGGCCCTGCTGGTGCTGCGGAGCGCGGCCGACGGCATGGACCTGGATGCCCAGGCCGCCCTGATCGAACGCACGCACGCGGCCTTCAGCGCCATCGACGAACCGAATCTGCAGCTGCAGATTGCCGGCCCGGCGGTGATCGCGGTGGACTCCCGCGCCACCATCCGCGGCGAGGTGACCTGGATCACCGCAGGCGCCAGCGTCGCGCTGGCCCTCCTGCTGCTGGCGGTGTTCCGCCATCCGCACCCGGTCTGGCTGGCGGCCGTGCCACTGGCCAGCGGCATCCTGATCGCCGCGGCCGTGGTTACGCTGGTCTTCGGACACCTGCACGGGATCGCGCTGGCCTTCGGCATCACCGTGCTGGGCATTGCCCTCGACTACCCGCTGCACCTGTTCGCCCATGCACAACGAGGCGATAGTGAACCGGCCGGCGGCAAACGGGCCGACGGCGGGCGCCTCCCGCAGGTCGCGCGCGAGCTGTGGCCCGCCATTGCCCTGGGAGCCGGCAGCACGGTACTGGTGTATGCCCTGATGGCAATGACCGGGTTCTCCGGCATGGCCCAGCTCGGGCTGTTCGTATTGACTGGCGTGGCCGTGGCCGCCGTGGTCACCCGCTGGATCCTGCCCACGCTGGTCCCCACCCGCTTGCAGCGCGAGGGCCTGCCGCCGCTGC
Organism: Thioalkalivibrio sp. ALMg13-2; assembly: GCF_000381185.1. Lineage (NCBI taxonomy): Bacteria > Pseudomonadati > Pseudomonadota > Gammaproteobacteria > Chromatiales > Ectothiorhodospiraceae > Thioalkalivibrio > Thioalkalivibrio sp. ALMg13-2. The sequence goes on along the minus strand of NZ_KB906101.1, from coordinate 212,658 downwards.
GCCTGCCCCTGCCCACGGGTCTCGCCCAGCCCCCCGCCATCGCGCGCTGGGGCCTCGCCCTGCTGGCCCTGGCCGCGATCGCCGTGGTCGCGAGTGCCGACCCCTTCCCCTGGGAGGATCGTCTGTCCGCCCTGCACCCGGTAGCGGAGGACCAGGTTGCGCTCGACCAGGACCTGCGCAGCGCCCTGGGGCTGCCGGACGTCCGCCATGCCCTGCTGGTCAGCGGCGAGACGCCGGAGCAAGCCCTGCGCGCCAGCGAGGCCCTGACGCCGCGCCTGGAGGCGCTGCGCGAGACCGAGGCCCTGGACGGCTTCGGCCATGCCGCGGACGTTCTGCCCAGCCGGGCACTGCAGCGCGAGCGTCAAGCCGCGTTGCCGGAACCCGATACCCTGCGCGCAGGCCTGGAGGTGGCGAGCGCAGGGCTGGGGTTTCGCGACGGGGCCTTCGAGCCCTTCGTGAACGACATCCAGACGGCCCGCCAGCAAGACCTGCTGGAACCCGAGGGCCTTCCCGACGGGCCGCTGCGCAATGCCCTGGAACCCCTGCTCCAGCCCCGCGATGACGGCACTGGCTGGATCGCCTGGGTGCGCTTACAGGGCGTCCATGACCCCGATGCCCTGACCCGCTGGGCCGAAGACGCGCCTCTGGCCAGCGTGCCGGAACTGGACGGGGTGGGCATCCGCCACATCGACTTCTTCCGCGCCTCCGAAGAACTGGTGATCGGCTTTCGCGTCGAGGCCCTGCAACGGCTCGCGCTGGGAATGGTCGCGGTGGCCCTCCTGCTGCTGGTCGTCACCCGGGCGCCGGGACGCAGCCTGCGTATCCTGTCCGCGGTGGGCACCGGGTTGCTGCTGACCCTGGCCACACTGATCCTGCTGGGCATCCAGCTGTCGCTGTTCCACCTGATCGCGTTACTGCTGATCACCGGGCTGTGCCTGGATTACGCCGTGTTCTTCAGCCGCCCGCTGCGGGATGCCACGGCGCGCCTGCGCAACCTGCGCTCGGTCAGTGTGTGTGCGCTGTCCACGTTGGTGGTGTTCGGTCTGTTGGCCCTGTCCAGCCTTCCGGTCTTGCAGGCCATGGGCCTCACGGTGGTGCTGGGCGTGGTATTTTCCTTCCTCGCAGCGGCCCTGCTGGCCCCCGAGGCCAGCCGCCGGCAAACTGCCTGAAGCAACGCCGAACTGGCCCAATCCACCCGGAAACCCCTCCGGCCACAACCCGCAGATACGCCCGTCCATGGACCCCCTGGTCATCACTGCCCACACCCTGACGAGTGCCGCCGGCACCGGGATCGCCGCCAACGCCGAGGCCCTGCGCAGCGGCACCAGCGGACTGCGTGCCTGCGACCTGGAGCGCGTCAACCTGGACACCTACGTCGGCCGCGTGCCGGGTGTGGAAGCCATCGCCCTCGAGGGTGCCCTGGCCCCGTTCCAGTGCCGCAACAACCAGCTGGCCGAACTGGGGCTGCGCCAGGACGGCTTCGTCGCTGCGGTGGCGGCTGCAGTGGAGCGCCACGGGGCCGATCGGGTAGCCGTTTTGCTGGGCACCAGCACCTCCGGGATCGCCGCCACCGAGGCCGCGTACCACCGGCGTGACCCGCAGACCGGGGCCCTGCCACCCGACTACGACTACCAGCACACCCAGAACATGTTCTCGCTGGCCGACTTTGTTGCCACCCGCCTCGGCCTGTCCGGCCCCGCCATGGTGGTCTCCACTGCCTGCTCGTCCAGCGCCAAGGTCTTTGCCGACGCGCGGCGCTACATCGCGGCGGGACTGTGCGACGCCGCCGTGGTCGGTGGCGTCGACAGCCTGTGCGGCATGACGCTGTACGGCTTCAACGCCCTGCAGCTGGTCGCCGCCCAGCCCTGCACCCCACTGGATCGCGACCGGACCGGGATCTCCATCGGCGAGGCCGCCGGCTTCTTCCTGCTGGAGCGCCCCTCCGCGAATGCCCACGGCGCACGGCTGACCGGTTACGGCGAATCCAGCGATGCCCACCACATGTCCGCCCCGCACCCGGAAGGCCTGGGGGCCGCGACGGCACTACAGCAAGCCCTGGACCGTGCGGGGCGGCAAGGCGACGAGATCGACTATGTGCTGATGCATGCCACCGCGACCCCGGCCAACGACCGTTCCGAGGCCCGCGCCCTGATCCACCGCCTGGGCCCGACCCCGCGCGCGGTGGGCAGCAAGGGCCTGACCGGGCATACCCTCGGGGCCGCCGGCGCGGTGGGGGTCGCGCAGGCACTGGCCAGCCTGGCCGGCGGCTTCGTGCCGGCGACCGCCGGGCTGCGGCACCCGGACCCGGAACTGGGCCTGGATGCACGGGCAGAGACCGAGGAACGCCCGGTTCGGCGGGTCCTGGTCAACGCCTTCGGGTTCGGCGGAAACAACTGCAGCCTGCTGCTGGAGGCACCGCAATGAACACCATCGGTCTGCATGCGGTCGGACTGCTGGGCCCGGGACTGGACGACTTCGAGACCGCCCGCGCCATCCTCGCCGGCACGGCGCCTCTGGCGGGTGATGCGATCAATATCCCACCCGTGCGGCTGCTCCCCGCCAACGAGCGTCGACGCACCACGACCACGATTCGCCTGGCCCTGAAGGTGGCGGAAGAGGCCACAACCGACAGCGATCGCAGCCAACTGCGCAGCGTGTTCGCCTCGTCCTCCGGCGACATGGACATCATCGATCGCATCTGCGACGCGCTCACCCAGCCGGAGCCGGTGGTTTCGCCGGTCCAGTTCCACAATTCGGTGCACAACGCCCCGGCCGGTAACTGGTCGATCGCCACCCGCAACCCCGCCCCGGCGACCGCCGTATCCGGCTACAACGCCACGGTGGCCGCCGGCTTGCTGGAGGCCGCGACGCTGCAACAGTGCGAGGGTGGCGAGGTGCTGCTCACCTGCTACGACGTACCGTCGATGGAGACATTCATCCGCGTGCGCCCAATCCACCATGCGTTCGCGGTCGCCCTGCGCCTGGGGCCGGTGGAGGGCGCCACCTGGCGGCTGCAGATGGACCTCAAGGGACCCGCCACCGCCGATCGCTGCGGGGCAGACGAACTGGAGGCCCTGCGCGAGAGCAACCCGGCGGCACGCGCCCTGCCGCTGCTGGAGCAACTGGCCCGGGGCACGGCCGGCCATGTTACGCTTGACGCCCCGTTGGGCCGGTCGCTGAGCATCCGCATCGAGCCCTGAACAATCGCTTGGATCAGGAAGATCCCGCGCATGCCATCCCGACCCGAAACCCTGGATCACGACGCCATCTGCCGGCTGCTGCCGCACGCGGGGGCGATGTGCCTGCTGGATTCGGTAGAGGCCTGGTCCGACGACGCCATCCACTGTCGTGCCGACAGCCACCGGGATCCGGCCAACCCGCTGCGCGGGGAAGGCGGCCTGCATGCCCTGGGGGCACTGGAATACGGCGCCCAGGGCATGGCCGTGCACGGGGCGCTGCTGGCGGATGGCGGCCCGCCCCGGGCCGGCTACCTGGCGGCCGTGCGCAACCTGCAACTGCGGGTCCAACGTCTCGACGGCCTCGACGACCCGCTGGAGATCCACGCCGAACGCATCCTGTCGGATACCCACAGCTCGATCTACGACCTGCGGGTCACCGCCGGTGGCCGGCCGGTGCTGAGCGCCCGCGCGACGGTGATCCTGCAACCCGCCGACGAGGAAAAGACCCCGTGACTGCACGCGCCCTGATTACCGGAGCCAGCGGCGCCATCGGCGCCGCCATTGCCCAAGCCCTGGCCGCGGCTGGCCATGAGGTGATCCTGCACGCCCATCGCAATGCCGACGCGGCCGAAGCAACAGCCGCGGCCATCCGCGCCGACGGCGGCCAGGCCCGCGTGCTGGTGTTCGACATCACCGACGAGGGGGCCTGCCGCGAGGCCCTGGAGCCCCTGGCGGCCGAGCAACCGGTGCAGATCCTGGTGCATAACGCAGGCATCCATGACGATGCGCCGCTGGCCGGAATGCGCCGCGAACAGTGGGACCGACCGATCGACGTCGGACTGAACGGCTTCTACAACGTCACCCAGCCACTACTGCTGCCGATGATCACCACCCGCTGGGGCCGGGTCGTGGCGATCTCCTCCGTCGCCGGGCAGATCGGCAATCGCGGCCAGACCAACTATGCAGCGGCCAAGGCCGGGCTCCATGGCGCCATTCGCTCGCTGGCCCAGGAGGTCGCCTCGCGCGGGATTACCGCCAACGCGGTCGCCCCCGGCATCATCGAAAGCCCGATGAGCGATTCGAGCTTCGATGCCGACCGCATCCGCACCATCGTACCCATGCGCCGTGCCGGCCAGCCCGCGGAGGTCGCGAGTGTGGTCGGCTTCCTCGCCAGCGAGGGCGCCAGCTACGTGTCCGGTCAGGTGATCGGCGTCAACGGCGCCCTCGCCTGACCCCGCCATGAGCCACGTCGTTGCCCTGATCCCGGCCCACAACGAGGCCGCCACCATCGAAGACGTCGTCGCCGGCGCCCGCGCCCACGTGGACCGGGTGATCGTGGTGGACGACGGCTCCGAGGATGCGACCGCAAGCCTGATCGAGGGCCAGGCGGAGGTCCTGCGCCTGCCCGAGAATGGCGGCAAGGCGGCCGCGTTGTGGGCCGGGATGCAGCATGCCCTGGCCACCGGGGCCGATGCCGTGGTGACCCTGGACGCCGACGGCCAGCACGACACCACGGAGATCCCGGCCCTCATCGCCGCCTGGCGCGAGACCCCCGAGCGGCTGATCCTGGGGGCCCGACTCAAGGGCCGCGAACATACCCCGCCGCTGCGCCTGTTCGGCAACCGCATGGCGGACTTCTGGATTGCCTGGGCCTCGGGGCAACCGCTGCAGGATTCGCAGTCGGGGTTCCGCCTGTATCCCGCGGCGCTGTTGCGACGCCTCGAGCTGCGTCATCACCGGGCGCGCGGCTTCGTGTTCGAAAGCGAGGCCCTGATCGTCGCCGAGCGGCTGGGATTCCCGGTGCGGGTGGTCCCGGTACGCTGTATCTACCCGGAGAACCACCGCCCCAGCCATTACCGCGCGACCGCGGACACCCTGCGCATCATCGCCATGGTCGCCGGCCACCTGCTGCGCCGCGGGATGCGCCCGCTGGGGCTGTTGCGCTCGCGGGGCCTGGTGCGCTGAAGGCCCCGGCGTGCCGCTCCGGGCCGCGCCCTTGGAAACCAACGGCACGCGTGTCTACACTCTCGACGCACCCATCCCAGAAGGAAAACGCCATGAATACCAGGACGTTGCTGGTCATCCTGTTTGCCAGCCTGATCGCGCTGGCCGGCTGCCGCGGCACGGTCCCCGTGCACAACGTCAGCGATACCACGGTCACCGATGTTGCGGGTGAACGCCCCAGCGCCGAACAGATGGAACGCGCCATCCGCACCGCCGGAACGGCGCTGGGCTGGCGCATGGAAGAAGTGGAACCGGGGCTGCTCGAAGGGCGACTTGCGCTGCGCGACCACGTCGCCGAAGTGGAGATCCCCTATGCGGCGGGTGAATACAGCATTCGCTACAAGGACAGCACCAACCTGAACTACGCGGACGGCAATATCCACCCGAACTACAACAACTGGATCCAGAATCTGGACAACCAGATCCGGGCGCAGATCTCCGCCCTCTGATCCCACCCCGCAGCGCGTCGGGCACACCCCGGCGCGGTGCGCACGCTCCAGGGCAAAGGGCCTTTCATCACGAAGCGCATGAAGGCGGGGAGATCGGAAAGAATGCGGTGACGGAAGCGTCTTGCGCCTCCGTTGCGGTCTTGCCCACCATCCAGTCTTTACACCGACCGGGTGATGCTTTTCAGGTTTTCTTCGTGCCTTCCTGTGCGTCGCGGTGATCCCAAACCGACTCCTCGGTCACGGGTCAGTCGGGGCGCGGGCGTTCGTCCGGCTTGCGTGCCTCGCCCTCGGAACTCTTGGGGGTCGGCTCGTCGTCCTGGGCGTCCGATTCGTTGGCGCCGCCGGCCGCCTCGCCGGGACCGGCACCGTAGTCTCGGCGCGTCATGTGCGACAGCAACTGCCCGGCCCGGTCCTCGAGGCGATCACGGGTCGGCTTGTCCGCCAGTTCCTCCGCGCTCTGCGCCAGGTGGTGGTAGAGGTCGCGGTAGGAACCCGCCATGGTCGCGAACAGCGTGGCCGTGCGATCGAAATGGTCGTTGACCTGGCTGCGGTAGCGGGTCAGTTCCTGCATGCGCCGGTCGAGTTCCTCTTCCAGCTCGCGGATCAGCTTGCGCTCGTCACTGGTGACGCGGCCCACCCAGAAACCCACGAGGGCGGCAACCACGATAGCCAGGATCCCGAGGGCCACCCACAACCCCACTGCTGTCTGTTCTTCCACCACGACATCCTCTGCAAATGGAGCCGCCATTGTGCCGCAGGCCCTCGCCGAACGCACTGCCGGGCATGCTAACCTCGCCACAACAGGGACACCGGAACCACGCAGGAAGGCCCCCGGAAGCCGTTTCAATCCGCCGTACAACCAAGAGTCAGACCCACCATGATCGAACCGCAACATGCCCAGCAGATCCGCCAGGCCCAGGCCGGCCTGATCAACCTGGTGGTGCAGGCCACCCAGAACCCGGAGACCCGCCGCGAACTGGAGCCAGTGCTGAACCAGGCCCACGAGGCCGGCTGGGGCGAGCTGATCCTGCGCATCCGCCGCGTGCTCGAAGGCGAACGCGACACGTCCCTGCTGCAGGGGCTGGACGACGAGGACACGGTGATCCTGACGGCGATCCTGGCCGGCCTGCAGGATCCCTCCACCCTGCCGGACCCCGAGCAAAGCGGCGATCCGGCGCAGGCCGCACCGGGGCTGGCCCAGATGATCCACGGCGCGGCCCACGGAGACGCCCAGTCGCTGCACTGGCTGTCGCAGATGGCCGAACAGATGAGCCGGGCCGGGGGCGACATGGCGCGTCTGGGTGGCATCACCAAGCGCCTGGTGGACGGCGAGCGTGACCCGGATGTGCTGTGCCGCGGCATGGACGCCCAGGGCGAGTCGCTGGTGCTCTCGATCCTCTCGGAGCTGGGCAAGCTCGAGCACCACTGACCAACCCGTGCGCCATTCCAGCATTTGCAGGCCGCGCGGCCGAGGCACGTTCCGCCTCGAGCATCTGATGCTGGCCGTAATCGCCCTGTGGCTCCTGCAAGGCTGCGCCGCAGTCACCCTGCAGCCGCCGGCCGAACCGGAAGACCCGGTCACTGTGGCACTCCTGGACCACGGCCATCACTCCAGTCTGGTCCTGCCGACCGCGACCCCGGACGCCTGGCTGCGCTATTCCTACGGCGACTGGTCGTTTTACGTCGAGCGGCGAATCAACCCCCTGCAGGGGCTGGCCGGGCTGTTCCTGCCCACACGGGCGGGCCTCGGCCGGCAATCCCTGACCGGCTCCGACCTGGAGGACGCGACGGCAACCCAGTTGCGCGTGCCGCTGGAGGAACTGCATCTGCTGACGGTCCCCGGGGCCAGGGTTACGGCACTGCGCGAGGCGCTGGAGGGAATCTGGCAGGCGGGCCACGATGACCGCAAGGTATCGACAGAATGGGACATGGCCTTTGTCGAACACCCCGAGGCCTACACCCTGCGCAACAACTCCAACCGCATGGTCGCGCACTGGCTGACGGCCCTGGAGGTCGATGTCTCGCGCCTCCCGATCATGTCCAACTGGAAGCTCGACTCACCCTGAGGTCAATCAGGGCCCCCTCACCACGAAGCGCGCGAACCTAACCCTTCGTGCGCGCTTCGTGGTGGATAAACGCCGGGCGTCAAAGGCGGTGGGCCCACTCCAGGACGGCATCCTGCAGGTTCCGACCGAGGCCCTGATGCGCGCGGGGGTCGTTGACCAGCACTACCACGGCCAGGTCGTCCCCGCCTTGCGTGCGCACGTAGCCGGCGACCGCAGAGACCTCGTTGAGGTGCCCCGTCTTCAGGTGCATCTGCCCGCGCAGGTCGCGCTGGCTGCCGTTGCGGAAGCGATTGCGCAGGGTCCCGTCCAGCCCGGCCAGGGCCAGGGAGGACTGGAATTCCGGACGGTGAGAGTGCTGCCATCCGCCCTCGAGGATCTGGCCCAGCTGGCGCGCGGTCATGCGGGTGTCGCGGCTGAGCCCCGACCCGTTGTCGACCACCATGCCGCCCACCTCGACCCCCAGGCCGCGCAGCGACTCCAGCAGGGCCTGCTGACCCTTCTCCAGCGTGGCCGGCGGGGTAAAGTGACGCGCCCCCAGGGTCAGCAGCAGGTGGCGGGTCATCACGTTGGAGCTCCACTTGTTGGAGACCCGGATCAGATCCGCCAGCGGCCGCGAGGTATGGCGCAGGATCGGTTCGTCGTACAGCACCGGCAGCACGCCGGGGCGAATGTCGCCGGTCAGCTCACCGCCCCACTGCGCCCAGTGCAGACGGAACATCTCGGCGTGATTGGCCTCCGGCGTCAGGACCGTCCGCAGCAGTTCGTAGTCCCCGCAGTTAACCGGGTACTCGCCGGACAAGGTCACGCGTTGCGCCTCGGGATCGGCGTCAAAGCGGATGCCCCGTTGCCAGGCCCCACAGCTGCCACGCGACGGCTGCAGGCGATTCTCGATCGTCAGCCCCGGCAGCGGCGGATCCACGGTCACGTCAATCCCGTTCCCATGCCGCTCCGGCCGCACACGGAAGCGCTGGGCGTTGGCGTTTACGTGCAGGGCATAGGGCAGCTGGTTGTAGGCCCGCAGCGGCTGGTCATTGAATGCGGCCGGATGGCCCGGAGGCAGTTCGAAATGCGAGGCGTCGAGGATGACGTTGCCCTCGATGCGCCGCAGCCCGGTCTGACGCAACTGCCCCAGCATGCGCCAGTGCTCCTCGCTGACCATGCCGGGGTCCCCGGTCCCGCGGATCACCAGATCGCCGCGCAATACACCGTCGCGCACCGGACGCGTGGCCCACACCTCGGTGGTCCAGGTGTACTCCGGCCCCAGCTCGTGCAAGGCCGCCAGCGAGGTGGCCAGCTTGATGGTGGAGGCCGGGTTGTACGGCTGATCGGCATTCAGGCGCGCGAGGACCGCGCCATCGGACATCCGCTGCACCCACAGGCCCACATTTGCCGGCGGCAGACGCTGGCTCTCGATCGCCCGCTGCAGCGGTCCCGGGAGATGCTCGAACTGGGCCTGTGCGGCCAGCGGTGCCAGCCACAACAAGAGGATCAAAGCGACGGATACGAAACACCAGGAAGGTCCGGACCGGGGCCCGGGGCGACGCGAAAAACGACAAGGGGACATTGAGACCAGCCATCCTGCATGAGAGCCTTCGGCAACGGCCCCTATAGTGTGCCGCCATCTCGGCCGCGACAAGCCCTCCGGGTGGGCTTCGTCACGCCCAGCGGAAATCGATCACCTGATCGATACGCGACACCCCCAACAGACGCATCAACAGCCGGTCCACGCCCAGGGCCACGCCCGCGCAGTCCGGCAGACCCGACTCCAGCGCCGCCTCCAGGTGATCGTCCACGGGCGGAAGGGGCTGGCCGCGCGCGCGGCGCTGAGCGATGTCCCGCTCGCGGCGCTGGCGAAACACTGCGGGGTCGGTCAGCTCGTGATAGCCGTTGGCCAGCTCCAGGTCGCCCCAGTAGAGCTCGAAACGGGCGGCATAGCCCGGCCGGTCCGCGCAGGGTCGCGCGAGGACGGCCTGGCTCTCGGGGTAGTCGAACAGGATTGTCAGCCGGTCCGGCGGGAAGCCCGGCGCGATCACCAGGCTGATCAGGGCATCCAGCCAGCCGTCCCGATCCAGCCCGCCGCGGATGACCAGCCCGTGGTCCCCCGCGACCCGTTCCAGCTCCGCGGCATTCGTCTCCGCCGGGTCCACCCCCAAAGTCGAGCGAAACAGATCGGCATAGGCGATCGCCTCGCACCCCCGGGGCGCGTGCCAGTCGGGAGACTTCGCGGCCTGATCCGCGATCAAGGCCACCACCTCGCGCGCCAGTGCGTGGTGGTCCAGGCCCAGGCGATACCACTCCAGCAGAGTGAATTCGGGGTTGTGCCGCGGGCCGGATTCACCCCCGCGGAACACCCGTGCGATCTGGTAGATATCCGGGGCGCCGTCCGCCAGCAGGCGCTTCATCGGGTACTCCGGCGAGGTCTGCAGGTAGCCGCGCTCGCCGCCGGGGGCCTGTGCCTCCCAGCTCTCCAGCATTGGATCTTGCGGCGCGCCCCGGCTCAGGATCGGGGTCTCGACCTCGAGCACCCCGCGGGCCGCGAAGAACGCCCGCAGCCCGGCCAGGAGACGGGCGCGCGCCGCGCGGGCCGGCGCCGCACCCGGACGCCAGTCGGTCATGTCGCAGGGCCTGCCGGGGTCCGGCTCACACGCGCGAGACGTACTCGCCGTTGCGGGTATCCACCTTCACCGTCTCGCCCTCTTCGACGAACAACGGAACCTTGACCACCGCGCCGCTCTCCAGCGTGGCCGGCTTGGTGCCGCCCTGCGCGGTGTCACCGCGCAGGCCCGGATCGCACTGGGTGATCTTCAGCTCGGTGAAGGACGGCGGCACCACCGACAGCGGCTCGCCGTTCCACAAAGTCACCGTGCAAATATCCTGCTCCTTCAGCCACTGCCCGGAATCACCCAGTGCGGCCTCGCCGACGGCATACTGCTCGAAGGTGTCCGGCACCATGAAGTGCCAGAACTCCCCATCGTTGTAGAGATACTGCATCTCGGTATCCATCACGTCGGCGGCCTCCACCGACTCGCCGGACTTGAAGGTCTTCTCCAGCACCCGGCCGGTACGCAGATTGCGCAGCTTGACCCGGCTGAAGGCCTGGCCCTTGCCCGGCTTGACGAACTCGTTCTCCACGATGGCCTGCGGGTCACCATCCAGCAGGAGCTTGAGACCGGCCTTGAATTCGTTGGTACTGTAGGTTGCCATTACGCGCTGTCCCTCGATGATGCGTGGCGCGGACATGCCGCCCCGTCCGGAAACGATCCATGCCCACAAAGCCCGTCATGATAACGCGCGAGGCGCGCGGAACCCAGCCAGCCGAACCGGCATCCACGCCGGCCTGGCAGCAGGCGCTGGCGCGCGCGATCGCCGATCCGGAGACCCTGGCCGCACGCCTGGGACTGCCGCCCGAGGCCCTGCCGGGCATGCAGGCCGGGCACCGGCTGTTTCGCACCCGCCTCCCGGAAAGCTACCTGGCCCGCATCCGCCCCGGCAACCCACGGGATCCCCTGCTGTTGCAGGCCCTGCCGGACGCGCGCGAGGCCATCGAGTCCCCGGGGTTCGTCAGTGACCCGGTCGGCGACCACAACGCGCTGGCCGCCCCCGGCGTGGTGCACAAGTACCACGGCCGCGCCCTGCTACTGACCACCGGGGCCTGCGCCATCCACTGCCGTTACTGCTTCCGCCGCGAATTCGACTATGCCGACCACAATCCGGCCCGGGACGACTGGGAACCCGCGCTGAACTACATTGCCGCGCATCCGGACATCCGCGAGGTCATCCTCAGCGGCGGCGACCCGCTGAGCCTGTCGGATACCCGCCTGGAACGGCTGACGGACCGGCTCGGAAACATCCCGCACCTCGAGCGCCTGCGCATCCATACACGCCTGCCGGTGGTGCTGCCGGAACGGGTCGACGACCGCCTGCTGGCCTGGCTCGGCAAGGGCCGTCTGCAGCACATCCTGGTGCTGCACGCGAATCACCCGCGCGAGTTCGCCGCACCGGCCGATGCCGCGATCGATCGCCTGCGCGCCGCCGGGGTCACGCTCCTCAACCAGGCGGTACTGCTGGCCGGCATCAACGACGACACCGAGACCCTGATTGAACTCCAGGAGGCCGGCTTCCGCCTGGGCGTGCTGCCCTACTACCTGCACCAGCTCGACCGCACCCGTGGCACAGCCCACTTCGAGGTACCGGACGCCCGCGCGCGCGAACTCTACCGCGCCCTGCACGCCCGCCTGCCGGGCTACCTGGTCCCGCGACTGGCGCGCGAGATCGCCGGAGAACCCGGCAAGACCCTGCAGACACCGTTTCCTGCGCATGAATGAGCCCCACTGGCACCCACACCGATTGCGCGGTTTGCTGCTAAAGTAGCGCCAGAATCCTGCAACCGGCCCAGCAACCACTGGACACGCCCATGCTGCAAGCCCTGCCCGAGCTGCCCACCCAACCGGCCGGTCCCGACAGCTTTCCCCACCAGACCCCGCAAGCACTGGACGCCTGGTGTGCGGAGCTTCCCGGCAGCGAGCCGGAGCTCGGCATCCAGCGCATCCGCGAGGCCCTCGACGGGCTGAACGCGATCGTACTTCGCCCCGGAACCCGAGCCACGCTGGTCGCAATACTGGAAGATCATCTCCTGCCGCTACTCCCGGCCATGGAGCGACTGCTGCGCCAGCGGCCCCTGCCGCTGGGGAACCGCAGCCGCAAGCGTGCCGATGTTTACAGCGCCGCTGTGCGCGCCCTCCTCACCGCGGAGCTGCTGGTGGTCCGCGAACGCGTGGACCCGCACAACAACCGGCATGCGGAACGCCTGACGGCGCCCCTGCAGGCCGCAGTCGCACTGCTTGGGACCCTGAGCATGCACCACTGGCGGCTGTACCAGTCCGTGCCACCAGGCCACTGGCAGCGGCTGTTCGATGTGCTGCGCCTGGCGCGTGAGCAGGGAATCGCCGACGAGCGGCCCGCCACCGACAAGCGCTTCGGCCCGCTGGAGGTGGACCGCATCGAAGTCATGAGCGCACGGCTGATGATACTGGGCAGCACCGACCCCAATGCGATGAAGATGGGCGAAATGGACTTGCTGGCTCGCTGGGCCAACACCCTGCCCCTTGCCTGCACCCCCGCCCCCGACCCGGAACAACACCCCGACCTTCCCGTGCTGCGCTGCGATCTCGACCGCGACCACGCCCCGGGCCTGGCCCTGCGCGGGACGCCGGCGACCGAACCCGCCTGCTTCATTGAGCTGACGCCGGCGCTGGACGCCCTTCGTGAACGCCCCGACGACCTGGAACCGCGCGGCCGCGGCGAGGGACAGCCGCTGGCCGAACACTTGTTGCGCCTGTGGTCGAACCTGCCGACCCGCCGTCACAGTCGCGAAAGCGCCAGCGATCTGCAGCGGATCTGCGTGATGGGCCTGGAACGTATCCATGATTTCCTGCTGATGGAGATGGGCAGCCGGCGTGGGTCCGAGACCGAGACCACCGGGGCAGCGGAAGCGCCGGAGACCGGCCTGAAATCCCTGCACGAACGCGACCGCGGCGTCAGCGTGTTCGAAATGTCGAAGGCCGCGCTGCGCGGTTCGGATCTCGCCCTGGTAGACAGCCCGCACCGTTCCGTCCGCGAGCGTGACCTGCAGCCACTTGCGGACGACTCACCGAATACCGCCGCGACCGCCTGGGAGGATGTCGGGCGCGGGCTCGAGATCGCCGCCCGCGATGAATCCACGGGACCGATCACCAAGCGTCACCCCCCGGAACACTGGCAGGTGGACGACATCGGCGCCGGCGGCGTGCGTCTGTGCCTGGACAGCCCCCAACAGCCCTTGCTGATCGGGGACCTCGTCGGCTTGCGTGCCGTGGATGGTCATCGCTGGACCATCGGGGTCCTGCGCTGGATTCGCTTCGACGACCAGGCCGGCAGCCTGATCAGCATCGGCGTGGAGTTTCTCGCCGATCGCTGCCTGCCCATGCAGATTCAGGATTTCCGCAATGGCATGGCGGCGGGGGTCCCGCAATCAGGACTGTTCGCCCCGCAGCGCACCGATGCCGACGGGGCGGTACTGTTCCTGCCGGCGCAGGTGTTCGATCATGAACAACGTGTCGTCTGCTGGCTGAACAGGCGCGCCCGTGTTCTGGAACTGGACAGCGAGCGCACGGGCACTACGCTGTTTACCGAGGTCGGGTGCCGCATGACCGCCCTGGAGGTCCGCCAACCGGCTGGCGAGACACCCGACACCGCCGACGGACCGGCCCTCGCGGATGACGACGGACCGCCATTCACCACCCGCAACCGCGACGACTAGCCCCATGAACGAAACGATTCGCACGCTCTTCGTGACCAGCAACCCGAACCGGGCTGAAGAGGTCATCAGCAGTATCCGGACCCGCGGCAGCGCGATCCGCCCGGAACAGGTATCCGGTAGCGACGCCCTGGCCGAGGCGCTGGAGGGCCGGCGCTTCGACGTGATCGTCCTGATCGAACCCGGCCTGGCCCTGACCCGGGAACACGTCGACGCGGCGCTGCACGCATCCGGTCGACGTACCCCGCTGGTCATCATGACCGAGCGCCCCGAACCCGCGCGCATAGACGACTACGAGGCCGGCGCCTATGCCGTCGTCGATCACGAACTGCACGAACTGGCCGGCATCCTTGCGGTGCGCGCTGCCGAGCAGTTCCAGCTGCGCCAGCGGATGGGGCGCATGGACGCATCGCTGCAGGAGTCCGAACGCCGCTGCCAACTGTTGCTGGACAACTCGCGCGACGCCATCGCCTACGTCCACGAGGGCATGCACATCTATGCCAACGCGTCCTGGCGCGAGCGCTTCGGGATTGCCGATCCGGAGGAAGTGGAAGGCCTGCCGCTGATGGACCTGATCGCCCCGGAGAGCCGCGACGAACTGAAGGGCCTGCTGCGCCGCTTCCAGAGTGGCGAGGAAGGTGACCAGACCCATCAGGCCTTCCAGCTGCAGGCGTTTGACGGCACGCCGTTCGAGGCCAACCTGCGTCTGTCCACCGCCAGCGTCGAGGGGGAGGCCTGCACCCAGGTACTGCTGGACTCGGCCCAGGAGGACCCGGAGCTGGCCGAGAAGATCGACTACCTCTCGCAGCGTGACCTGGTCACCGGGCTCTACAACCGCCAGCACTTCTCCGGGATGATCGAGACCGCGCAGAGCCAGGCCGCGCAATCGGAAAAGCCCTTCGCCCTGGTCACCCTTGCGGTGGACCGTTTCCCCGAGATCCGGGCCAACGTCGGTATGTCCGCGAGCGATCTGCTGCTTGCCGATATTGGCAAGCTGATCGAGGATCACTTTCCCGACCCGGCCATCGCCGCACGCCTGGAGGCCGAGCACTTCGGGATCGTGGTCCCCGACACCCGGCGCAACGAGGTGGAGGCCCGCATCCACGGTCTGATGGAAGCAGTCACCAGACGTGTCTTCGAACTCGGCAACGCCTCGACCAACTGCAGCCTGTCGGCCGGCATCGTGATCGCCGACGAGACGGCGGTGGATACCGAAGAACTGCTGACCCACGCCGACCGCGCCCTGCAAGAGGCCGTGGAGGCCGGGGGCGGAAACCACCGCTTCTTCCGTCCCGCAGAGGGCGAGATGACCCAGGCGCAGAACGACCAGCAGTGGAAGCTGCGCATTCAGGACGCCCTGGAACACAACCGCCTGGAACTGCTGTATCAGCCGATCGTGAACCTGCACGGTGCCGACCGTCCGCGCTACTCGGTCTTCGTGCGCCTGCGTGACGCCGAGGGGCATATCCACGAGCCCGATGCCTTCCTGCCCAGTGCCGAGCGCACCGAGATGGCGGCACCCATCGACCGCTGGGTCCTGAAGACTGCGCTGCAGATGCTGGCGGAACAGCTGAAGAAAGACCCGACCACCCAGTTCTTCCTCAAACTGACCAACGGCTCCCTGGGCGACCCCTCCGTGGTCAGCTGGCTGCACGACGACCTGCACGGCATGCGCATCCCCGCCGACAACGTGGTCGTCGAGCTGAAGGAACCCACCGTGGTTACCCACCTGAAGCCGGCGATCCACGTCGCCCGCGGGCTGCAGGAAATGCACGGCCATCTGTGCATCGACGACTTCGGCAGCGGCCTGAACCCGTTCCAGCTCCTGCAGCATCTGGAGGCGGATCACATCAAGCTGGACCCGTCCTACGTGAAGAACCTGGCCGAGAGCGAGGAGAACCAGCAGTTGATCCGCGAACATACCGATGCCGCGCATGCCAAGGGCAAGCAGGTCATCGTGCCCTATGTCGAGGACGCCGGCGTGCTCGCCGTGCTCTACAGCCTGAACGTGAACCTCGTTCAGGGCTACTTCCTGCAGGCACCGATGCCCGCCCCCACCTTCGATTTCACCTCGACCTGAGCCCCCAACTCGCGGACTCCGGCTTCTCCCACAGAACGCGCAGGGGACACGGCGCCGGGCAGATCAAGGGCGATTCACAGCTAGATCCAGGGGTGTGAGGAACCGGCGGCGCTTATGCGGCCGCCCATCCTGTCTTCCTGCACAGCGTTTTCCTCCGTGAACCCCGTGTCTGTCGTCTGGCACGAAAATCGAGTCCGCAGAGCGAGGGGCTGCATGGAGGGCTGAGCACGCCCCCAACGCAACAGGCCCCGGTGAAAACCGGGGCCTGTGCGAAGCATCGTCCTTGCCCTGCGGGACTACTTGGACCAGAAATTCAGGTCCTCGAAGAACCCCTTAACACCGTCCAGCCAGGAGTGAGCCTGCGGGCTGTGCTTGGTACCGCCAGCCTGGGTGGACTCCTCGAACTGGCGCAGGAGCTGCTTCTGCTCCTTGGTCAGGTTGATCGGCGTCTCCACCACCACGCGGCAGATCAGGTCACCGACCCCACCGCCGTGCACGGACTTCACGCCCTTGCCACCGACCCGGAACTGCTTGCCGGTCTGGGTCTCCGCGGGGACCTTCAGCTTGACCCGGCCATCCAGCGACGGCACTTCCAAATCGCCGCCCAGAGCGGCCGTGGCGAACGACACCGGCACCTCGCAGTGCAGATCCGAGCCCTCGCGCCGGAACAACTTGTGCGGCTTGACCCGCACCTGCACGTACAGATCACCCGGCGGGCCGCCGTTCATGCCGGCCTCGCCCTGGCCTCCCAGGCGGATGCGGTCACCGCTGTCCACCCCGGCCGGGATCTTCACGTCCAGGGTGTTCTGCTCCTGCACTCGACCCTTGCCGTGGCAGGACTTGCAGGGGCTGGAGACGACCTTGCCCGCGCCCTCGCAACGCGGGCAGGTCTGCTGCACCGAGAAGAAGCCCTGCTGGATGCGCACCTGGCCGACCCCATTACAGGTCGGGCAGGTCTCCGGCGAGGTCCCCGGCTCGGCGCCCGAGCCATCACAGGCCTCGCAGCTGACGGTGGTCGGGATACGGACCTTCACCTCGGTGCCGAACACGGCCTCTTCCAGGGTCAGGTCCAGGTTGTACTGCAGGTCGGAGCCACGATAGGCCCGCTGCCCGCGGCCGCCCCCGCCACCTCCGAAGATATCGCCAAAGATGTCCTCGAAGATGTCACTGAAGTTGGAGGCCCCGGCGCCCCCGCCAAAGCCCCCGGCCGAGCCGTCCACGCCGGCATGGCCGTAACGGTCGTAGGCGGCGCGCTTCTGGTCGTCGCTGAGGACGTCATAGGCGGCGCGCGCCTCCTTGAACTTGGCCTCGGCCTCCGCATCCCCGGGGTTGCGGTCGGGGTGGTGCTTCATCGCCAGGCGGCGAAAGGCCTTCTTGATATCGGCGGCCGAGGCGTCCTTGGAGACGCCCAGCACCTCGTAATAGTCGCGTTGTGACATGGTCATTCCCTGCTGATTCGTGCGCGCGAACGCGGAATGCCTTCACGCAAACGCCCGGAGTCGCCAGGGAAACACTGATTAATGTACACGCTCGCGCTCGAGTCGCTTTTGCGTGCGAACAAGGCGCGGTGACTGCCGTGCAGTCATCCTGCACAAGGGAGCCGCAACGCCGTGCGCGCGCAAAAGCGGCCGAGCCCCTGCTTTTCAATGGATTGTGGGGTTGGTACCCCAGGTTCCCCGATCCTGCGTTGCGCCGCTAGCGGGTAGAACCACTACCCGCTGCACGACGCGCCTTGTCTCGGAAAACCTGGGGTACCAACGCGAGCGTGTACATTAATCAGTGTTTCCCTAATACCCCGGGCGCGGCGTTCAAACAGTTCCGGCGGGACGCCATAGCGTCCCGCCGGCTGCGGCATCAGCCCTGCTTTTTCTGGTCGTCGTCGACTTCCTCGAACTCGGCGTCCACGACATCGTCGCCCTGCGGGCCACCCTCGGCCTGCTCGGCCCCAGCCTCGCCCGCGGCGTCCGCGCCCTGGGCATAGGCCTTCTCGGCCAGCTTGCCGGAGACCTCGGCCAGCTTCTGCGCGGCCTGCTCAATGGCCTCGGGGTCGTCGCCTTCCATCGCGGTCTTGGTCTCGGCCACCGCCGACTCGATCGCGGTGCGCTCGTCGTCGGAGACCTGGTCTGCCAGATCCTTCAGGGATTTCTCGGCCGAATGCACCAGGCCATCAGCCTGGTTGCGCGCCTGGACCAGCTGCTGGAACTTCTTGTCGTCCTCGGCGTGGGCCTCGGCGTCCTTGACCATCTGTTCGACTTCCTCGTCGGACAGGCCGGAGGAGGCCTTGATGACGATCTTGTTCTCCTTGCCGGTCGCCTTGTCCTTGGCCGAGACGTTCAGGATGCCGTTGGAGTCGATGTCGAAGGTGACCTCGATCTGCGGCACACCACGCGGCGCGGCCGGGATGTCCTGCAGGTCGAAGCGACCCAGCGACTTGTTGGCGCTGGCCATGTCGCGCTCGCCCTGCAGCACGTGCACGGTCACCGCCGTCTGGTTGTCCTCGGCGGTGGAGAACACCTGATTGGCCCGGGTCGGGATGGTGGTGTTCTTCTCGATCAGCTTGGTCATCACGCCGCCCATCGTCTCGATCCCGAGCGACAGCGGGGTCACGTCCAGCAGCAGCACGTCCTTGACGTCGCCACCCAGCACGCCGGCCTGCACCGCGGCACCGACCGCAACGGCCTCGTCCGGGTTCACGTCCTTGCGCGGCTCCTTGCCGAAGAACGCCTGCACCGCTTCCTGCACCTTGGGCATGCGGGTCTGGCCACCGACCAGGATCACGTCGTCCACCTCGGAGGCGGACAGACCGGCATCCTTCAGCGCGACCTTGCACGGCTCGATGGAGCGCTTGACCAGGTCATCGACCAGGCTTTCCAGCTTGGCGCGGGTGATCTTCAGCGCCAGGTGCTTGGGCCCGGTGTTGTCGGCGGTGATGTACGGCAGGTTCACCTCGGTCTGCTGGCTGGAGGACAGCTCGATCTTGGCCTTCTCGGCGGCCTCCTTCACGCGCTGCATCGCCAGCGGATCGCCCTTGATGTCGATGCCCTGGTCCTTCTTGAACTCGTCGACCAGGTAGTCGATCAGGCGATTGTCGAAGTCCTCGCCACCGAGGAAGGTGTCGCCGTTGGTCGCCAGCACCTCGAACTGGTGCTCGCCATCCACCTCGGCGATCTCGATGATCGAGACGTCGAAGGTACCGCCACCCAGGTCGTACACGGCGATCTTGCGATCCCCGCGCTGCTTGTCCATGCCATAGGCGAGCGCGGCCGCGGTCGGCTCGTTGATGATGCGCTTGACCTCGAGCCCGGCGATCTTGCCGGCGTCCTTGGTCGCCTGACGCTGGGAGTCGTTGAAGTACGCCGGGACGGTGATGACCGCCTCGGTAACCTCTTCGCCGAGATAGTCCTCGGCGGTCTTCTTCATCTTCTGCAGCACGCGCGCGGAGATCTCCGGCGGGGCCATCTTCTTGCCCTGCACCTCGATCCAGGCGTCACCGTTGTCGGCCTTCACGATGTTGTAGGAGACGAGCTTGATGTCCTTCTGGACCTCGTCTTCCTGGAACTTGCGACCGATCAGGCGCTTGGAAGCGAACACGGTGTTCTGGGGGTTGGTGACCGCCTGGCGCTTCGCGGACTGGCCAACCAGCACCTCGCCGTCGTCACTGAACGCGACGATGGACGGGGTGGTGCGGGTGCCTTCCGCGTTCTCGATGACCTTGGCCTGGTCGCCTTCCATTACGGCGACGCAGGAGTTGGTGGTCCCGAGGTCAATACCAATGATCTTGCCCATGACTGAAATCTCCTGATGCGAAAAATTTTGCGCTGCAGAGCGTGTTTCTCTGCCAACTTGTACGGGAATCTGGGGCCCCGGGCCGGGTTTTCAAGGGGCAGCGTGGCCGATACCCCGAAAACCGGCCCGAAAAGACGGTGTCAGGCGCTTTCGTCGATGTTCGGCGAGGTCGG
Source organism: Thioalkalivibrio sp. ALMg13-2 (assembly GCF_000381185.1). NCBI lineage: Bacteria > Pseudomonadati > Pseudomonadota > Gammaproteobacteria > Chromatiales > Ectothiorhodospiraceae > Thioalkalivibrio > Thioalkalivibrio sp. ALMg13-2. Next base: position 192,626 of record NZ_KB906101.1, on the reverse strand, counting down.
CGCCTTGGAGACCACCACCATCGCCGGGCGCAGCACGCGGTCCTGCAACCGGTACCCCTTCTGCATGGTGGCCACCACGGTGTTCGGCGGGTTCTCCGGGTCTTCCTGCATGGACATCGCCTGGTGACGCTCCGGATCGAAGCGCTGGCCGGTCGGGTCCTCGGACTGGATGCCGAACTTCTCGAACACCCGGGTCAGGTTCTTCAGGGTCAGCTCGGCGCCCTCGATGATGCGCTCGACATCCTTGGACTCGCGCGCCGCCTGCAGCCCCAGTTCCAGCGAGTCGCCCACCTCCAGCATTTCGGCAGCGAACTTCTCCATTGCGTACTTGTGCGCGTTCTCCAGCTCGCGCTCGAAGCGGCGGCGCTGGTTCTCCAGCTCGGCCTGGGCCCGCAGGGCCTGGTCGCGGCGCTCTTCGGCCAGGGCCTCGAGCTCCTGCAGCCGATCATCCGTGCCACCCTCGGCCTCGGGGGCCTCGTCGTTCCGGGTCTCGAGTTCTTCCGGCTGTTCCTGGGATTCCCGCTGTTCGGACATGCTGGCCTCGCAAATCAATGAAAAACAAAATCGCCCGCCGCGCCGATCACCGGCGGACAGGGTGGATTGGGTTGTCTATCTGGATGCTGGGGGCATTCCCCCCGGTTTCAAGGGCCCGCTACTTCGAATCATCCACCGGGTGATCGCCCAGCGCCGAGCCCAGCAGGCGGGCCGTCACGTCCACGATGGGGATCACCCGGTCGTAGGACATCCGCGTGGGACCGATCACCCCGAGCACGCCCACCACCTCGCCGTCGACACTGTAGGGCGCAGTCACCACCGAACAGTTCTCGAACCAGTCGAGCCCCGATTCGCGGCCGATGAAGATCTGCACCCGGTCGCCGCGGATGCACTGGTCGAGGATGCCGAGGATCTCCTGCTTCTCGTTGAAGGCCTCCAGCAACTGGCGCAGGCGGGCCATGTCCGCCAGCTCCTCGTAGCCGAGCAGGTGGGTCTGGCCAGCCACGACCACGTCGTCCGGGTCCTCGTCGCCCACCGCCTTCTCGCCCAGGTCGATCGCCGCCAGCATCATTGCGTCCAGGTCGTCGCGCACGTCACGCATCTCGCGTAACAGCTCGGCGCGCACCGCATGCAGGCTCTTGCCGGCCAGATGGGCGTTCAGGTAGTTCGCCATGCGCTGCAGTTCGTCCTGGCTGAAGTCACGCTCCAGCTCCAGCACCCGGTTCTGCACCTCCTTGCCGTCGATCACCAGGATCGCAAGAATGCGGCCCTCGCCCAGGCGCAGGAACTCAATCTGACTGAGCGCCACGTTACGATGCCGCGGCAGGCGCACCATCCCGGCCATGCGCGTGACCCGCGACAGCAGGTTGCTAGTCGTGTCCATCAGGTCCTGGGTGCTGGCGTTCGGGGCGAACCCGGACTGGATCGCGCGGATGTCCTCCGGCGAGGGGCTGCGCACCTCCAGCAGGCTGTCGACGAACAGTCGGTAGCCGGCCGGGGTCGGGATACGCCCGGCCGAGGTATGCGGCGAATGGATCAGCCCCATATCCTCAAGATCCGCCATCACGTTGCGCACGGTGGCCGCGCTCACGCTGAGCCCGGAGGTCCGGGCCAGGGTGCGCGAACCGACGGGCTGGCCATCCCGGATATAGCTCTCGATCAGGGTCCGCAACAGGGTGCGGGCCCTGGCGTCCAGATTGATCGTTGCGTTTTCCATGGATCGTCAGCGCTCCACTCGGTCGAGTGCTTAAAGGGTTCAGTCTTGGATCGTGCAGGAATCAGGTCAAGAAACCCCGGGTGCAGTCGCGGTCCCTTTTCCGGATAATGCCGGCATGATGCCAGACTTCAACAAGGTCGGACTGGTCGGCAAGTCCAGCGATTCGCGCACCGCGCCCCTGGTCAAGACCCTGGTGGGTCTGCTGCAGGAGCGCGGCCGCCAGGTCTTCATGGAACAGGAGATCGACGGCTTCGAGCGCCCGGACAGCGTCGGGCTGCTGCCGCTGGACGAACTGGCCCACGCGGTGGACCTGCTGATCGTGATCGGCGGTGACGGGACGCTGCTGGCCACGGCACGCGTCACTGCGGATGCCGACACCCCACTGCTGGGCGTCAATCTGGGCCGTCTCGGGTTCCTGGTGGATGTCTCCCCCGACACCGCCCCGGAGGAACTGGGCGATGTTCTGGACGGCGCCTTCGAACGCGAACCGCGGGCCATGCTCGAGGCCGAGCTGATCCGCGACGGCGTCACCATCCACAGCGGGATTGCCCTGAACGACGTCGTCCTCCACGTGCTGAGCGTGGTGCGCATTATCGAATTCGACACCGCGATCGACGGCATGGATGTCGGACGCCTGCGCGCCGACGGCCTGGTAGTCGCGACCCCCACCGGTTCCACCGCCTACGCACTGTCCGCTGGCGGGCCGATCCTGACCCCGCAGCTGGACGCGATGGTGCTGGTGCCGGTCTGCCCGCACAGCCTGAATCACCGCCCACTGGTCGTCAGCGGGCGCTCCACCATCGAGATCCGCCTGTCCAGCGGCAGCCGCTCGCCGGCACAGGTCGCGCTGGATGGCCAGGAGAACGTGGATTTTGCCCCCGGCGACCTGCTGCGCATCCATCGCCGCGAACAGGCCCTGACCCTGATCCACCCCCGCGAACACCACTTCCTGCGCGTGCTCCGCACCAAGCTGCGCTGGGGCGAGCAGCCCTGATCCCATGTTGCATCTGATCAGCATCCGCGACTTCGCGATCATCGACCGGCTGGAACTGGAGCTGGACACCGGCCTGAGCGCCCTGACCGGCGAGACCGGGGCCGGCAAGTCCATCCTGATCGACGTGATCGGCCAGCTACTGGGCGACCGCGCCGACGCCGGCATGGTGCGCGAGGGTGCCGAACAGGCCGATCTGTCGGCCGAGTTCGCCCTGCCCGCCAAGGGCCCGGCCAGCGCCTGGCTGGCCGAACAGGACCTGGCCGAGGCGGACGACGAAAGCGTCCTGCTGCGCCGCGTGCTGACCCGCCAGGGAAAGAGCCGCGCCTGGATCAACGGGCGCCCGGTCGCGGTGGGTCAGCTGCGCACCCTGGGCGAATGGCTGGTGGACATCCACGGCCAGCACGCGCATCAGCAGCTCTTGCAGCGCGATACCCAGCGCCACTGGCTGGATGGCTTTCTCGACGGCAACCCGACGCGCGATGTCCGCGACACCTACCGCGCCTGGCGCGCGGCGGCGAGCGCTCTGGACCAGGCACGCGAGGCCCAGGCCGACACCTCCGACCGCCTCGACCTGCTGCGCTTCCAGAGCGGAGAACTGGCCGAGCTGGCCCCGGTACAGGACGAATACCCCCGACTGCTGACCGAACAAAACCAGCTCGCCCACGGCACCGAGGTACTCACCGCCCTGCAGACCGCCAGCCAACAGATCGAGGAGGACAGCGGGCTGGACACGCAGCTGGGCCAGGTCCTGCACGCCCTGCAGGACGCCGCGCAACACGACGAACGGGTCAGTCCGGCGGTGGAGCTGCTGGAATCCGCCCGCATCCAGATCGACGAGGCCGGCGACCACCTGCGCCGTCTGGCCGACGGCATCGAGCTCGATCCGGAACGCCTCGCCGAGCTGGATACTCGCGTCAGCGAATACCTGCGCCTGGCGCGCAAGCATCGGATCGACCCCGAGGCCCTGCCGGGCCTGTTCGATGAACTGCAAACGGAACTGGATGCCCTGGAAAACGGCGATCAGACCGTTGAGGCCCTGGAGGCCCGCGAACAGCAGACCCGCGCGGCCTTCGATACCGCTGCCACGAAACTCACTCAGGCCCGCCGGAAGGCCGCCAGCCGCATCGGACAGTCGGTCACCGAGACCATGCAGGAACTGGGCATGGCTGGCGGCCACTTCGAGATCGGGGTCGAGCCCGCCGACAAGCCGCAGGCCCACGGCGTGGACCACATTGAATTCCGCGTGGCCGCGAACCCCGGTGCTGCGCCGCAGCCGATGGCCAAGGTCGCCTCCGGCGGCGAGCTCTCGCGCATCGGGCTGGCCCTGCAGGTACTGGCCAGCGAGCAGCAGACAGTGCCCACGCTGATCTTCGACGAAGTCGACAGCGGCATCAGTGGCGCCGTCGCCGAGGTGGTCGGGCGCAAGCTGCGCAGCCTGGGCGAGCGCCATCAGGTCCTGTGCGTGACCCACCTGGCCCAGGTCGCCGCCCAGGCGCACCACCAGCTGGAAGTGCAAAAAAGCCACGCCGAGGGCAGTACCCGCACCGCCATCCAGCCACTGGACGACGAACGCCGCGTTGAGGCCCTGGCCCGCCTGATCGGCGGCACCCAGCTCACCGAGACCACCCGCACCCACGCCCGCGAACTCCTCGCCTCCGCCGGCTAGCCCCCCCCCGCCGGCACAACGAATACCAGGGAAACCGTAGGATGCGATGAGCCCAGCGAATCGCATCGTTCCAGACGTGGCATTCACCCCAGACCCCAGCGATGCGATTCGCTGCGCTCATCGGCATCCTACCGCTCACGATCCGTGGTGCGGGCGTCCCAGGACCATTAATGAGCACGCCGTACGGATCAAGTCCTCGCCGGCCAGGCCCCGTTCGGCAGATAGTGCGCATCGGGTGGCAACTGCGGCATCCAGTACACCCACAGGGCCCGTGGACCCTCCTGCGTTCGGGCGGGGACCAGCGCGCGGCGATACTCCCCGCGGCCGGCGCGGCGCACACCTTCGAGGGCATCGATCAGCGGCAGGGTCCGAGCCGGATCGGGCAGGCGAATCCACTCACCCTGGACGCTGCCCCATCCCTCATCGGGCCGTTCGCAGTGCAGGGACGCCTCGTGGTGACGCTGACGCGATGCATCCCGCGTGGGGTCGGGCCCCGCTTCGAGCAGGATGCGTTCCTGCGGAATACGGACGGCCGGGTAGCCCACGGGCAACTCGTACAAGTAGCCGGCAATGGTGGCTTCGCGGATCTCCAGCGCCCGCGCACAAAAGGCGCGGTGGTTCGAAAAGTCCCGCTTGAGCGTCCCGTAGACGAACAGGTCCACCACCGCCGGCATGGCTACTCCCGCGGCAGACGGACCACCGGGCGCCACAGGCGCGCGGACTCGGGCACCTCGCCGGGCCAGTCCACGACGTAGTCGATCAGTGGCAGGTCCGGGGCGTCCTGCTCGCGAATCACGCGCCCGGCCACTGACACGCGGGCGCGGCGGACCGTCTCCGGATCGCCGCTCAGCAGCGGATGCCAGGCTGGCAGAGGGTGGCCCTCGAAGCGCAGCCGGTAGGCGCAGGTCGGTGGCAGCCAGTGATAGTGCGGCAGGTCCTTCCGGGTCAGCTGGATGCAGTCCGGCACGAAGTCGCGGCGATTCGCGTAGTCGGAGCAGTAGCCGGTCTCGCAGTCGAGCAGATCGCAGGCCAGCCAGGTGAAGGCGAGCTCGCCCGAGTCCTCGTCTTCCAGCTTGTGCAGGCAACAGCGCCCGCAGCCATCGCACAGGGCCTCCCATTCGGCATGGGTCAGGCTCTCGAGCGGGCGCTCCCAGAACGGGCGGTCATCCGTCGGGTTCGACTCACTCATGATCCCCGTGATCCTCGCCCAGACGGCGCCGCCCCTCGTCGCGCAGGCGCTCCACCGTCTGCCCCCAGCGGTCCTGGGTGACGTAATGCATCAGCACGCGGCCGCGACGCGGGACCAGGATAACCAGCCCCTCCTCGGGGTAGAGCCAGTAGCTGTGATCGGAGGCGATGCGCATCCGCTCGCGCGGCTCGCCGAAGCGCTTGGTGATCAGGTCCTCGGTCCATTGCGCGCGGGGGATGTAGCTCATCTCGACGATCGACACATTGCCCAGCGAGGTCAGGGCGGCGTCGCTCAGTCCATAACGCCGGGCGCCACTGGGCATCGGGCGCTCGGAGGTGACTTCGGACTGAATCCGGTCCAGCGCGGCCTCGTCCATATCCGGGCGCAGGATCAGGTTGGCTTCGAACGGCGGGATGCGCGCGTTCACGTAATAGGCCTCCAGCGAACGCGAGCCGTCCGCATCCACGAACAGGCGGATATCCGGCACCGGCAGGCGGTGCATCAGATCGGCCATGGTGGTCTCGCCCAGAACGACCCCCAGCACCCGCGTACGCTGACGGTCCCCCACCTCGATCTGCCAGGGCAGGTCGGAGAACTGTTGGCTGCGCATCCCGCCCGGGTTGGAATAGACCCACATGGCCAGGGCCAGGATGACCCCCATCACCACCAGCCCGATGATCCAGCGTATGCCCATTCCGCGATTCCCCTAGAGACAACATGTAGCCCGCCCGTGGCGGGCGCTGTGCGGCGCCTCGTATAATGCGGCGCTCGCCCGACGACCGGATAACAGCCCACCATGTTCGCACGTTTGTCTGCCTGGATCACCGCCCGCTCCATCCCCGGCGAAAGCAGCGGGCGCATCCTGGTCCTGGCCCCGCGGGCCACTCTGGAGACCGCCGCCGACTGGCTGCAGGAGCTGGCCGGGTCCGTCGGCCCCATCGCCCTCGGCGTCACCGACTGTGGCCAGGACCGCGAGGCCGAGGGCCTGATCGACGGCCTCCCCGCCCTCGCGATGCGGCCCGAACTGGCCGCCACGCGCCTCGCACGCCTGCAACCGCGCGCCGTCGTGGTGATCGGCCCCCTCCCCGCTGGCGAGCACGACCTGGGCCCCGCCCTCGGCGCAGTCCGCGTACCGCGCATCTGGATCAACGCCGAGGGTGACGGCGCGGCTGGCATCGAGTGGGATGCGGTCTTCGCCGCGCGCGAAGACGCAACCGTCTCCGGCCCCGCCGAGGTGATCGGCGACCCGATCGCCGGCGCGGTGGAGCTGCCGCCCGCCCCATCCGGAGATGACGGGTTCTGCGAGCGCTTTCGCGAGTACCACGAGAAGGATCACCCGATCCTGCTGGCACCCAACACCGGCCCGGGCGAGGAGGCCTTCGCCTTCGCCGTGCTGTTCGCGGTCCTGCGCAAGAGTGCGGCCATCCTGCTGCTGGCCCCGGCCGATCCGGCGCGCCACGAGCCGGTCTACCGCGACGCAATCAAGTACTCGCTGCCGATCGTCCGCCACAACCGTTTCATGACGTCCTTTGTGCCGCGTAAAAACCGGATCTACTACATCGAGGACCCCGAGACCCTGCATGCCGCCTATACCTGCGCCCACGTGACCCTGCCTGGCGGCACTCTGGCCGCCAGCGAGACCCCTCCGGACCTGGGTCTTCCACTGGCCTGTGGCAGCGCGGTGATCTGCGGCCCAGCGGAGTACGAACGCCATCCGGACGCCGCCACGCGGCTGCGGATCGCGGCCGAGCACACCGGCCTGGTCGCGCGCGGAGAGGACCCGGAACAGGTGGCCGAAGAGGTGCTCGCACGCCTGGCGGAGGGGGTTGATCGGCAGGCCAGGCGCGGGCGTCTGGCCGCATGGCAGGCACGACAGGCCGGTGCCCGCGAGGCTGTTCAAACCCGCCTGCAGACCTTGCTTGGCACCTCCTGACGCCTCGCCCGGATGGGCTTCCGGTGAAGTGCAACCAATTGATCTATAATCGGGTCATGCGGTTGCAACCGAAACCCATAACGAGTTCGAAACGATGATCGACGGCAGCACCTCCCTCGCAGGCATCCAGAAGGGCATGACCAGCATGCGCCAGCAGGCACATACGGCGGCCACCGAGAATGCCGGCAGCCGCGAGAGCATGGGCGCCCAGGTGGGCATGATCGCGAGCCAGAACCAGATCGAGGCCTCGGTGAAGACCCTGCAGGCCGAAGACCGGATGATTGGCTCGCTGCTGGATGTGCGCGCCTGAATCCGGGCGACGCTTAAGATTACGAACGATCAGGAGGCTCGCCGAGTCACACGATGGAAGTCCCGGTCTCCAACCCCTCAGCTGCAATACCGATCGGCACGCGCCCGACCGGAAGTGACCGGCTAGGCCTGGGACAACTCTCGACCCCGGCCGATTTTGAACGCCCGCTGAACGACCCGGAGGCCGGCGCAGCCCGCCGGCCGCTCGAAGACCGTCCGGAACAGGACGACAACCAGCGCGGTGATGCCGAGCAGGATCAGGGCCTGGCCTTCCCGCGATCGGACCAGGAGATGGCCTCCCGCGCCCGCGTGGCGGCCCAGATCGAGGCGTTCCGCAGCGGCGGTGATTCCGCCGAGGCCGCGCCAGCGGACGGCAGCCCGCTGGGCGGTGCCGGTGTCGAGGCCCTGCGCCGTCGCGTGGAACTCGCGGTCAGCCTGGCCGGCCCGGCCGAAGAGCCGCGCCGCGAACTGAACGTAGTGATCTAGCCAAACGCTAACCGCAACGCCTCGCCTCTTTCTCAGGGGCACCCCAGCGCGAGCGCCCGACCTGCTACTGCAGACGAGCCGATCGAGCCGACGAATGGCCCTGGAGCCACTCCTGCGCACGCTCACCAGCATGCAGGCGCTGCTCCGGGCTCAGCTCGCGAGCGACCCGCTCGCGGTGCCGCGCCGCGCTCGCGACCCCCATCTCCGCGGCAATCGCATACCACTTGAACGCCGATACGTCGGAACGCTCCACGCCCTCGCCCATCGCGAACAGACGCGCGAGATTGGCCGCGCCACGCCCCTCACCCGCCTCGGCCGCCAGCAGGTACCACTGTGCCGCCTGTTCCGGGTCCTGCGGCAAGCCCCGACCCTCGTCGAATTTGAGCCCCAAATTGAACATGGCCTGGGCGTTCCCGCGCTCTGCCGCAATATGGAACCACCGCGCTGCCTCGTTGGGGTTCGCATCCGGTCCATCACCCTGCTCGAACAGGACCGCCAGATTGAAGGCCGCATCCGGGAAGCCGGCCTCGGCAGACCGCTGGTACCACTGCGCGGCCTCGAGCGAATCCCGGGGCAGGTACTGCCCCTCGTCCAGCAGCACGCCGAGATTAAACGCGCACTGCGGATCACCAGCCTCGGCGCCCTGGCGCCAAAGGGTCATCGCAGCGTCATGTTCGCCGCGGGCCCAGGCCGAGCGGGCCTGATCCAGGAGGGGGTCGGGTTGGGAGGATTGCGCCATCACTACGGTCCGTGAATTGCCTGGGCATCACTGTAGCGGTGGGTTCGTGATGCGTCGACAAACCGCACGGGGATACGTGATGAGCGCCACGATCGCCTCACCGAAACGGTGGAGTGTGATGAACTTCTCGCAACATATGAGGGGGTATTCCGGTCAACTGGATTGAACGTCATTTTTCCGTTCACATTCACCCCGGATACACAGGAGTTTCCATGAAACATTCCACCAAGATCCTGGCCGCCATGGCCATCGCACCCCTCGTCTTCCTGATGGGCTGCTCCGACAGCGACATGGGCATGGACGAGTTCGAAGAGCAACAGATGCAGGAACAGCCCGAGACCGGTGAAGGTGGCATGCAGAGCGCCCCGCCGCCCCAAGACGGCATGCAGCAACAGCAGCCGCCGGAAGGCGACATGCAGCAGCCCCCGATGGATGACGGCATGGACGAGCAGGGCGGCTCCCTGGAACCCGAGGGTGACGACCGCCTCTGATCCTGCCCCGGATCCGTCACCCAGGCGACCAGCTGGCGCTGGTCCGCCACAAAAAAGCCCCGACACGCTGCGCGTGCCGGGGCTTTCACGTACTGCAGGGCAGGAAATCAGTTGCTGAAGGTGTCTTCCATCTCGTCGCCGGCATCCTCCATCGAATCGCCCGCATCGTCCATGGCGTCATCGATGTTCTCGCCGGCCTCTTCGGCCGGGCCCTGATTGTCACACCCCGCGAGGGTGGCACTGCCCAGCGCCATCATCAGGGCAAGCATCAGGATCGTCAGTCGCGATTTCCACATGGTGTTCTCCTTTACCGTAAGGGTCCTTTCTCGCTTCGCCCCCAGTACCCGACAGTTACCCGCCGAACCGGGGACACTCGGGGCGTTCGACCGGGAAGCCCAACATACGATCCGTCTTGCCGGAAACCCGCCCTCCAGAATGTGACGGGCTGCCGATTCCGGTTTCCCATACAAGAAGACCGCACCCGAGGAAGGTGCGGTCTTCGATGCAAGAGACACCGACTCAGAACCGGTGCGTCAACCCCACCGAGAACGTACGCGGTTCGTTGGGCCGGGCACCGTCCGGGGAGCGGGAGATGATTTGTTGCTCATCCAGCACATTGCTCACCCGGGCATAGAGGTCGGTGTTCCTGCCCAGGGGATACTGGCTCACCAGGTCGATCGTGGTCAGCGACTCGGTGCGGTCGAATGCGCCCGTGCTCCGGTTACAGCCATCGCTGTTGCAGGTCGCGTCGATGTACTTCACGACCGCGTAGTGGTTCCAGCCACTCGCGTGCTCGAGGCCCCCTCGAAGGCTGAACTGGTGGCGCGGGATCCCCTGCAAGCGATCGCCCTCTTGCTGCCCCGAGGCCGGGTTGTCCGCGCTGGCCTTGGCGCTGGTGTAGGTGTAGCTGGCCTCCAGGGGCGCGTGGAAGGATCCCAGGTCCACCCCCGTGGAGGCCCGCAACTCCAGTCCGGAGATGACCGCCTCCCCGGTCGTGAAGGTCCCGGAGGTGGCGCCGTCCGAGCAGGGCGTCGCCACCGAGCAGTTCTGCACGAAGTCGGAGAAATCGCTGTAGAAACCAATCGCCTCGACAAACGCATGGTCGCCCTGATACCGGGCGCCCAGTTCCCAGTTCGTGCTGGTTTCCGGGTCCTGGTCTTCGGTCGCACCGCCCCCCAGGGGAGCAAACCCACGGTGAACCCCCGCCAGCAGTTGCCAGCGGTCCGTGAAGTCGTAGGTTAGCGAGGCCCCGGGCAGCCAGACGCTGCTCGAGTTGGAGCGCCGCGAATCCACGACGTTACGCTGCGTGTCGGCATACTGGGTCCGCGAGGTCTCGACATCCTCGTAGCGCAGCAACAGGTTCGCAGTCAGCCGGTCATTGACGTACCACTCGTCGGCGAGCCAGAAGCTCCAGGCCTGCGCATCCTCGAACCGGTTGTTGCTGCCCGTCGGCTGGATGGTCTCCTGATAGACGAGGGAACCGTTGACCTGATCGTAGATGTCGTCCGGCTGGAAGCGGTCCATCTCGTCCTGGTGATAACGGACACCCGCACGCAGCCAGTGGTCCCCGAAGTCCATGCCCAGTTCGGTCTGGATACCCTCGGAGACATACTCGCGGTTGTTGTTGCGGTAGGTCAGCCCCGCCACATCGTCCTCGCCCCGGAGGATTCGTTGCGCGGTCGCATCGCCCCGATTGGCGTCTTCAATGAACGCGCTACCCCCGCCCAGCTTGAACCAGTTTCGGGCGAATTCGTTGCGGTACAACGTGGTGGTCATGCGCACGCGCTCGGACCAGTCGATGTCATGCGCGATGCTCAAACCGAGGTGGTCGTTCTCCATCTGATCGATCCCGGACAGGCCATAGCGCCGATTGGGATCACGCGCGAAATCCGCATCGGTCAGGCCAAGATAGGTCTCGTTGGACGTTTCCTCCGAGTACTGGACCTTGGCCTCGATGCTCTGGCGCTCGCCGTCCCAGCGCAGCTTGCCGACATAGTCCTGAATGTCGTAGCCGGTATCGCGGTTGCTGCGATCGATATCCTTGAAGCCGGCCCCTCTGCGCTGGACGGTCTCGACCATGTAGCTCCAGTCACCGGAACGATCCCCGAACATCGCGTGCACGTCGGTGCCGCCCCGATCGTTCACCACCGTTTCGATGGAACCTCCGCGTTCCCGGGGGATGGGCGTGGACACCAGATTGATCACACCCCCGGTGGTCTGCGGCCCGTGGCGCAACAGCGGGGCCCCCTTGAGCACTTCGATCTCGTTGATCCGCATCATGGTCGGGAAATAGTAGGCCGCCGGGTTGGAATACGGTGCCGGGGCGATCAGCACGTTGTCCTCCATCAGGGTCACCTTGCTGCTGCGGCCCGGAGGCGCTGCACGGATCCCGATATTGGGACGCAGACCCGCCCCGTCTTCCTCCTGCACATACACGCCAGGCACGGTCTTGAGCGCCTGGTGGATGTCCGTGGTCCCTTCGGTTTCCAGCTGTTCGCGACCCACCACGGCCGCCGAGCCGGGCAGCCGCTGCGTCGCGGTCACGTCTCCGAGGATTTGCACCGGCGCCAGCCGGGCCTCGGTTCCGGATTCGGCTGTCGGGGCGGCCTCGTCGGCATGCAGCGCGGGAATCCCCACGGCCCCGGCAATTGCGAGTACGACGGCACGTCGCCTCCATACCCCGGAGTTGCGCGAGTGGTCGGCGGGTCGTGCGATTCGGCGGCTTGCCAGATGGTTTCGAGCCATGGTTGTCTCCCTTGAGTTGGCCAGCATCAACACCGCCACGGACGCCGGGGCGCCGCGGATCGGTGACGGATTGGAGGCTGGCTGAGGGAGAGACTCCCCTGGCTGGCAGGAGCCGCGGTGTGGACCGCGGCTGGTGTTTCACGGGGTTTACTTGGTCAGGATCAGCTTGTCGTTGGCGGTCCGGCGCAGGGTGTACCACTCGCCGCGGTGGCAGATGCGGATCTGCCGCGCGGGGCCCAGCAGCTGCTCGCTGGCGATCTCGCGCGGGCCCGGATCCTCGCGGACAGCCGGCTTGCCGGATGGATGCGTTCCGGAATTCATTGTTCCCCCTCCGGTTCGGAGACAAAGGCCATGCGGCTCACCCCGGACTGGCGCACCTCGGCCATCACCCGGGCCAGGCGCTCGTAACGCGTGTCACGATCCGCGCGCAGATAGATCGCGATGTCCGGTTGTGTCTCCAGCGCCTCGCGCAGGCGCGCCGGGAGACGCTCCAGCGAGACCGACTCGTTGTTCCAGTACAGGTCGCCGCTTCCGTCCAGGGACAGCGTCACGCTGTCCGGCAGCTCGTCAACCGGCTCGCTGGTGGCCTGAGGAAGATCCAGATCCACCGAGTGGGTAATCACCGGTGCAGTGATGATGAAGATCACCAGCAGCACCAGCATCACATCCACCAGCGGGATCACGTTCATGTCCGACATTGGTTCGCTGGTGTCGCCCATGCGTCCGAAGGCCATGGCTTAGCCCTCCTGGTGCAGGCCGTCGTCCGGCAGTGCATGCGGATCGGTGCGACGGTCACGCGCCTCGCGAGCATTGCCGGGCTTCAGGTCAGAGTGCATCAGCAGCGCATGCACATCGTGTGCAAAGGCCTCGAAGTCCTGATGCAACAGGCGCTGGGAGCGATTGAAGATGTTGAAGAAGGCCACCGCCGGGATCGCCGCGGCCAGGCCGGCGGCGGTCGCCACCAGGGCCTCGCCGAGCGGACCCGCCACCAGATCCATGGACACCGACGACTCCTGTGAGATGTCGATCAGGGCGCCATGGATACCCCAGACGGTACCGAGGAGTCCGACAAAGGGCGCCAGCGCCCCGACCGAGGCGAACACGATATTGCCGGCCTGCATGCGCAGCAGCTGCCGGTCCATCGCCTGGCGAATCCGGCGCACCACGTGGTCGTCCAGACGCTGCTCGGCCTTGTCCGAGCCATCGCGCACACCGCGGTAGTCGTCGAACGCGGCAAACGCCTCCTGACCGATCACCGCCAGCGGGCCGCGCTGGTCGTGGATCGCGTCGTGGAAGGCCGGCGCCGTCTGGCTGGCATCGAAGGCCGCCAACGCGGCGCGGTTGTCGCGACGCACGCCAATCAGCGTAAGCAGCTTGCTCGCGGCAATCGCCCAGGTCGCCACGGACATCAGCAGCAGGATCGCGAAGACTGCGACCAGCACCGGGTCACCATGGCGAAACACGTAGAAGACATCGAACTCGTTCATGCAATCATCCCCGGCTGCGCAGCGCTTCATACGCCGGCCTTGTCATCGAATCGAAAAGTCCATCGGTACGAGCACCACGCCCTCCACCGCGCGTCCCCCACGGCGGGCAGGCTCGAACTCCCAATGCTCGATCGCCGCCTCGGCGGCATCGTCCAGGCGCCGGTGGCCGCTGCTCTCCTCCACCGACCAGTCCAGCGGCTGCCCCTGCGCGGAGACCCGGACTCGCAGCAGGACGGTACCCTCCTCACCACGGCGCAACGAGATTCGCGGATAGTCCGGCGGCGGGTTATTCAGGTACTCCGCCCCGAACCCCGGCTCCTCGAAGGGCTCGTCCTCTTGGCCCACCGGACCACCGGGGGCCGCCTCCGTCGCCGGCTCCTGGTCTTCGGCCGGCCCGGACGCGCCCGAACGACCTGGTTCTGGCTCTGGTTCTGGCTCCGGTTCTGGCTCCGGTTCTGGCTCCGGTTCTGGCTCCGGCTCTGGCTCCGGCTCTGGCTCTGGCTCCGGTTCTGGCTCTGGCTCTGGCTCTGGCTCTGGCTCTGGCTCTGGCTCTGGCTCTGGCTCTGGCTCTGGCTCTGGCTCTGGCTCTGGCTCTGGCTCTGGTTCCGGCTCTGGTTCCGGCTCTGGTTCCGGTTCCGGTTCCGGTTCCGGTTCCGGTTCCGGTTCCGGTTCCGGTTCCGGTTCCGGTTCCTCAAGTGTCTCGGTCACGGCGTCGGGTTCAACGACCGCCGTTTCTTGCCCGGTCGGGTCAGGCAACACCGCGTCCAGTTCGACCCAGTGTGCCTCCATGCCCCCGCCCCGGGTGCCAGCCAACTCCGGTGCGGCATCACGCATCACCCATAGCGAGCCCAGTATCCCGCCGTGCAGCGCGAAGCTCACGGCAACGCCCAGCGCCAACGCACGACGACTGCCGGAAGGGGATATGGAAAAACGGTGGGTCATGGATGAGCTAGCTCGCCGCAGGACAAGAATGTATAGACGCCTTGACCGAAGAGAAGTAACCCGCTCGCACATCGGCGCGTATAGGTCACGCATCTCCCGGAATCCGACTATCGCGGCTGGCCGGCGGATTGCCAAGTCACTGCCCACGAACAGAGCGCACCCTACCCTTAATGCGAATGGTTTGCAATACCAGTCGCATATGGCGCCATTCGCTCCGGATCGATACGCGGCAGCCCGGGTCAACTTTCCTCGGGTCCAAAACGATAAAACCCGCCCCGGCGGCACCGGGGCGGGTCGAAAAAGGCGGCTAGGCCGGCGGTATCGCCGGCCAGGCGCGATCAGTGCTGGTGACCGCCCTCGCCGTGGGCGTGGCCGTGCTCCAGCTCTTCGGCCGAGGCCTCGCGGACTTCGACAATCTCGACGTCGAAGTTCAGGGTCTCGCCGGCCAGCGGATGGTTGCCATCGACCGTGGCGGTGTCGCCCTCGACCTTGGTCACGGTGACCGTCAGCGGGCCGTTCTCGGTCTGCGCCTGGAACTGCATCCCCGGCTCGACGGATTCGACGCCCTGGAAGGCCTCCATCGGGATCTCCTGAACCATGGCGTCGATCTTCTCGCCATAGCCTTCTTCCGGGGAGACCTTCGCCTGGACCTTGTCACCGGCGGCCTTGCCTTCCAGCTCCTTTTCCAGGCCCGGGACAATCTGGCCTTGTCCGTGCAGGTAGGCCAGCGGCTCGCGGCCTTCGGAGCTGTCGATCTTCTCGCCAGCATCGTTGGTCAGGGTGTAGTGGATGGCCACCACGGCGTTCTGCGCGACTTGCATGGGCTTTGCCCTCTTAATACATGAACTTTTAAGGGTAACGCGGAATATCGCTCCACGTCAGGTCCACCCGCCGGACACGCGGTTTCCGGCGGGTGGGTGTCCGCCGGGTCAGGCGGCCTTCTGCAACAGCAGTCGGTTCAACCGGGTGACGAAGCCGCTCGGGTCCTCCAGCTGCCCGCCCTCGGCCAGCAGGGACTGCTCGAACAGCAAGGAGGCCAGGTCGTTGAACTCGTCGCCTTCCGCGGCCTTGAGGCGTGCGACCAGCGGATGGCCCGGGTTGACCTCCAGCACCGGTTTGCCGGAGAAGGTCTCCTGGCCGGCCTGCTTGAGCAGTTCCTGCAGGTACAGGGCCATCTCGTGCTCGCCGAGCACGATACAGGCCGGAGACTCCACCAACCGCCGCGAGGGCCGCACGCTCTCCACGCGTTCGCCCAGGGCCTGCTGCAGACGTTCCGGCAGATCGCCCAGGTCGCCCTCCGCGGCTTGCTCGCCGGTCTCGTCCTTCTGCTCGACGTCCTCGCCGATGATCTTGTCGAGGTCCAGGTCACCCTTGGCGACATTCTTGATGGGCTTGCCGTCGAACTCGCGCAGGTGGGACAGCAGCCACTCGTCGACCCGGTCCGACAGCAACAGGACCTCGATCCCGTGCTTGCGGAAGATCTCCAGGTGCGGGCTGTTGCGCGCGGCGGAGGCATTGTCGGCAGTGATCAGGTAGATCGCCTCCTGGCCCTCCTTCATGCGCTCGAGGTAATCCGCCAGCGCGACGTTCTGGGTGTCGTCGCTGTTATGGGTGCTGGCAAAGCGCAGCAACTTGGCGATCGCCTCCTGGTTGGCGAAATCCTCGCCGGGTCCCTCCTTCAGCACCCGCCCGAAGTTCTGCCAGATCTCGGCGTACGCCTCGGGCTCGTTCTTGGCGATGCTTTCCAGCAGCCCCAGGATCTTCTTCACCGAACCGGAGCGGATCGAGTCCACCAGGCGGTTGTCCTGCAGGATCTCGCGCGAGACGTTCAGCGGCAGGTCCGCCGAGTCCACCACCCCGCGCACGAAGCGCAGGTAGTTGGGCAGCAGCTTGTCCGCGTCGTCCATGATGAACACCCGCTTCACGTAGAGCTTCACCCCGTGGCGGGCATCGCGATCCCAAAGGTCGAACGGCGCGCGCTTCGGGATGTAGAACAGCGTGGTGTATTCCTGCCGGCCCTCCACGTGATTGTGGGTCCAGGCGGCCGGATCCTCGAAGTCGTGCGCGACGTGTTTGTAGAACTCCCGGTATTCCTCGTCGCTGATCTCGCTCTTCGAGCGAGTCCACAGCGCGCTGGCACGGTTCACGGTCTCCCAGTCGTCGGTAGGGTTGCCCTCCTCGTCCTGCTTGCGCATGCGGATCGGGAACGCCACATGGTCCGAGTAGCGCCCGATGATGTGGCGCAGACGCACGGGCTCGAGAAACTCGCCGGCGTCTTCCTTCAGCGTCAGGGTGATCTCGGTCCCGGCCTCGGTGCGCTCGCATGGGGTAATGGTGTATTCACCATCGCCACGCGACTCCCAGCGGGTACCCGCATCCTGTTCGCTGCCGGCGCGGCGCGTCTCCAGGCGCACGTGGTCGGCGACAATGAACGACGAGTAGAAACCCACGCCGAACTGACCAATCAGCTGGGAATCCTTTTTCTGGTCGCCAGTCAGCTTCTCGAGAAACGCCTTGGTACCCGAGCGTGCGATGGTGCCGATATGTTCGACCACCTCGTCCCGCGACATGCCGATGCCGTTGTCGCGCACCGTCACCGTCCGCGCCTCCGCGTCCACCTCGACGTCAATCACCAGCTCCGCCGGCTGCGGGATCGCGTCCGGCTGGGCCAGGGCCTCGAAACGCAGCTTGTCACAGGCATCGGCGCCGTTGGAGATCAACTCACGCAGGAAGATCTCGCGATTGGAATAAAGTGAGTGGATCATCAGCTGCAGAAGCTGGCTGACCTCGGTCTCGAAGCGGCGAGTCTCGGTGCTGGGTTCGGTCTGGGTTTCGGTCATGGCGTGCGTGTCCCTTGATTGTTCTCGATACGTCGTAAGGTAGGGTCGCCCGCCCCGTTTTCAAGGACCGCGGCCTGGTAAAGTCCGCCCGCTCCTTCCGGATCCAGCAGTGCCCAGACCGGCGCGAGCAGCTCCGGAAGCTGCTCCTCCAGCTGCCACGGCGGACGCAGCACGAGCATCCCGGAGCCCGCCAGCCCGAGGTGGCGCTCCGGGTCGGCGGCGATACGCAACTCGCTGACCAGCCAGGGATCGTCCAGCTCGGCGCGTAACTGTTCGCGCATCGGGTGATCCGGCCGGCCTGCGAGAATGGGGTACCAGACCAGGATGATCCCGGTGTTCCAGCGCCGACGGATGGTGGTCACCATCTCCGCCACCTCGCGGTACTCCGACTTGCGCTCGTAGGACGGGTCCAGCAGGACCAGACCGCGGCGTGGCTCCGGCGGAAACAGCGCTCGCGCGGCCTCGCGCGCGTCACGCTTGTGCACATGGCAGCGGGAATCGCCGGCGAGGCGCGTCTGCAGCCGATCATAGGCCTCCGGATGGAGTTCGCACGCGATCAGGCGATCGCGTTCGCGCAACCGCGCCTGAATCAGCAACGGGGATCCCGGATATTCGGTAAGGCGCGGGGGCTTCGGTTGCATCCCCCGCAACGTCTCCAGGAACGTCCGGCCCGCGGATGGCCAGACCGGATCCGCAGACCACAGGCGTGCGATACCGGAGGTGGCCTCGTCGGTCTTGCGTGCCCGCGCGCTGGTCAGGTCGTAGCCCCCGGCGCCGGCGTGCAGGTCCACGGCCACGAAGGGTTTCTCGCGCCCACGCAGCGATTCCAGAACCTGCCAAAGGACCAGGTGCTTGTGGACGTCGGCAAAATTGCCGGCGTGGTAGTCATGTTGGTAGCTGAGCATGCGTCCCTCAAACAAAAAGCCACCGCGAGGGTACCCGCGGTGGCTCAAGAAGGGCAGCCCGGAAGGACCGCCCTCGACCGTGTGAACGGCTTACTGGTTGACCGGCGAGTCCGGATCCAGAAGATACGCCATGACGTGCGCAATCTGTTCCTCGCTGAGGAAGTTGTTGCGTCCAAACCGCGGCATCTGGGTGCACGGGAAGTACTGGTGGGGGTTGGACACCACCTGGTGCACGTAATTCACCACCGAACTGTCATTACCGCGGGTGGCCCCATACCCGGCCAGGCTCGGGCCCAGGGTGCCGTAAAGCTCCTCGGCCGGATCCATCTGATGGCAGGCGTAACAGTTACCGCCTGCCTCGCGGGTACCATGGTCATCGTTTCGATGACCGATACGGTAGCCATACCCGGAACGCGCCAACTCGGCGCCACGGCGCCAGTTGCCCAGGCGCGGACCACCCGGCGGCGCCTCGTAGCTTTCTCGGGCCATGGCGATCACCTCGCCTGCGGTCCCGGAATCCGGATCGCCCTCGATCGAACAGGCGGCCTGAATGCCATCCTGCACCATGCGATCACGGGCCGACCCACCTTCCTGTGCCTCCTGCTCGAAACGATAACTGTCCGTTTCCAGCACGAGGTAATCTGCCAATTCGTCGGCGCTCATCGCCGTAATGTCGACCTCGCCACTGGTCTCGCCCATCCAGCCATCGCAACCCGCGATCAGCACCGTGGACGCCAGAACGGCCAAGCCCGCCCCAACTGTCTTGTTCCTAAGCATCCCTGATGTCTCCTCTTGCGTCGGCTATTGCCGCTTCTTGCCGATCATCGTGCCGGCATCTTCCAGGCGTAGGCCCGGTTGCCTCCAGGCCCGATGGAGAACAGGTCCCGGATCAACGGCCCATGGCCGCAAAGTAGATAGACCCATGCGCGGGTCCGTCAGGAAAAACCACCGCGGGCCATCCCGCGGTGGTTCAAAAAAGGGCAGCCCCGGAAGGCTGCCCTCGAACCAGCGTGTGGCTTACTGGTTGTTGACCGGCGACTCCGGATCCAGCAGATACGCCATGAGATGGCTGATCTGCTCGTCGCTCAGGAGCTGGTGACGGTCAGAGTTGAACCGCGGCATCTCGGTGCACGGGAAGTACTGGTGAGGATTGGAAATCACCTCGTGCACGTAGTTCAGCACCGCTTCGCTGGTACCACGGTTGGCACCGTAGTTCTGCAGGCTCGGGCCGATGGTCCCCTGCTCGGAAACCCGCGGGTCGAACACGTGACAGTTGTAGCAGTTGCCACCCTGCTCACGCTGCCCGTGATCGTCGGTGTTATGACCCTGGCGATAGCCGAAACCGGAATTCGCCAGTTCGGCACCCTTGCGCCAGTCACCCAGCTCCACGCCGCCTTCCGGACGTTCGTAGCCGGCACGCGCCATGGCCACGACTCGGCCGGCGGTTTCGCCATCCGGGTCGCCTTCCATGGAGCAGGCCTTCTGCAGCTCGTCCTGGGTCATGCGATCACGCCAGGTACCGCCTTCCTGCATCTCCTGGTCACGGAAGCTGTCCGTTTCGAAGATGAGATGCTCGGCCAGCTCGTCCGCGCTCATCGCGGTGATGTCGACAGCCGAATCCTTGCTTCCATCGGCAACGGCGCAACCAGCGGCGAGGGCGACGGATGCGAACGCGGCCATGCCGGCCGCAACAGCATTCTTTTTAAACATACTTGGTGTCTCCTATTGCGTCCGTAGATTACCGCTTCAGATCAGGCAGGATGGCCGGTTCGCCACGCGCTGCATCGTTCCAGAACGAGATCAGGGCAGTGTTGACCGGGGTATCGTGCTTGATACCTGCGTGACGCATCTGCCACACGCAACCACGGATGCGGTGGTTCTGGCTACGCACGTTGTCGTGGCCGGCGCGGTGGGCGGGCCAGGAAACAGCCTTGGTCCATTCCTGACCGTTGCGCATTTCAGGCAACACGGAGGCACGGATCTGCTTGCCGGAATCGCCATGGCAGCTGGCGCAGTTGAAGTCCATCGCACCACCGCGGCGGAAGAACAGCTTCTCGCCCGCATCACGCATGGCCTGTTCCTGCGGGTGATCCAGCGGCGGATTCCAGGCCATACCGGAGGACTGGTGGGCAATATAGGTGGTCAGCTTCATGATGTCGGAGCCGTTGCCGTGGCGCTGGCCGACGGCGGCATCGTCGCTGGTGAAGCCCTGCAGTTCCTTCATGCAGTGCACCAGGCGCTGTTCGAAGTCCATCACCTTGTCGGTGTCTTCGAAGTAACGCGGCAGTTCGACGTAGGCGCCGTCCAGCTCGCCCGGCCCCTTGCCGAAGTCGCAGCCTTCCAGCGAGACGTTGTTCGGGCCGCGCTGGGCGTAGAACAGGTCCTCGCCTTCCTCGACCAGCCACAGGGCCGGGTTGTCCGGCATCATCATGATGTTCATTTCACTCTGATGCAGATAAGCGGAATCGGGGTTGTTCTGCAGCAGGTTCTGCAGGACATCATTGGGGTCTTGCCATTCGCCGGCCTGAGCCGCAGCCCCAACAGCCATTGCTACGGGCAACGCAAGCAATGCTTTCTTGAACATGGAAACCTCCATCACACGGGTTTTTTTCGATTGAGCCCGGGACTGATCTGGCCCGGACCTGTGTAGCAGAGTGCTGAACCCGAGTCCGTGCTGTCAACACAAAAGACTATATTAGCGTTTCCTAACAGTCTGTTTTACAACGGTTCTTGGGCATCAACACCGTGGGGCAGACGATGATTACCCCTTTATTATTCCCGCCTTTCCGGAATTTTTTTCAGGCGCCGTTCAGGCGCGGCCTGGCCGACAAACATTTGATGTCGCGGGTGAATACCCGGGGGCGTGGCCAGCCCGAGCATGACGGGCTAACGCAGCTTCCACGGAATACCGGGCGAATAAAGGGAAATAGACTCAAATCCAGTGCGAGCACGGGCATGGACCGGTGAGTTTCGAACAAGCCGCGGCGGGGTCAATCGCGACCCAGAACACCCTCATGGAACAGCAACAGGCGCTTAACCTGTGCCAGCTCGCCGACCTGATCACCGGCGTAACCGCCGACATCGCTGGAGGTGCGAAAACGCGCGGACACCACGCGGTGACAGGGAATGAACAAGGGCCAGGGGTTGGCACGGCAGGCCTGCCCCACGGCACGGGGCGCAGAACCCACGCGGGTCGCGATCTCGGAGTAGGTGCGCACCTCGCCTACCGGGATCTCCGACAAGGCGGCCCACACCCGACGCGCATGGGCGCTGCCGGGTGGTACGGCCGATGTCGGGCGCCAGGCCGTGGCGTCACGGCCGTATTGTTCCGGGTCAAAGCGCGGCGCCTGGAGATCCGCGCTCGGGATATCCACTAACGGCGCCAGATCCTGGGGATCGTCCGGATCCTTCCAGTCGCAGGCCAGGATTTCGCCATCGGCAGATTCCAGCCACACAAAAGCCAGCGCGACTCCGGGGAGGAGGCAGCGCTGGCTGCGGGTCATTGGACCTGCCGACATCGAATAGCGAAATGCCAGGGGTGACAGGGGCCCGGCCATGCGCCGCGCCCCGTCCGGTCGCGTTATTTCGCGGCCTTGACGTCTTCCTTGATACGGGCGGCCTTGCCGGTCCGGTCGCGCAGGTAGTACAGCTTGGCGCGACGCACCTTGCCGCGGCGCTTCACCTTGATCTCGGCGATCTGCGGGCTGTGGGTCTGGAAGGTTCGCTCCACACCGTTGCCGTAAGAGACCTTGCGCAGGGTGAAGGCGGAGTTGAGGCCGCGATTGCGCACGGCGATCACCGCGCCCTCGAAGGCCTGCAGACGCTCGCGGTCGCCTTCGCGGACCTTGACCTGCACCACCAAGGTATCGCCGGGCCCGAAGGCGGGCACATCCGACTTCATCTGCTCGGCTTCCAGTTCCTGAATGACGTTATTCATTGCTCGACCTCAATCATCGCTTTCGGTGCGCGAGCCGCCGGTATGGCCACTCGCACGGTATTCGTCCAACAGGGCCGCATCTTCGGCCCCGAGTTCCAGCCGGGCCAACAGGTCCGGCCGTCGGGTCCAGGTCCTGCCCAGTGCCTCGCGGCGGCGCCAGCGCCGGATCGCACCGTGATCGCCCCCCTTCAGGACCGGTGGCACGGTTCGCCCGGCGACCGTCTCCGGGCGAGTGTAGTGCGGGCAATCCAGAAGCCCCGCACTGAACGAGTCCTGCTCGGCCGAGTCCGCATGCCCCAGAACCCCCGGTAGCAGGCGGGCACAGCCATCAATCACTGCCATCGCCGCGAGTTCGCCGCCCGAGAGCACAAAATCGCCCAGCGACCATTCCGCGTCGACCTCCGCCTCGATGAAGCGCTCGTCGATGCCCTCGTAGCGTCCGCAGACCAGGGCGACCCGTGGCCGCCCGGCCAGTTCACGCAACATCGCCTGCCGGATCGGACGCCCCTGCGGGGTCAGTGCGATCACGTGCGGCGCGGCTTCGGCATCCGCCCGCGCCGCATTCAGCGCGGACGCCAGCGGCGCGTATTGCATCACCATGCCCGGACCCCCGCCATACGGCCGGTCGTCCACTGCCTGGTGAAGACCGGCGCCCCAGGCACGCGGATTCCAGTATTTCAGTTCCAGCTGACCGCGCTCCACGGCCCGCCCGGTCACTCCGGATTCGCCAACCGCCGCGACCAGTTCCGGAAACAGCGAGATGACGTCGAAACGCATCCGCGCCGCTTCAGAAGTCCGGGTCCCAGTCGACCCGCACGCGACGAGCCTCCAGATCCACGTCCAGCACGTACTGTTCGCGAACCCAGGGGATCAGGCGTTCCCGATCCCCCTGGACCACCAGCACGTCGTTGGCACCGGTCTCGATAAAACCCGAGATGGTACCCAACGCCGCGCCGTCGTGATTCTCGACCGCCATGCCCAGCAGATCGGCCCAGTAGTAGGCGCCATCCTCGGCCGGTGGCAACCAGGCGCGCTCGATCGCGAGTTCGGCACCAATCAACCGGTGTGCCCTATCGCGATCCGCGGCCTCGCGAAACTTCATCACGACGCCGTGGCCATGGCCACGGCCGCCCTCGACGTCAACCAGGCGCCAATCGCTCCCGTGCTGCATCCACAGCTGCGGGAACTCGGTGATCGCGGCGCGCGGCGCGGTCTCGGAAAAAACCCGGACCCAACCCTTGACGCCATAGACCCCGGACACACGTCCGACGCGGATACGCTCATCCGCCTCATTCATGACCGCAGCCAAGTGTCAGTACAGCGGCCGGGCGCCCTCAGGCCGCCGCGGACTGCTGCTGCTTGCGGTAGCCCTTGACCAGGTGGTTCACACGCTCGGACATGCCGGCACCGTGACCCAGCCAGTGGTCCACGCGCTCCAGATCGATGCGCAGCGGTTCGTCCTGACCGCGGGCCACCGGGTTGAAGAAACCGATCTGCTCCTTGTAGCCGCTATCGCGACGAGCGCGGGAATCGGTAACCACGATCGAATAAAATGGGCGCTTCTTGGCGCCGCGGCGTAGCAGGCGAATCGTAACCATGTAGTGTTGAACCCCGTGAGTCCGTTTTCTCGAGAAAACGCGCGATTATAACGAATTCGACCGACAACACAAGGGAGAACTCAGGTCTCCCTTGTGTGCCAGGCCGCCGCTCGCGCGTGCTTTAGGTAGTTTCTACTAGCGAAACGGCATCCCGCCGCCGGGGCCACCCATGCCCCCCATGCCGCCCATCTTGCTCCCCAGGGCCCGCATCATCTTCGATGCGCCGCCCTTGGAGAATTTCTTCATCGCCTTGCTCATTTGGGTGTGTTGCTTGAGCAGGCGATTCACATCCTGTATCTGGGTGCCGGAACCGGCGGCGATACGGCGCTTGCGCGAGCCCTTGATCACCTCCGGGTGACGGCGCTCGCGCTCGGTCATCGACGAGATCACCGCCATCATGCGACCGATCTCCTTGTCATTGGCCTGATTCTTCACCGCATCCGGCAGCTTGCCGCCGCCAGGGAGCTTCTCGAGCATGGAGCTCATGCCGCCCATCTTCTGCATCTGGCCCAGCTGGTCGCGCAGGTCGTTCAGATCGAAGCCGCGCCCCTTCTTCAGCTTGCGGGTCAGCTTCTCGGCCTGATCCTGGTCGACCTGGCGACTGGCCTCCTCGACCAGCGACAACACATCGCCCTTGCCGAGGATGCGCGAGGCGATACGCTCGGGATGGAACGGCTCCAGGGCATCCGGGCGCTCGCCCATGCCGATGAACTTGATCGGCACGCCGGTGATCTGGCGTACCGACAGCGCCGCGCCACCGCGGGCATCGCCGTCCGCCTTGGTAAGCACCACGCCGGTCAGCGGCAGGGCCTCGCCAAAGGCGCGCGCGGTGTTCGCCGCATCCTGCCCGGTCATGGCATCGACCACAAACAGGGTCTCGATCGGGTCGATTGCCTTATGCAGGGCCTGGACCTCGGCCATCATGTCCTCGTCGACATGCAGGCGGCCGGCGGTATCCACCAGCAGGACCTCGATACCCTCGCGGCGGGCGCGGGCGACCGCATCACTGGCAATCGCCTCGGGCTTCTGACTCGTGTCACTGGGATAGAACGTGACTTCGACCTGGCCGGCCAGGGTCTCCAACTGCTGGATTGCTGCCGGACGATAGACGTCACAGCTGACCACCGCGACCTTTTTCTTCTCGCGCTCGCGCAACAGGCGCGCGAGCTTGCCGATACTTGTGGTCTTGCCGGCACCCTGGAGGCCGGCCACCAGCACCACGGCGGGCGGCTGCTGCGCGAGGTTCAGCGAGGCGTTCTCGCCACCCATGGTCGCGATCAGTTCGTCATGGACGACCTTGATCAGGGCCTGACCTGGGGTCAGGCTGCCGATGACCTCCTTGCCCAGCGCCTTTTCCTTGACGTCCTTGATGAACTCGCGCACCACCGGCAGGGCCACGTCGGCCTCCAGCAGCGCCATGCGCACCTCGCGCATGGCCTCCTGGACATTATCCTCGGTGAGCCGCGCCTGACCCTTCAGGCGCTTCATGGTCTCCTGCAGGCGGCTGGAAAGGCCGTCGAACATCACGCGTCCTCGTCTGAATCAGCGGCGGTCGGTGCACATCCACCGACCACGGGACCGCACAGTATACCGGTCTCGCGCTCCGGGATGCAGGCCCGCCGCTGAGCAACCGGTCGAGAGATCACAGCCGGGCACCCGAATTGACGCCGGAACGGCCGTCACCATGTGCAATCCGCCCGCGTAGCAGCGATAATCCGGCGTCATGATCATTGCCATCGGACTCCTCGCCGTCGCGCTGTATCTCGTCACCGCGGGCTACCTGGTTGTCACCGCCCGCCGGCAGCCGCTGACACCTGGCCAGCCGCGTGCGCCCCTGGCCCTGTGGGGGCTCGCGCTGCTCGCCCATCTGGGCGCATTGCTGCCGATGGTGCTGACCGATACGGGACTCAACCTGTGCCTGGGCAATGCGCTGTCGGCCTCGCTGTGGCTGGTGGCCGCGCTGCTGTGGCTGACGAGCTGGCGCCACCCCCTGGCGATCCTCGGCGTAGTCATCCTGCCGCTGACCGCCCTGGCGGCCCTCACTGCCCTGCTGTGCGACGGCGACGCGCGCTATGCCACCTCGGCCGGGATCGATCTGCACATCCTGTTCTCCGCCCTGGGCTGGGCCTTCCTCGCCCTCTCCACCGCGCAGGCCGCGGTGATGGCCGCCCAGCACCGGGCCCTGCACAACCACCACGCCTCGGGCTTCGTGCGCGCCCTGCCCCCGCTGTTCTCGATGGAGGTGTGGCTGTTCCGGATGATCTTCATCGGCTGGCTATTCCTCGGGCTCAGCCTGCTGTCCGGGTTGCTGTTCGTGGACAACCTGTTTGCCCAGCACCTGGTCCACAAGACCACCCTGTCGATCCTGGCCTGGCTGATCTTCTCCATCCTGCTGATTGGCCGCTGGCGTCTCGGCTGGCGCGGCACCCGCGCACTGGCCTGGACCACCGGCGGCTTTGTCGTGCTGGTGCTGGCCTATTTCGGCTCCAAGCTGGTGCTGGAAATCATCCTCGGACGCATCTGAACGCGGTAACCGCGGCTTGACACCCCCGCGGGCCTTGCCTGAAATGATCCTGATCATGCAGCCCCGCCCGTCCGCCCACCCCTGACCGCAGGCCGCACCCTTGCAAGAGATCCCGCTGTCCGTCCTGTTCGGCGCCCTGGTGGTGCTGTTCCTGCTGTCGGCGTTCTTCTCCGGCTCGGAGACAGCGTTGATGGCATTGAACCGCTATCGCATGCGCCACCGCGCGCAAACCGGCCATCGCGGCGCCCAACGCGCCGCGCGGCTGCTGGAGAAACCGGATCGACTGATCGGACTGATCCTGCTGGGCAACAATTTCGTCAACATCATGATCGCGCAGATCGCCACCTTCATCGGCTGGCGCCTGTTCGGCGATACCGGCGTGGCCATCGCCACCGGCGTGCTGACGCTGACTCTGCTGATCTTCGCCGAGACCGCACCGAAGACCCTCGCCGCGCTGCACAGCGAACGTGTCGCCTACCCCGCCGCCTGGGTCTACTCCGGACTGATCAAGGTGATGTGGCCGGTGGTCTGGATGATCAACCTGATGGCGAACGGCGTGCTGCGCCTATTTGGCGTCCATATGAATGCCGACCAGCGCGCCGCACTGAACACCGATGAACTCCGCAGCGTGGTCTCCGAGGCCGGCGCGCTGATCCCGGCCAACCACCAGCGCATGCTGCTGAACCTGCTGGATCTGGAGCGCACCACGGTCGAGGACATCATGATCCCGCGCAACGAGATTGTGGTGATCGACCTGAACGAACCCTGGAACGAGGTCGAGGACCAACTGATCCACGGCAGCTTCACCCGCCTGCCGGTGGTGGAGGGCGAGCTGGACCACATCGTCGGCTTCGTCCATCGCCGCGACGTCCTGCCACTGGTCGAGCGTGACACGTTCGGCCCCGACGACCTGCGTCAGGTCCTGACCCCGCCCTACTTCATTCCCGAAGGTACGGCGCTCAACCGCCAGCTGATCAACTTCCAGCAACAGAAGAAGCGGATCGGCCTGGTGGTGGACGAGTACGGCGATATCGAGGGGCTGATCACGCTGGAGGACCTGCTAGAGGAGATCGTCGGCGAGTTCACCACCGACTCCCCGGCGATGAGCGACGACCTCCTGCGTCAGGACGACGGCTCGGTCATGGTCGACGGCGGCATTCACCTGCGTGAACTGAACCGGGCCCTGGGCCTGGACCTGCCACAGGACGGCCCGAAGACCCTCAGCGGCCTGATCGTCGAACACCTGGAAAGCATCCCCGAAGCGCCCGTAAGCGTGAAGATCAACGGCGTGGTGATGGACATCGCCCAGATCAAGAACAACACCATCCGCACCGTGCGCGTGGTCGCGCCCGACCTGCCGGAAGCCCCACCGCAGAAGGCCCCCTGATGGCAAAGAGCAAGACCCAGTACGTATGCCAGTCCTGCGGCGCGATCAGCCCCAAGTGGGCCGGCCAGTGCGGCGACTGCGGCGCCTGGAACACCCTGGAGGAGGCCGCTCCGACGGCCAGCGCCGGCCCGCGCGGCGGGTACGCCGGCGCGGTCGCCGGCATTACCCGCCTGGGCGAGGTCGAGCTGGCCGAGGTACCGCGCACCAGCACCGGGTTATCGGAGCTGGATCGCGCCCTGGGGGGCGGCCTGGTCCACGGGTCAGTGGTGCTGCTGGGCGGCGACCCGGGCATCGGCAAGTCCACGCTGCTGCTGCAGACCCTGGCCATGCTGCCCATCGGCGACACGCTCTACGTGACCGGCGAGGAATCGGCCCAGCAAATCGGCATGCGCGCCCGGCGCCTGGGCCTGGAGGTCGACGGGCTGCGCCTGCTGACCGAGACCCAGGTCGAGAACGTGATCGCCACCTGCGAACGCGAGCGCCCGCGCGTACTGGTAATCGACTCCATCCAGACGCTCTACACCGCTGCGCTGCAGTCCGCCCCCGGCTCGGTCGGCCAGGTGCGCGAAAGCGCCGCGGCCCTGGTGCGCATGGCCAAGCAACGCGGCATCACCGTGATCCTGGTCGGTCACGTGACCAAGGACGGCCAGCTCGCCGGGCCACGCGTGCTGGAGCACATGGTCGATACGGTGCTCTATTTCGAGGGCGACCCGGACGGGCGCTACCGCATGCTGCGCGCGGTGAAGAACCGCTTCGGCGCGGTGAACGAGCTGGGCGTGTTCGCCATGCTGGAGAACGGGTTGAAGGCGGTCTCCAACCCGTCCGCGATCTTCCTGTCACGTCACCAGGGGCCGGTGCCCGGCAGCGTCGTCATGGTTACCCGCGAGGGCACGCGCCCGTTGCTGGTCGAGGTGCAGGCGCTGGTCGCCGAGAGCCATGCCTCACAGCCGCGGCGGATCACCGTAGGGCTGGAGCAGAACCGCCTGACCATGCTCCTGGCCGTGCTGCATCGCCACGGCGGCGTGGCCCTGTTCGACCAGGACGTGTTCATCAACGTGGTGGGCGGCGTGCGCGTAACCGAGACTGCCGCCGACCTGCCGATGCTGGCGGCCGCGCTCTCCAGCTTCCGTGATCGCGCCCTGCCGCAGGAGCTGCTGGCGTTCGGCGAGGTCGGCCTGGCCGGCGAGATCCGCCCGGTCCCGAACGGCGAGGAACGCCTGCGCGAAGCGGCCAAGCATGGCTACACCCGCGCCATCGCGCCGGCCGCCAACGCCCCACGCAAGCCGATCAAGGGGATGGAAGTCATTCCCGTCGCGCGCCTCTCCGAAGTCCTCGACGCCCTGTAACGTCGTCTCCTGCCGCGCGCCCAGGTCGGGCCAGGTTCATCGCTCGGTGTTTACGTACTTTCGACCGGCCGCCTGCCTTGTTGTGGCTGGCCATGGTTCATCGTCCGGTGTTTACGGTGGCTCCGGTCCACCGCCTGCCAGGCGCTCTCTCGCGAGCGCACCGCGAGGTACTTCTTTGCTCGTGCAAAGAAGTACCCAAGAAACACGCCCGACTGCCGCGACCCCAGCCCGCTGCGCGGGCCGGGGTTTCCCTCGCTCCGAGGCTTTTCGCGGGCGGCGCTGAACTCGCTACGCCTTCGGCTCCGCTCAGACATCCAGCGCCCCGTGTCTATTTAGAATCGTCCCGCGAAAAGCCTCTCCACTCGGCGCGACGACAACGGGGAGGCAGGTCAAGACAACGGCTATCCCAGCGTTCCTGCCGGTGGATGATGGCTAGGTCTTCGAGCATCTTCGGCACGCTCGGCCTTTGGCCATAGCGTGCCGCGCCCGCGAAGCGGGCGCCGAGGGAGCGTAGGATGTGATGAGCGCAGCGAATCGCATCAGGGTTTCGCGCGGCGTGGGGAACGGTGCGTTTCGCTGCGCTCAACCGCACCCTACGGGATACCGTCTGTCTTGACCTTCTCCTCCCGTATGGAGCCCCTCGCGGAGGGCGTGATGGGCCGGGAGAAGGCGCTGGATGTCTGAGCGGAGCCGCAGGCGCAGCGAGTTCAGCGCCGCCGGCCCGAGGGCCCTGGAGCAAGGTTCCCGGGCGGAATCCGGGTGTCCTTCTTTGGGTCCTTTCTTGGACAAGCAAGAAAGGACCTCGCGGTGCGCTCGCGAGAGAGCGCGTGGCAGGCGGCCAGACGAACGCACCGTAAACACCAGATGACGAACCCGGCCTAGCCACAACAGGGCAGGCGGCTGGGCGAAGGCATGTAAACACCGGATTTCGGGCCACGGTCAGCCTGTTCGCCGGCAACACGGAGGCACAAAAAAGGCGCCCGGAGGCGCCTTTGCGATGCGCGGGAGCGCGCGGCGTTAGTTGATGGCGTCGAGATCGGCGGCCAGCGACTCGCGGGTGCCTTCGGCGACCGCGTCCAGCCGGTGGTTGTAGTTCTCGTGCTCCACACCCATGGCAATGGCCGCACCCGACTTCGCCGCCGCGACCATCTCCGGTGTCAACTCGAAGCGCAGGAAGTGCACCGACGAGGTCTTGTCGTCCGTCTCGCGCTCGAGGTCCTCGTTCGCGATCGGGTAGACCTTGTCATGCCCTTCGACCTGCACATAAGTCTTGCGCTCGATCCCGATCAGCTTGGACAACTGCACCTTGCGCTCGTCCACGTCCGGATACTCGACCATCATGGTCGCCTTCCAGTTGGAGCCGTCCGGGATCAAGGGGTTGTAGGAATCCAGCTCTTCCTGGATGCCCTCGGCGTCGAAGATCTTCTCGACCCGCAGCATCTCCTGGATCTGGTACTGCATCGTCT
The DNA here is from genome assembly GCF_000381185.1 of Thioalkalivibrio sp. ALMg13-2. Taxonomy (NCBI): domain Bacteria; kingdom Pseudomonadati; phylum Pseudomonadota; class Gammaproteobacteria; order Chromatiales; family Ectothiorhodospiraceae; genus Thioalkalivibrio; species Thioalkalivibrio sp. ALMg13-2. Next base: position 161,931 of record NZ_KB906101.1, on the reverse strand, counting down.
TGCGATCCTCGAAGTGCAGGCTCACGGCCGGGCCCACCTGCACGACGCGATTGCGTTTGTGCTGCATCACCTCGGCGCGGAACTGGGGCCGCATCTCGTGGTATTTCTCCAGCGAATACAGGTCTTCACGACTCAACTTGTCCACACTTGCCTCCATCTTCATCTCGATACCTCCTTCGCGCCGGACGGGTCCGTCAGGATCAGCACATCTCAGTGATCGTGATGCCCCGTCTTCGTGTAGTCCTTGTCGGACCAGAGGTTGTCTTTCAGTTCGTGATCGAACACCGGGTTATGCCGACGGATCCATTCCAGCACCATCGCGGCGTGCTCGATCTCCTCGTCGCGGTTGTGCGCAAGGATCGCCTTGAGCTCTTCGTCCTTGCAGCCGTCGATGCGCTGCTGGTACCAGTCCACCGCCTCGAGTTCTTCCATCAACGAGACGATCGCGCGATGCATCTCGCGCGACTCGTCGCTCAGTTCCTCGACCGGTTCGTGGTAGCTGTCACTCGCCATGGGCTCTCTCCGTTCGCGGGCGTTCGTTCACGCCCTTGCTGGTCCTGATATGCCGCCCGGCAGCCTTACAGGCCATACGCCTGGCGCAGAAGGGTTAGCGGATGCTCGGGCGCCTTGTCCTCGCCCTTGCCCTGCAGCCCGTTCTCGATCATGTGGCCGGCCATCGGGCAATCGCTCGAGTAGTGGTCGGACTCGGCCTTCTGCACGCGGCTGACCACCGGACGGCAGATCTTGGATGCCGTCTCGTAGAATTCGCTTTTCACCCCGTAGGTGCCGTCGTGTCCGGAGCAGCGCTCGATCACGTCGATCTCGGTCTCCGGCACCAGTTTGAGCAGATCACGGGTCTTCAGACCCATGTTCTGCACCCGCAGGTGGCAGGCGGCGTGGTAGGCGATCTTGCCAAGCTTCTCGGGGAAATCGGTATTCAGCTTGCCGTCCTTGTGCCGCTCCATCAGGTACTCGAACGGGTCGAAGATGCGGTCGCGTACCGCGATCACATCGGCGTCGTCCGGGAACATCAGCGGCAGTTCCTGCTTGAACATCAGCACGCAGGACGGCACCGGGGCCACGATGTCATAGCCCTGGTCGATCATGCGCTTCATTGCCGGGATGTTGGCGTCCTTGGAGGCCTCTACCGACTTCAGGTCGCCCAGCTCCAGCTTGGGCATGCCACAGCACTGTTCCTTCTCGACCAGGGTAACCTCGATACCGTTGTGCTCGAAGACCTTGACCAGGTCCTCGACCAGATGCGGCTCGTTGTAGTTGCCGTAGCAGGTCGCGTAGAGGGCGACCTTGCCCTGGGTGGCACCGGCCGGCTCGGGGTTGCTGACACCCTTCGCGGTCTTGGCAACACGCGAGCGGCCCTTGCTGGAGTGGTACTCGGGGACCGGGGCGTCCGGGTGCACGCCCATGGTCTTGTCCAGCATCTTGCGCACCGCGCCATTCTTGTTCGCGGCATTGACCGCGCCGGCCACCACCGGGATGCCCGCCAGCTTGCCGACCATGTCCGTGCTGGACATCAGCTTGTGCGAGGTCTTGGCGCCCTCGTTCTGGAAACGGAAGGCCTTGGCCCGAAGCATCAGGTGCGGGAAGTCCACATTCCATTCGTGCGGCGGCACATAGGGGCACTTTGTCAGGTAGCACAGATCACACAGGTAGCAGTGATCGACGACCTGCCAGTAATCCTTCTTGTCGACCCCGTCGACCTCCAGGGTCTCGGATTCGTCGACCAGGTCGAACAGGGTGGGGAAGGAGTTGCACAGGCTTACGCAACGACGGCAGCCGTGACAGATATCAAAGACCCGTTCCAGTTCGCTGAACAGCGATTCCTCGTTGTAGAACTCCGGGTTCTTCCAGTCCAGCGGATGACGGGTCGGGGCTTCGAGACTTCCTTCACGTTGGTGCGTCGGCGCAGACATGCATCCCTCCGGTGTCCGTATCAGTACGATGCTTCGAGGGAAACACGGAACAGCATGCGAGGTGAACTGCATTCAGCCACGCCACAGGCTGTTCCGTATCTCCCGGAAAACGGGGCCGGCGGACCGGCCCCGTGTACTTCCAGCACTGCGAGACGATCAGTCGTCCAGCTGGTCCAGCGCCTTCTGGAAGCGGTTGGCGTGGGAACGCTCCGCCTTGGCGAGGGTTTCGAACCAGTCGGCGACTTCGTCGAAGCCTTCGTCGCGGGCGGTCTTGGCCATGCCCGGGTACATGTCGGTGTACTCGTGGGTCTCACCGGCGACGGCGGTCTTCAGGTTGGCGGAGGTGGGGCCGAACTCCAGGCCGGTGGCCGGATCGCCGCAGCTCTCGAGGTACTCGAGGTGACCGTGGGCGTGGCCGGTTTCACCTTCCGCGGTGGAACGGAACACGGTGGCGACGTCGTTGTAGCCTTCCACGTCGGCCTTGGAAGCGAAGTACAGGTAACGGCGGTTGGCCATCGATTCGCCGGCAAAGGCCTCTTTCAGGGCTTCTTCGGTCTTGCTGCCTTTCAGGTCCATGGTGCTCTCCTTCTCTCTGGATAAGTTCTACACAACCACAGGAATGCCTGTGCAGACGGGCGTTTAGACTCGGTCTAAACCGTACGAAAACTCTAGTCGGCACCCGGTTCAGTGTCAACCGGAAGCCCCCCGGATTATGGGGGCGGTGGCGCCATAAACAAGGGCTGCCGTGTGCCACGCCTTTCCTCGCCGCAGCGGATCGGATACTTTCTCACCTTTTCGACCCGGTAATCCATCATGACCGACTCGCCCAGCGCCGACAGCCCGGCGGAATTCGAAGCCAGCCTGGAGGCCCTGGAGGCCCTGGTCGCCCGGATGGAGTCCGGCGAGCTCGGCCTGGAGCAGTCGCTGGGCGAATTCCAGCGTGGCATGGAACTGGTCAACCGCTGCCAGCTGGCGCTCGACGATGCCCAGCGCCGGATCGAGGCACTGGCCCAGGAAGCACCTTCCGGCACCACTGCCCAGAATGACCATCACGCAAGCACCCATGTTCCCCGGACACCGGAGCCGCACGATACGACGGACCCCGATGTCCCGTTCTAGCGAGCCGCCATTGACCGCCACCGCCCCCGAGCAGGCCCTGAACGAATACCAGCATCGCATCGAGGCCGTCCTCGACCGCCACCTGGGCACGGGCGGCGCCCCCGACGCCCGCCTGATCGAGGCGATGCGCTACGCCACGCTGTCCGGCGGCAAGCGCCTGCGCCCGGTCCTGGTCTACGCGGCCGGGCGCACGACCGGCGCCCCGGAACCGGCGCTGGATGCGATGGCCGCAGCGGTGGAGATGATCCACGTCTATTCGCTGATCCACGATGACCTTCCGGCGATGGACGATGACGACCTGCGTCGCGGCCGCCCGACCTGCCACAAGGCCTTCGACGAGGCGACCGCCATCCTCGCCGGGGATGCCTTGCAGGCCCTGGCCTTCGACATCCTGACCGATGGCGTCGCGGAATTGCCCGCGCCGACCGGGCTGAACGCGGTGCGCGAGCTCGCGCGCGCCGCCGGCCTGCACGGCATGGCGGGCGGCCAGGCGATCGACCTCGGGGCCTGCGGCCAGCCCATCGACCTGCCGGAACTGGAACGCATGCACCGGCTGAAGACCGGCGCCCTGATCCGCGCCTCGGTGCGGCTGGGGGCGCTGGCCGGCACGCCCGACCCCGACGCCCTGGAACGCCTGACACGCTACGCCGAATGCATCGGCCTGGCCTTCCAGATCCGTGACGACGTCCTCGACGTGGAAGGCGACCCCGAGATCCTGGGCAAGGCCTGTGGCGCCGATGCCCGCCTGCACAAGCCCACCTTCCCCTCGCTGCAGGGCCTGGAGGCCTCGCGCGAGCGGGCGGTGGCCCTGGTCGACGAGGCACTGACCGAGCTGCAACCCTTCGGTCAGGAGGCGGACTTGCTTCGCTTCCTGGCGCGGTACATCGTCGATCGCATGAATTGAACCGGCCCGCCTAGATGACCCCCACACCCCTGCTGGATGCAATCGAATGGCCCGCCGACCTGCGGGAACGCCCGGCCTCGGACCTCACCGGGGTGGCCGACGAACTGCGTCAATTCCTGATCGAGAGCGTCTCGCGCACCGGCGGCCATCTCGCTGCCAACCTCGGCACGGTGGAACTCGCGATCGCGCTGCACTACGCGTTCAACACCCCCGACGACCGCATCGTCTGGGACGTCGGCCATCAGGCCTACGCCCACAAGATCCTGACCGGACGCCGGGCCGACATGGCCCATCTGCGCCAGTACGGGGGCCTGGCCGGCTTCCCCAAGCGCGCGGAGAGCGAATACGACGCCTTCGGGGCCGGTCACTCCAGCACCTCCATCAGCGCCGCGGCCGGCATGGCCCTGGCGGCGAAGCACGCCGGGCTGGACCGGCGCCACGTGGCGGTGATCGGCGACGGCGCGATGACCGCGGGCATGGCCTTCGAGGCGCTGAACCACATCGGCGATCTCGACTGCAACCTGCTGGTGATCCTGAACGACAACGATATGTCGATCTCGCCCAATGTCGGCGCGCTCAATCAGTACTTCACCCGACTGCTGTCCGGCCCGCTATACAGCTCGATGCGCGAAGGCTCCAAGCGCATGCTGGAGTTCGTCCCGCCGATGAAGGCCTTCGCCCAGCGCGCCGAGGAACACATGAAGGGCATGTTCGTGCCCGGCACGCTGTTCGAGGAACTGGGCTTTCGCTACTTCGGCCCGGTGGACGGCCACGACGTGAACGGGCTGGTCTCGATCCTGAAGAACCTGCGCGGCACCCACGGGCCGCAACTGCTGCACGTGGTTACCCGCAAGGGCCAGGGCTATGCACCGGCGGAGGAAGACCCCTGCCGCTACCATGGCGTGTCCAAGTTCGAGCCGGAAAACGGCCTCGCCCCGTCCGCCCCGAAGCCCCCAACCTACACCGACATCTTCAGCCAGTGGCTGTGCGACCAGGCCACGGCCGACAATCGCCTGCTGGGCATCACCCCGGCCATGCGCGAGGGTTCCGGCCTGGTCGCGTTCTCCGAACAATTCCCGCAGCGCTATTTCGACGTCGGGATCGCCGAGCAGCATGCCGTCACCCTGGCCGCGGGCATGGCCTGCGAGGGCCAGAAGCCCGTGGTTGCGATCTACTCGACCTTCCTGCAGCGCGCCATGGATCAGGTGATCCACGACGTCGCACTGCAGAACCTGCCGGTGCTGTTCGCGGTGGATCGCGCCGGAATCGTCGGCGCCGATGGCCCGACCCATGCCGGCACCTTCGACACGGCCCTGCTGCGCACGGTCCCCAACCTGCTGCTGATGGCACCCGCCAACGAGCGCGAGTGTCGCCAGATGCTGTCCACCGGCTTCGCCCACGACGGCCCGGCGGCGGTGCGCTATCCGCGCGGTGGCGGGCCCGGCGAACTGCCGGAGGGCGGCAGCGAGGATCTGGAAACATTGCCGGTCGGGCGCGCCGAGGTCGTGCGCGAGGGCCGGGGTCTGGCCATCCTCAGCTTCGGCGCGCTGCTGGAGACCGCCCTGGCGGCCGGCGAGGCGCTGGATGCCACCGTGGTCAACATGCGCTTCATCAAGCCCCTGGATACGGATCTGCTGGCGCAACTGGCCGCCAGCCACCAGGGCTTCGTGACGCTCGAGGATCATGCGCGCGCCGGTGGTGCCGGCAGCGCAGTACTGGAGTGGCTCTCGGCCGAAGGGCTGACCCGGCCCTGCCAGGTACTGGGCATCCCGGATGCCTTCACCGAGCATGGCTCGCGCGAGCAGATCCTCGCCGATTGCGGCCTCGACACGGCCGGCGTACTGGCCGCGATTCGCCACGCCTTCGGGCTGGAGAATTGCGCGGACGACGGCAGCCGGATAGGCTTCGCGGGCTAATCAAAACCCGGCCGCCATGGCCGCTCGCCCGGAAAACGATCATGAGTGCCCGTTACACCCTTCGCGTCCTGACCGACTTTGCCTCCGCGCATACCCTGCGCGACTACCCGGGGCAGTGCGCGAACATGCACGGGCACAACTGGAAGGTGGAGGCCGAGGTCCAGGCCGAGACCCTGGACGATTCCGGCATGGCGGTGGACTTCAAGGTGGTCAAGACCGCCGCGCGCGAGATCGCCGGGCAGCTGGATCACCGCTACCTGAACGACGTCCCGCCGTTCGACACGGTCAACCCCACGGCCGAGAACATTGCCCAGTGGTTCTACCGGGAAATGGCCGGACGCCTGAACCGCCCGGGCCTGCGCATGCACGCGCTGACCCTGTGGGAGACCGACCGCGCCTGCGTGCGCTACAGCGAAGACGGCTGAGCCCATTCCTCGCAACTGGCACCGTCATTGCGAGGAGCGGAGCGACGTGGCGATCTCCGTCCGGAATCATCTGGTTCAGCATCTTGCTCAGCGCGAGCTTCCGGAGATTGCCACGGCCCCTGCGGGGCCTCGCAATGACGGTGCCCATTTCGCGCTCCTTTGCCACCGCTTCGCTCCTCGCAATGACGGTGCCCGTTTCCCGCTCCGTTGCCGCCCCCGCGTTTGTCTTCCCGACATCTACAAGTGATTCGAGGCGTAGTCCGCCAGCCGTGAGCGCTCCCCGCGTGTCAGCGTGATGTGGCCGCTGTGGGTCCAGTTGCGGAACCGGTCCACCACATAGGTCAGTCCGCTGGAAGTCTCGGTCAGGTACGGGGTGTCGATCTGCGCGATATTCCCCAGCGCGACCACCTTGGTCCCCGGTCCGGCACGAGTGATCAGGGTCTTCATCTGCTTGGAGGTCAGGTTCTGCGCCTCGTCAAGGATGATGTAGCGGTTGAGGAAGGTACGCCCGCGCATGAAGTTCAGCGAGCGGATCTTGATGCGGCTGGTCAGCACGTCGTTGGTGGCCATGCGCCCCCAGTCCCCGGCGCCCTCGGACTTGGCCAGCACCTCGAGGTTGTCCATCAGCGCTCCCATCCACGGGGTCATCTTTTCCTCTTCGGTCCCGGGCAGGAAGCCGATATCCTCGCCCACCGGGACCGTGACCCGGGTCATGATGATCTCCTTGTAGGTGTTGTCCTCCAGCGTCTGCGCGAGCCCTGCGGCCAGGGTCAGCAGGGTCTTGCCGGTGCCGGCGGCCCCCAGCAGGGAGACGAAGTCCACCTCCGGGTCCATCAGCAGGTTCAGGGCGTAGTTCTGCTCGCGATTGCGGGCGTTGATGCCCCAGACGCTGTGGCGCGGGGTCATGTAGTCGTCGACCAGCTCGATTACCGCGGATTCGTTCGGCTGGTCGATCTCCAGCACGATCGCGGACAGCGGGTTCTCGCCCTCGCGGTAGACGAACTGGTTGGGCTGCCACTCGGCCACCAGCGGGCCGGTCACGCGATAGTAGGTGCGGCCGGACTCCTGCCAGGAGTCCATCTTGGCACCGTGGGTCTCCCAGAAGTCCGCTGGCAGTTCGGTCATGCCGGAGAACAGCAGGCTGACGTCGTCCAGCACCTGATCGTTGTAGTAGTCCTCCGCGTGCAGGCCGATCACCGTGGCCTTGATGCGCAGGTTGATGTCCTTGGATACCAGCGTCACCGGGGTGTCGGGATACTCGGTCTTCAGCGCCTGGGCAGTGGCGAGGATGTCATTGTCGGCCGAGGTGCCCGGCAGCGAGGCCGGCAGGCTGGAGGACAGGTTGCGGGTCTGAAAGAACAGGCGCCCGGTGGGCGCGAACGTCGACTCGCTGAGCGAATCCGCCTGCAGCGGCAACCCGGCGGCGATCTGCTCGTGCTGGGCGCCGGTGGTGAGCTCGTCAATGAAGCGCGAGACCTGGCGTACGTTGCGCGCGACTTCGGAAACCCCCTTCTTGCCACGGTCGAGCTCCTCGAGCACGACCATGGGCAGGAAGATGTCGTGTTCCTTGAAGCGGAACAGCGCCGTGGGGTCGTGCATCAGGACATTGGTGTCCAGGACGAGCAGGCGTTTCGGATCCTGGGCGGTCGCGTTCATGACACCTCCGGGGCGAAGTGGGGGAAGAGGGGCTCAGCTCCCTGCGAGTTCGCGCACCGCGGCGAGAACCTCGTCCACATGGCCCGGCACCTTCACCTTGCGCCACTCCTTGCGCAACACGCCATCGGCATCGATCACGAACGTGGAGCGCTCGATACCACGCACCTGCTTGCCGTACATGTTCTTCATCTTGATGACATCGAAGGCGTCGCACAGGGTCTCGTCGCCATCGCTCAACAGATCGAAGGGCAACTCCTGCTTGGCGCGGAAGTTCTCGTGGCTCTTCACGCTGTCGCGCGAGACACCGAGGATCACTGCACCGACGGCGTCAAAGGCGGCCTGGTTGGCAGCAAAGTCGCGGCTCTCGTTGGCGCAGCCGGGCGTACTGTCCTTGGGGTAAAAATACAGGACCACGATGCGGCCCTTGAAGTCGGCCGGCCCCAGGGTCTGGTCGCCGGTCGCCGGCACACGCAGGTCCTCGGGTACCCGCTGGTCGATTGCGATGCTCATCAGGCGTTGCTCCTTGAGTAGAGGGTCTCAAAGCGTAAGACCACCGCGGACGCCACGCGAGCCCGGCCGGTTCAGGCCTTGATCGGGTCCAGCACGCCGTCCACGTTCAGTTCGTCACAGAAATCCATGAACTCGCCGCGCAGGCTGGCCAGGTGCTGCCCTGCGGGGATATCCACGACCATGTTGGCCGCAAACATGCGCGCCCCGGTCTGCTGGGCAATGTACACCCGGGTCTGGACGTCGCGCAGGTTCACTCCACGGCTGGTAAAGAAATCGGCCAGGGCATTCAGCAGGCCCGGGGTGTCCAGGGCTACTGCGTCCACGGCATAGGGCATCGCCGCCTCGGGGCGCTCCTCCAGCGGGCCGCGACGGGCCACCACGACCAGCCCCATCTCCGCCTCCAGGCGCTGCAGGCGGGACTCCAGGGTACCCAGGGTCTTCCAGTTGCCACTGGCGCTAAGCGCCATGCAGCAGTAGCCACCCACGACCGTGATGCGACTGGATTCGAGATTGCAGCCGGTGTCGGCGATCACGCGGGTCACGCTGGACACCAGACCGGGCTGATCGGGCCCGATCAGGTTGAGGATCAGGTGGGTGTGGGTGCCCGCGCCAACCACCTCAGCCATGCGGCACCCGCCGGCTGCGCGCGAGGCAAGGGGCGGGCAAGCACCCGGGGGTTCTCTGCGTGAAAGCGGCGACAGGCATGATGGCTCGCAACATACCACCTTGCCCCGGCGGCGCCAACGCAGCCGGGCGACTTGATCCGCGTCTCTCCCCGCCAGGGGAGGCGACCGGGTGCACGAAAGACGAGATACGGCGAACACCCGGCCGAAGGAATCTTGAATGCCCTGTCACCCGCCCGTTAGACTGCACCATTACCGTTGTTGGAGGAGTCGATGTTTCAAGGCAGCATGGTCGCACTGGCGACCCCGATGCACGCGGACGGCAGCCTGGACTGGCCGGCCCTGGATCGGCTCCTGGAATTCCACATCGAGGCCGGCACCGATGCCATTGTCGCCGTCGGCACCACCGGCGAATCCGCGACCCTCGATTTCGACGAGCACTGCGAGGCCATCGCCCACACGGTGAAGACCGTCGCGGGGCGCCTGCCGGTGATCGCGGGTACCGGGGCGAACTCCACGCGCGAGGCCATCGCCCTGACCCGCTGCGCCAAGGAAGGCGGCGCGGATGCCTGCCTGCTGGTCTCCCCCTACTACAACAAGCCGACCCAGGAAGGCCTTTACCTGCACCACAAGGCCATTGCGGAAGCGGTGGACATCCCGCAGATCCTGTACAACGTGCCTGGCCGCACCGCAGTGGATCTGTTGCCGGAGACGGTGGAGCGTCTGGCCGACATCCCGAACATCATCGGGATCAAGGAAGCCTCGGCCAGTAACGAACGCACCGCCGAGCTGGTCGCCCGTGTCGGCAACCGCTTGGACCTCTACAGTGGGGATGACGGCAACGGGCTGGCCTTTCTGCTCGCGGGCGGCCACGGGGTTATCTCTGTCACCGCCAACGTCGCACCGCAACTGATGGCCGCCATGTGCCGCGCCGTGCGCGAAGACCGCCCCGACGAGGCGCGCGAGATCAATCGCCAGTTGGACGGGCTGCATTCAGCCCTGTTCCTCGAAGCCAACCCGATTCCGGTCAAATGGGCGCTGCAACGCATGGGCCTCATGGAGGAAGGCATCCGCCTGCCTCTGACTCCGTTGTCCGAACCCTTCCATGCGCCGGTCCTGGACGCGATGCGCCAGGCCGGCATAGAGGTCTGATCCCCGACATGAAACAGTCTGCCAAGCTCCACCGTCACGCGACCCGCACCGCCCTGGCCCTGGCTACGGGCCTGGCCATCGCCGGGTGCTCGACCTCCGGCGACCGCCAGTCCGGCCCCGAGTACGAAATGAGTCGGCAGATGGACAACCTCGAGGTCCCACCGGACCTGATCGCGCCCGACAGCGAACGCGCCTACCGTATTCCGGACGCCCCGGGCGAACGGATCAGCGCCCGCGAGATGCAGCAAGACTCCGCGGCCCGCCAGCAGCAGCGCCAGCCCACCGGGGCAACCGCGCCGGTCCGCAGCGATGCCCGGGTCCTTCCGGAATCGACCGAGATCCAGCTGATGCGCGAAGGCAGCGTCCGCTGGCTGAGTGTCGAGGTGGCCCCGGAGGATCTCTGGGATCGCCTGACCGCATTCTGGGACAGTCAGAACCTGCGCCTGGAGCGCAACGAACCCCAGGTCGGCGTCATGGAGACCGAATGGGCCGAAGACCGCGCCGGGATTCCGCTGCGGGGCACACAGAACATCTTCGCCCGTGCGCTGGGTAACGTGTACGACGCCAACACGCGCGACCAATACCGCCTGCGCGTCGAACGCGACAATGGCCGCTCAGCCATCTACATCTCGCACCGAAGGGCCACCGAAGAACCCGAGGGCGAGACCTGGCGCTGGGCAATGCGCCCGTCCGATCCCGAACTCGAGGCCGAAATGCTTAATCGCCTGCGTGTCTACCTCGCCACGGGCGAGACCCCCGAGGGCGGCACCCGGGTAGCCGAGACCATTGGCGACCGTCCGACCGAGCTGCACCAGACGGAACACGAAGGCCACCCGGTACTGGTGACGGGCAGCGACTTCAACCGCATGTGGTCGCAGATGGGCACCTACCTGGACCGCGCCGGCCTCCTGGTGGACGAGCAAGATCGCAATACGGGGACCTTCGAGGTGACCTATCGCCCCGACATGGTCGGCGAGAGCGAACGCGGCGGCTTCTTCAGTCGGATCTTCGGGCGCGGCGGTGATCGTCGCGAGAACGAGCGTTATCAGATTCGCCTGACCGACATCGGCGACGGCGATCTGCGAATCGAGGCGCGCGACATCGATGGCGAGCCCCTTGGCCGCCGTGACGCCGAGTTCGTACTGGAGCAGATCGAGCAGCAGATCCTTCGCTAGAACGCGGCGAGCCCAGCCACCATGATCCGCTTCTGCTCCCTGGGCAGCGGGAGTTCCGGCAACGCCCTGGTGGTCGAGATCGGTGCCACCCGCCTGCTGGTGGATTGCGGATTCTCGATGCAGGAGCTGGAACGCCGCCTGTCCCGGGTCGACCTGACCCCACAGGACCTGACGGCCGTCCTGGTGACCCATGAGCACGCCGACCACATCGGCGCCACCGCGCCGCTATCCCGGCGTTACGGCCTCACCGTATTTACCAGCCCCGGCACCCGATTGGCCGCCCGCGACACCGGTTTTGCTCACATCCAGGAGATCCAGGCGGATGCACCGCTGGAGATCGACGACGCCTGGGTGCAACCGTACACGGTCCCGCACGACTCCCGCGAACCCATCCAATTCGCGTTTTCCGACGGCGATCACCGGCTGGTCCTGATGACGGATGCCGGCCACATCTCCCCGCACATGGTCGACGTGGCCAATGCAGCCGAAGCCCTGCTACTGGAGTGCAACCACGACCCTGCCATGCTCGCCGCCGGGCGGTACCCGGCATCGCTCAAGCGACGTATTGCGGGCGGGTACGGCCACCTACCGAATCACGCGGCCACCGACCTTCTCCATCGCATCGATCGATCCAGGCTACGCCATGTGATCGGTATGCACTTGTCGAGTGACAACAACCACGAGACGCTTGCACGCCAGGCGCTCGCCGAGGGCCTTGGCTCCTCACCATCCGATCCCGAGATCGCAACCCAGGACTACGGCTTCACGTGGCGAACCACGGCTCAAGCCTGACTCCAACTACCGGTCCAACGCCGTGCCCCCGGTCACGTCAGCCCGGCCGCGGCCGCATGTCGAAGGGCTGCGCCAATCAACCCACATGGCGCAGCCCCCTCCGGCCACCTGACGCTGCGGTCGGAAACCAAGGCCGGCTCTCCAACGTGGTCCCAAGCCCAGTGTGATCAGCGGCGCGACTCCCGAAGGAAATACAGGCCCCCGATCACGAAGGCCACGCCAATGACTGTTGCCACCGGCCCGCCAAACCCGGAACCCTCCCGCGGCGCAATGGGCGTGAAAGCCAACTGTCCGCCGAAAATCGCATAGAGTCCAATTCCGAGCAGGACCAGCCCTACCAGGACCAACCCTCCGTCCGTCCGCTTCTGTCTCATCCCAGCCTCCGTCTCGGCACCTGCGTCCCTTTCAAACCGGCCAAGGGCCGCAGCAGCAGACTTCACCGTCCGCACACGGTGCCTGACTAACACGCATAAAAAAAGCCCGGCCCCCAAAACGGGGACCGGGCTTCGGATTAATGCCTGGCGGTGACCTACTCTCACATGGGGAGACCCCACACTACCATCGGCGCAGAGCAGTTTCACTTCCGAGTTCGGGATGGGATCGGGTGGTTCCTACTCGCTATTGCCGCCAGACAAACTGGCTAGACCACGCGGACTGTTCCACGTCATCTAAATTCGGAATGCATTCTAGGCTTGTGTACGTAGCGATGTGTCAAACGAGACCACCAACACTTTGGGTGTTATATGGTCAAGCCTCACGGGCAATTAGTACTGGTTAGCTACACGCGTTACCGCGCTTCAACACCCAGCCTATCAACGTTGTAGTCTTCAACGGCCCTACAGGGACCTCGAGGGTCCAGGGAGATATCATCTTCAGGTGGGTTTCCCGCTTAGATGCTTTCAGCGGTTATCCCTTCCGCACTTAGCTACCCGGCAATGCCACTGGCGTGACAACCGGAACACCAGAGGTGCGTCCATCCCGGTCCTCTCGTACTAAGGACAGATCCTGTCAAATCTCCGACGCCCACGGCAGATAGGGACCGAACTGTCTCACGACGTTCTAAACCCAGCTCGCGTACCACTTTAAATGGCGAACAGCCATACCCTTGGGACCTGCTTCAGCCCCAGGATGTGATGAGCCGACATCGAGGTGCCAAACACTGCCGTCGATATGGACTCTTGGGCAGTATCAGCCTGTTATCCCCGGAGTACCTTTTATCCGTTGAGCGATGGCCCTTCCATACAGAACCACCGGATCACTAAGACCTGCTTTCGCACCTGCTCGACGTGTCTGTCTCGCAGTTAAGCACCCTTATGCCTTTGCACTCGTCGCGCGATTTCCGACCGCGCTGAGGGTACCATCGCACTCCTCCGTTACTCTTTGGGAGGAGACCGCCCCAGTCAAACTACCCACCACACACGGTCCCCGACCTGGATAACAGGCCTGGGTTAGAACTCCAAAATTGCCAGGGTGGTATTTCAAGGATGGCTCCGCCGAGACTGGCGTCCCGGTTTCAAAGCCTCCCACCTATCCTACACAAACAAGTTCAAAGTTCAGTGTGAAGCTGTAGTAAAGGTTCACGGGGTCTTTCCGTCTAGCCGCGGGTACACAGCATCTTCACTGCGATTTCAATTTCACTGAGTCTCGGGTGGAGACAGCGCCGCCATCGTTACGCCATTCGTGCAGGTCGGAACTTACCCGACAAGGAATTTCGCTACCTTAGGACCGTTATAGTTACGGCCGCCGTTTACCGGGGCTTCGATCAAGAGCTTCTCCGAAGATAACCCCATCAATTAACCTTCCGGCACCGGGCAGGCGTCACACCCTATACGTCCTCTTTCGAGTTTGCAGAGTGCTGTGTTTTTAATAAACAGTCGCAGCGGCCTGGTCTCTGCGACCTCGGCCAGCTCAGGGAGCAAGTCCCATCACCAGCCGAGGCGTACCTTCTCCCGAAGTTACGGTACCATTTTGCCTAGTTCCTTCACCCGAGTTCTCTCAAGCGCCTTGGGATTCTCACCCTGCCCACCTGTGTCGGTTTGGGGTACGGTCAACTGTTAACTGAAGCTTAGAGGCTTTTCCTGGAAGCATGGCATCAGTGACTTCGCCTCCGTGGAGGCTCGTCATCGTATCTCAGGATTGTGTCCCCGGATTTGCCTAAGGACACTCCCTACATACTTGAACCGGGCACCAACTGCCGGATCACTTAGCCTTCTCCGTCCCCCCATCGC
>NZ_KB906101.1:0-142500 GCF_000381185.1 Thioalkalivibrio sp. ALMg13-2 | reverse complement strand
TCTTGAGGCGCTCGACAAGATCGTCCTCGAGCAGGATTTCATCGGTGCCGCGACGAATAACGGCCAGCTGGTCTTCGAGTTCCATGACGCCCCTTGGTCGAGATCAGAGACCGGCCGGGCTGGCCGATCGCGCGCAAGGATACCGCGACCCCCGAACGGACGCGAAATGCCGCGGTGGTCCAGAATGGACGCCGACCCATGTAATGCGCGCGCGAGGATCACCACTATGACGGAACGCTTTATCGGGCTGATGTCCGGCACCAGCCGGGACGGCGTGGACGCCGTGCTGACAGAGATCCGCGAGACCGGGCCGGTACGCGTGGTGGATCACTGCCAGCTGGGGTACCCCGACGACCTCGCCCAGGAGCTGGCGACGGCGGCCACCACTGAAACCCTGCGCTACCGGCACCTGGGCGCGCTGGATGCGCGGCTCGGCATGCTGTTCGCCCGTACCGTGCAAGCCCTGCTGGACCAGACCGGTCTGGCGCCGACCGCGATCCGGGCGATCGGCAGTCACGGCCAGACCGTACACCACGCCCCCGACGCCGATCCGCCCTTCACCTGGCAGATCGGCGATCCCTTCCGCATCGCAGAGGCCACCGGCATCGACACCGTGGCGCAGTTCCGGCCGCGCGATATTGCTGCCGGCGGCGAGGGGGCACCACTGGCCTGCGGATTTCACGCTACGCAGTTCGGATCCACGGACGAGACCCGCGCGGTCCTCAATCTAGGCGGCATCGCCAACATCACCTGGCTGCAGCCGGGTCAGCCCGTGATCGGCTTCGACTGCGGCCCGGCGAATACGCTGATGGACGACTGGAATCGGCGTCACCATCAGACGCCGTTCGATCATGACGGCGCATGGGCCCGCAGCGGCACGCCCGACCCCGAACTGCTGACCCGGCTGCTCCAGGATTCGTTCTTCCAGCGCCCTCCGCCAAAGAGTACCGGGCCCGAATACTTTTCGCCGGCCTGGCTCCGTGCCGGGGCTGGCGACCGCCTGGACCGAGCCCGGCCCGAGGACATTCAGGCCACCCTGGCAGAACTGACCGTGGAGGGCGTGCGGCACGCGCTGGAGCATCTGCACATGCAGCCGCCCGCCCGCTTGCTGGTGTGCGGCGGCGGCGCGCACAACCGCCACCTGATGAAGCGCCTCGCCAAGGCCCTGCCCGCGACCCTGGTGGAGACCACCGAACGCCATGGGGTCCCCCCACAGCAGGTGGAGGGTGCCGCCTTTGCCTGGCTGGCCGCGCGAACCCTTGCCGGCGAGCCCGGCAACCTCCCGGAAGTGACCGGCGCGCGCGGCCCACGCGTACTTGGGTGCATCATCCCCGGTGGCCCCCGGGCACCCGGGGGCCACTAGCGCGGGCCGTTCGCCCCGACCCGAAACAAATAAGGGCCCGATCCGGAATCCCGGATCGGGCCCTTTCTTAACCGCTTGTCAGCTTCTCTCTAGACCGAGAAGCTCGAACCGCAGCCGCAGGTCGTGGTGGCATTCGGATTGCGGATCACGAACTGCGCGCCCTCAAGACCTTCGGAGTAGTCGATCTCGGCACCCGCCAGATACTGGAAGCTCATCGGGTCGATCAGCAGGGTCACCCCACCATTCTCCACGAGGGTGTCGCCATCGCCGACGGTCTCGTCGAAGGTAAAGCCGTACTGAAAGCCGGAACAACCGCCCCCGCTGACGAATACGCGCAGCTTGAGGTTGTCGTTGTTCTCTTCCTCGATCAGCCCCTTCACCTTGGTGGCCGCGGCATCGGTAAAGATCAATGGGCTGGGCATTTCGATGTCCAGTTCCGCTTCGGACGTCATGGGCTCGGACATTCGGGGCCTCCTGTAATAATCATTTTCATTCACGCTACGGAAGACTGAGCCCCGGAGTCAAGAATGCTCATCTTCCGTGGGATTGGCCAGGGCCTGGGTCTCGCTCGTCCCGTCCAGCTCGCCCTCGAGGGGATGCTCCACCCGTTTGAGCAAGCCGTCGATCTGCGCGCCCTCTGCCATCTGCAGCACGGTGTAGTAGAGGTTACCGGCCAGACGGGCCGTCTCGCCAAGCTCCACGTGCTCTCCCACATGGACATCGCCACGCACCTCGCCGTTCATCAGCAGGTGCGGAACCGCGACATGGCCCTCGACCACGCCCCCACCCGCGACCACCAGAACGGCCGACGAATCGGTCGCGGCCCGGATATCCCCGATCACGCGGCCTTCGATATGCAACCCGCCTCCAAACTCGATATCACCGTGGACCACTGTATGGCGCCCCACCAGGGTATCCACTTTCCGCGCGCGGCGGCCTCGTTTGCGTCCCATCATTGCGTACTCTCCAGCAGGCGATCCCAGTCGGCCCATTCCGAAACCGGTTCAAGATCCTCGTCGTTCGCGGCGCTCGCCCTCAGCGTCAACCCGACCGGCTCGAAGCCCTCCGGAAGATGGATCCGGGCGCGCTGATTGCGCAACAACCGAAACCCCTCGACCAGGCGATCGTTCTCCAGCCCCAGCGCATCGGTCTCCAGGGTGGACAGCGCCTCTTCCCCGGTCGCATAGCCTTCGACCTCCAGCGCCCAGCGCAAATCCACCGAACGACTCAACCCCGGGCGGTAGAGCTGGAACACGACATCAAACACGCCCGACTGCCCCGTGCGCTGCAACTGCAGCGACCGGATGCCCAGGGCATCTTCACCCGCGCCCTCCGCAAGCCGCCGATAAAACGCCAGCTCCTCGCGCAACTCCAGCAACTCGGCCTCCTGGCGCTCGATGTCGCCGGAAAAGGCCGCGAGCTCCGCGGTCTTCATTTCCAGCTGCTGCTCGGCGTGGCGGCGCGCCTCCTCGGCAGCCTGGCGCGCGACGAGCGCCTGCTCCAGGTCATCCCGCAGGCCCTCGATACCGCGTTGCGCATCGACCGTGTCCCGTATGTCCTCGCGCCAGTTCTCGACCAGCCAGGCTCCGCCCGCCACCAACACCAGGATCAGCATCAGCAGCCCCGCGCGCCACCACCCGCCGCGGCGTCCCGACCCGCTGCGCCGCCGCGCGGGAATGCGCGGAATCCGGGGCAGACGTGGACGCGGGACACCCGTAGTCATGTGGCAGGCCAGGACATCAGGGGAAAACCGGCAGCCCGTCCAGACCGGCTGTCTCGGCCTGGCCGAACATCAGGTTCATGTTCTGCACGGCCTGCCCGGCCGCGCCCTTCACCAGGTTGTCGATCACCGACAGCACCATCAGCCGTCCGGAGTGCGGCGGCTGTGCCAGCGCAATACGACAAAGATTGGTGCCGCGCACGCTGGCCGTTTGCGGATGGGCCCCCGGCGGCATCACGTCCACGAACGGCTCGTCGCGATAGCGCTGCTCGAAACAGGCCTGCCAGTCCGCGTCCGCCACCTGCGGGCGCAGATAGAGCGTCGCGTGAATACCGCGCGTCATCGGCACCAGATGCGGCTGGAAGATCAGCCCGACCGACTGCCCGGCCACGCCACTGAGCGTCTGGTGGATCTCCGGCCAATGCCGATGCCCGCCACTGGCATAGGCGCGAAAATCTTCCTGCACCTCGGCGAAAAGCCCGCCGATCTGCGCCTTGCGCCCGGCCCCGCTGACACCGCTCTTGGCATCCGCGATCACGTCCGCGGGATCGATCAGACCGGCCTCCAGCAGAGGCAGAACCGCCAGCGACACCGCCGTGGGATAGCAACCCGGCACGGCGATCAGCCGCGCATCATGGATCTGCGCCCGGTTCAGTTCGGGCAGGCCGTACACGGCCTCGTCCAGATACTGCGGCGCACCATGCGCCTGTCCGTACCACTGCGCCCACAACTCGGGATCACGGATACGGAAATCCGCCGACAGATCGATGATGCGCGTGCCCCGCTCAAGCAGCGGCGCAGCCAGTCCATGCGCCACCCCATGCGGGGTGGCGAAAAAGACCACGTCGCACTCGCCCAGGGTCGCCTCGTCCGGGGCCTGGAAGACGGCATCCACCGCGCCGCGCAGGCTGGGGAACAAATCCGCCACGGGCGTGCCCGCCTCGCCGCGCGAGGTCACCACCTGAAGATCGGCCGCGGGATGCCGCGCCAGCAGGCGCAGGAGTTCCACTCCGGTGTAGCCGGTGGCCCCGACAACCCCGATGCGGATGGGTTTGCTGTTGGTTGCGTTCGTCATGCTGCGGCATGATACCGCCTTGGCCGGGACCACGGAACGCATGCGGTTTCGGCCAGTCCACAAATGCAGGCTATTCGATCAACGGATCACACCCCTATGAGCAAAGTCAGGATCGACCGCAAGGCCATCTTCGGAGGCATCTTCATCATCGCGCTGGTCGCCGTCGCCGCGACCATCTGGTTGACCGACGACGGCATGCGCCCGGCACCCGCCTTCGCCGCCACCACCCTGGACGGCGAGCCGGTAGCCCTGGAAGACTACGAGGGCCGGCCGGTGATGATCTCCTTCTGGGCAACCAACTGCCCGTCCTGCATCCGCGAGATCCCGGAACTGATCCACCTGCACGACACCTACGCCGACAAGGGCTTCGAGCTGCTGGCGGTCGCGCTGTCCTACGACCCGATCAACCGCGTGGAGGCCATGCGCGAGGACCGCGGGATGCCCTACAAGGTCATCCACGACAGCGACGACGCCTTTTCACAGGCCTATGGCGGCGTGCGCCTGACGCCGACCACCTTCCTTATCTCGCCGAATGGCCGCATCGTCTACCAGAAGCTGGGCGACCCGGACTTCGAACAGATCGAACGCCACCTGGAACGCTGGCTCTCCTGAGCCGCCCCGCGCAGGGACATCGCACCCGTTTCCGAGAAGGACCTCCATGCAAGCCTATAACTGGTTCCTCAGCCTGCACGTGATCTTCATGGTCACCTGGTTCGCCGGGCTGTTCTATCTACCGCGCCTGTTCGTCTATCACGCGATGACCGAGGACGCCCTCGGTCACGAGCGCTTCAAGGTGATGGAGCGCAAGCTGTTCTACGGGATCATGACCCCCGGCGCGCTGATCACCATCCTTTTCGGCGTGATCATGCTGGTGGATCGCTCGTTCTATCTGGCCGAGCCGTGGATGCACTTCAAGCTGACGCTGATTGCCGTCCTGGTGGCCTATCACGTCTGGTGCGGCAAGATCGTGCGCGACTTCCGCGATGACCTGAACCGACGCGATCACACCTGGTATCGCTGGTTCAACGAGATCCCGGTCCCGATTCTGGTGGGCGTGGTCGTGCTGGTGGTCAACCGCTCCATCGTGGATGCGCTCATCGCCATCGGCGTGGTGCTCGGGATCTTCCTCCTGAGTGCGCTGATCGCGCTGTGGCGGGCACGCCGCACCTGAGCTGCGCCCCCTGCCGGCCATGGGTGAGCGCCGCGGTCAGGTCTTGCCGGCGCGCACCAGCCCGCCCAGTCCGGCCTGGACCAGGGCATTGTTCAGCAGCGAACGGATCTGATCGGCGTTCTCCAGCAGCCGGCACTGCGCCAGCAAGGCCTCGGCGCGGTCAGTGGAGAAACTGCGGATCACCCACTTCACCCGCGGGATCGAGGACACGCTGACGCTCAGGCTGTCGATCCCCATCCCCAGCAGCAGGATCACCGCGGCCGGGTCGGCTGCCATTTCCCCGCAAACGCTGACCGGCTTGCCCGCCCGGTGCGAACCGTCGGTAATCGTCTCCAGCGCGTGGATGCAGGCCGGGTGCAGGGTGTCGTAGAGATGCGCCACACGGGCGTTGTTGCGGTCCACCGCCAGCAGGTACTGGACCAGGTCGTTGGTGCCCACGGACAGGAAGTCCACCCGCCGGGCAAGCATTTCCGACATGTACACCGCCGCCGGCACCTCGACCATCACCCCGATGCGAGGCATCGGGATGCGGAAACCCTCGTCCAGCAACTCTTCGCGCGCCCGGTTGAGCAGGGTCATCGCCCCCTTCAGCTCGTCCAGCGCCGAGATCATCGGGAACAGGATCTGCAGGTTGTCGTGGGAGCGACTCGCCTTGAGCATCGCCCGCAGCTGGGTCAGGAAGATCTCCGGGTGATCCAGCGAGATACGGATCCCGCGCCAGCCGAGGAACGGGTTGTCCTCCTTCACCGGGAAATATGGCAGGGCCTTGTCGCCGCCGATATCCAGGGTGCGCAGGGTCACCGGCATGGGGTCGAAGGAGGCCAGCACCTGCTCGTAGAGCTGGACCTGCTCCTCCTCGCCGGGGAAGCGGTCGCGGATCATGAACGGGACCTCGGTACGGTACAGCCCGACCCCCTCGGCCCCGGACGCCAGCGACGGCTTGATATCCGCCAGCAGCCCCGAGTTCGCGAGCACCGGCACGGCGACGCCATCGCGGGTCTCGGCCGGGTCCTTGGCCAGCGCACGCAGGTCCTCCGCCAGCTCACGCTCCTCGCGCACCAGACGCTCGAACTCCACGCGCAGCTCGGCGTTGGGGTTCACGAACAGCCGCCCGCGATAACCATCAACCAGGATCTCGCGCCCTTCCAGGCGCCCCACCGGGAGCTCGGACACGCCCATCACCGCCGGGATGTTGAGCGCCCGCGCCAGGATCGCGATGTGCGAAGAACCCGTCCCCTTGGCCGAGACCATGGCCCCCAACCGCTCGATCGGAACCTCCGCAAGATGCGAGGCGGTCAGGTCATCCCCGACCAGGATGCCGCCATCGGGAAACTCGTCCTGGCTGCGATCGGCCGGCAGCAGGTGCGACAGCACGCGGCGACCTAGATCGCGCACATCCGCCGCCCGCTCGCGCAGGTACGGGTCCTCCATATCCTCGAATACCCGCACGCTCTCACGCACCGTGTCGCGCAAAGCCGCCGGGGCCCACTGCCCATTACGGATGCGCGTCTGGGTCTTGTGCACCAGAGAGTCGGAACCCAGCAGCATCAGGTAGGCATCGAACAGCACCTGCTCGTCCGGCCCCAGGGCCTCGCCCATGCGCTGCTTCAGGTCCTCGATCTCGGTGCGGGTCTCCGCCACCGCCTGCCCGAAATGCTCCAGTTCGTGATCCACCCCGGCGCCTTCGCGATCCGGGATGGAGTCCATGTCCGCCAGGCGGTAGGCCACCACGGCCCGGCCAATGGCCACGCCCGGCGAGCCGGCAATGCCGGTGGCCTCGACGTTCACATGCCCGATCAGCGGGGTCTCGGAGGAGATCTCGTCGTTGAACTCGGCATAGGCGATCGCCCCGGCCAGCTGCGCCGCCAGGGTGATCAGGAAGGAGACATGCTCGTCATCAAACTTGCGCGCCTGGTGCTGCTGCACGACCAGTACGCCCAGCAGGCTGCGCTGGTGGATGATCGGGACCCCCAGAAACGCGAGGAAGTGTTCCTCGCCGGTCTCCGGGAAATAACGAAAACGCGGGTGGTCCTGAGCGCTGTCAAGGTTGACCGGCTCGGCCCGCGAGGCGACCAGACCCACCAGACCCTCCGACGGATCCATCTCGACCTGCCCGATGGACTCCTCGCGCAGACCCTCCGAGGCCATCAGCACCAGGCGCCCCGACTGCGGCGACTTCAGGTAGATCGAACAGACATCGATCTCCAGCGCCGCCTTCACCCGCGTAACGATGATATGCAGCGCTTCGAAGAAATCCGCGGCACCGTTCACTTCCTGCACCACACGGCGCAGGACCTCGAGCATCGAGGGCTGCTTCGGGACCGTCAACGCGAGGACACCGGCGAACGGGGCTGGGGCTGGGCCGGGCCACGGCGGCCAGAACGTCGCGCGCGCGCCTGTTCGAGTTCCGGGAACATCAGCGGCACCAGCTCGCACAGCGCACGGCGATAGACCTGGCGCTTGAAGTGCACGACCTCGCGTGCCGGACGCCAGTAGTCGATCCAGCGCCAATCATCGAATTCCGGGGTTTCCATCGCATCCAGCACCACGTCGCTCTCGTCTCCGACCATGCGCAGCAGGAACCAGCGCTGTTTCTGGCCGATACAGACCGGGCGTTGATGGCGCCGGACCATGCGCTCCGGCAGGCGGTAGCGCAGCCAATGGCGGGTACTGCCCAGCACCTCGACGTGCCGGGGGAACAGGCCCGTCTCCTCGTGCAGCTCGCGAAACATCGCCTCCTCGGGCGTTTCTTCCGCATGCACGCCCCCCTGGGGGAACTGCCAGGCCGCCTGCCCGACCCGCTTGCCCCAGAACAGCTGCTGTTCCGCGTTGCACAGGATGATGCCTACGTTTGCGCGATACCCGTCACAATCAATCACTTGCATCAGCCAGACGCTTCTCTATTACTGGCATTGTTCCACAGCCGGTGCCCCGGCGGCAAAGCCCCTACCATGCCTCCGGTGCCGGCCCCAAAAGGGGCCTGTGGCTGCAGCCGACGACGCCCGCCGGTACACTCGCGTCCGATCCAAGCCAACCCGAGAGCACCCTCATGGCCCTGGCCCTGTTCGACCTCGACAACACCCTGCTCGCCGGCGACAGCGATCACGCCTGGAACGAGTTCCTGGCAGAGGTGGGCGCCGTCCACCCGACCTGTCACGCCGAGACCAATGACCGCTTCTACCAGGAGTATGTGGCGGGCACCCTCGACATCCACGAATTCTGCCGCTTCGCCTTCAGCCCGCTGGCCGAACACCCACGCGCACAGCTCGAGGCCTGGAGGGAGCGCTTCATCGACACGCTGATCCGGCCAATGATCGCCCCCGGCGCCCCGCCCCTGCTGGCCCGACACCGCGAGGCCGGTGACGAGCTGGTCATCATCACCGCGACCAACCAGTTCGTCACCCAGCCGATTGCCGACCTGCTGGGCGTGGACCACCTGATCGCGACCCTGGCGGAGGAAGGCGAGGACCGAGAATTTACCGGCGACCTGACCGGGGTGCCCTGCTTCCAGGAAGGCAAGATCGAACGCCTGCGCCAGTACCTCGCGGATCATCCGGATCCCGAGGACAGCATCGCGCAGGCCAGCTTCTACAGCGACTCGCGCAACGACATCCCGCTACTGGAACGTGTGGGGCACCCCGTCGCAGTGGACCCGGACCCGACCCTCGCCTCGCACGCTCACAACCAAGGCTGGCCAGTCATCTCGTTGCGCTAGGGAGACGACGTCAGCTGAAGACGCTGGCGATCTGGGCGAGGCGCTGCCCCGCAGGGGTATCCGCCTTGCCGGCCGCCGCGACTGCATCGCGATAGCCGGCAACCAATTCCGGCACCACGGCCACCACCTGCTTGCGCCGCAGGCGCGCGGCACCGGTCACCGGCCAGGTTGCCCGGAAGTCGCAGTTGTCCAGCGCATCGCAGACCCACAGGCTCCATTCGTGGCGGGTCACGTCGATCTCGTGCTGACGAATGACCAGCCGATAGACATGCTCGGCCTGCATGTCCGCCATGCCCACGGCGGGCCCCACGTATTCCACCTGCAACTCGCCGGCGAGCCGGTTCAGCTCCTGCTCCAGCGCGGCCAGGGCCTGATCGACCTCTGCGTTCAGCGTGCCACCCGCTTCGGCGGCGGCGACCAGGGGGCGGAGGGACTCGACTTCGAACTCGCTGCTCATGCTGCGTACACTCCCGGGATGCGGAACAAGAACGCCCCGGGGGTGCCGGGGCGCGCGCAACCTTAGCACGGGAGCCCCCATTCATGAATCATCCCCCGATCGCGCTGACCATTGCCGGCTCCGACCCCGGTGGCGGCGCCGGCCTGCAGGCCGATCTGACCACCTTTACCCGCCTCGGCGTACACGGGGGTACGGCCGTGACCGCGATCACCGTGCAGGACACCCGCAACGTGTTGGACTTCAGCGTGCTGTCTGCGGAACAGCTGCGCGCCCAGATCGAGGTCACCCTGGCCGATCTCGCCGTCGCCGCAATCAAGATCGGCATGCTGGGCTCAGTGGAAAACGTAAAAATGGTCGCGGCGCTGCTGGCCGAGCACCCGCACATCCCGGTGGTGCTGGACCCGGTGATGGTCGCCGGCGGCGGCGGGGCGCTCGCGACCGAAGCCGTGGTGGACGCGACCCGCGAGGCCCTGCTGCCACGCGCCACCCTGATCACGCCCAACGGACCGGAGGCCGCGCGCCTGGCCCGAACCGACGATGCCACCCAGTGGGGCCAACGGCTGCGCGAACGGGGCGCGCGCAACGTCTTGATCACCGGCGGCCACGAAGGCGGCGATCAGGACCCCATCATCAACCGCCTGTACCGCGAGGACGGGCACATGCGCGCCTTCGAGCTGCCGCGCCATCCGGCCGGCTTCCACGGCTCCGGCTGCACCCTGGCTGCGGCGATCGCCGCCTTCCTGGCGCGCGGCCGTGACCTGGAGCCGGCGGTGATCGAGGCCCAGGCCTTCATGAACGACGCCGTCGCACGGGGCTACGCCCCCGGCCACGGCCAGCACGTCCCCAACCGGCTGTGCCCACATGGCGACTGAGCATACCCCCCGCCTGCGCGGGCTCTATTTCATCACCCCGGCGGTCCCGGAGGACGCGAACCCACGCGCCACACACCTCGCCAATGCCAAGGCTGCGCTGCGTGGCGGTGCGCGCCTGATCCAGTTCCGCGACAAGACCCTCGCAGGCGCCGCACGCGAGGCCATCGCCCGCGAACTGGTCGCCCTTGCGCATGCGCACGGCGCGCTGTGCATCATCAACGACGACACCGAGCTGGCCGCGGGCGTCGAGGCCGATGGCGTGCACCTCGGGCGTGACGACCCGGACCCGGTCGCGGCCCGCGCGCGGCTCGGCCCCGGCGCGGTGGTCGGCGTCTCCTGCTACAACGAGCTCGAACGAGCCCGCTCGGCACAGGTGGCCGGCGCGAGCTATGTGGCCTTCGGTTCCGTGTTCCCCTCCCCGACCAAGCCCGACGCGGCACGCGCGGATCTCGAGCTGCTGCGCGAGGCACGCACCACACTGGAGCTGCCGATCTGTGCGATCGGCGGGATCACGGCGGCGAACGCCCCCGAGGTCGTCGCGGCCGGGGCAGACCTGCTCGCCGTGATCCAGGGCATCAGCGCCGCGCCCGACCCCGAGGCCGCCGCGCGTCAGATAAGCGGACTGTTCGACTGATCCCTTTGCACCCGCCCGCAGCCGTCGCTATGGTTGCCGGGCTTCCCGAATTCATCGACCCGAATCCAACAATCACAGGACACCGTCATGCAGGAAACCGAGCGTCTGTTCGAGGCCGCCAAGCAGCACATCCCCGGCGGCGTGAATTCCCCCGTGCGCGCCTTCAAGGGCGTCGGCGGGACCCCGATCTTCATGGACCGCGCCAACGGCGCCTACATGTGGGACGCCGACGGCCAGCGCTATATCGACTACATCGGTTCCTGGGGCCCGATGGTGGCTGGCCACGCCCACCCCGAGGTGATCGAGGCGGTGCGCGAGGCCTGCAACAACGGCCTGTCCTTCGGCTGCCCCACGCGGCTGGAGAACGACATGGCCGCGAAGGTCTGCGAGCTGGTGCCGTCGATGGATATGGTCCGCATGACCAACTCGGGCTCCGAGGCGACCATGAGCGCGATCCGCCTGGCGCGTGGCTATACCGGCCGCGATCGCATCGTGAAGTTCGAGGGCAACTACCACGGCCACGGCGACTCGCTCCTGGTGAAGGCCGGTTCCGGGGCCCTGACCCTCGGCCAGCCGAGCTCCCCGGGCGTGCCCAAGGAACTGGCCGCGCTGACCAGCACCCTGACCTACAACGACCCGGACGGCGTGCGCGCGTTCTTTGCCGAGAAGGGTGACGAGGTCGCCTGCATCATCGTCGAGCCCATCGCGGGCAACATGAACTGCATCCCGCCCGAGCCGGGCTTCCTCGAGACCCTGCGCGAGGTCTGCGACCAGCACGGCGCGGTCTTGATCTTCGACGAGGTGATGACCGGCTTCCGCGTGTCGAAGAACTGCGCCCAGGGCTACCTGGGCGTAACCCCGGACCTGACCACGCTGGGCAAGATCATCGGCGGCGGCATGCCGGTCGGGGCCTTTGGCGGCAAGCACGCCATCATGGAACACCTCTCGCCGCTGGGGCCGGTCTACCAGGCCGGCACCCTGTCCGGGAATCCGATCGCGATGACCGCCGGGCTGAAGACCCTGGAGATCCTCTCGCGCCCGGGCTTCCACGACGAGCTGGAGACGCGTACGAAGAAGGTCGTCGCGGGCTTCGAGGACGCCGCGCGCGAGGCCGGCGTGGCCCTGACCACCAACCAGGTGCCGGGCATGTTCGGGCTGTTCTTCTCGGAGCAGAAGGTCACCGATTTCGCCGGGGCCACCGCCTGCGATACCGCCGCCTTCGGCCGCTTCTTCCACGCGATGCTGGGCGAAGGCGTCTACCTGGCCCCCAGCGCCTTCGAGGCCGGCTTCATGTCCAACGCCCATTCGGACGCCGACATCGACGCGACCATCGAGGCCGCCCGCAAGTCCTTCAAGGCGCTCTGAGCGCGCCCTCGCCTCTCCTGCGCAGTGAACCGGCGACCCCAGCGGTCCGCCGGTCCGCTGGGCCCTGACTCGCCACTACGCACGAATGACCGAGACACTGATCCAGTCACCGCTGGCGCTGGGGCTGCTGTTTGTGGCGCTCGGCCTGGTCGCGGGCATCCCGGCTGGCATGTTCGGCATCGGCGGCGGGCTGATCCTGGTGCCAGTGTTCGTCGCCGTATTCAGTCTGCTGGCCTTCGATTCGGCCAGCCTGGTGCAGCTCGCGGTCGGCTCCTCGCTGGGCGCGATCATCCCCACGGCGATCCTGTCGGCGCGCGCCCACCACCGCCGGGGCGGCGTGGACGGCGCGGCGGTACGCCGTCTCCTGCCGGGCATCATCGTCGGCGCGCTGATCGGCGCCTGGCTGGCCACGCGCATCGACTCCGACCACCTGGGGCGTATCTTCGGCGCCTTCGAGGTGGCGATCGGCATCTGGATGCTCCTGAACATCCAGCCACCGGAGGCCCCGGTACCCCGGCGCAGCGTCTGGCTGGGCGGCGGGGCATTGATCGGTGCGATCTCCTCGCTGATCGGCATCGGCGGCGGCACGCTGACCACGCCGTTCCTGGTCAGTCAGGGGCTGGAGCTGCGCCGTGCGATCGGCTCGGCGGCGGCGCTGGGCGTGCCGATCTCCATCGGTGCCAGCCTGGTGTTCGCCCTACCGCAATGGGCCGACCCGGCCTATCAGGCGCCGGAATGGGCCCTCGGCTATCTCTACCTGCCGGCCATCCTCGGCGTCGTGATCGGCACATCCATCAGCGTGCGCGGTGGCGTCTGGCTGACCCATCACCTGCCGGTCGCTCACCTCCGCCGCGGCTTCGCCGGCATCCTGATCCTCGCCGGCATCCTCATGCTCATCCGCTAGCACTCGCCCCCGCCGGCTCTTCCCCCGCTGTAGGATGCCGATGAGCGCAGCGAATCGCATCGGTCCGGCGATTGCCCCGCAGCTTGAGGCTGGTCCAGGTTCGTCCACTGTGTTTACGCCGGCTTCGGTCCACCACATGCCAGGTGGTGGCTGGCCCTGGTTCATCACCCGGTGTTTACGGTGGCTTCGGTCCGCATACTGCCCGGCGCTGACTCGCCAGCGCGCCGCGAGGTACTTCTTTGCTCGTGCAAAGAAGTACCCAAGAAACACGCCCGACTGCCGCGACCCCGGCCCGCTGCGCGGGCCGGGGTTTCCCTCGCTCCGAGGCTTTTCGCGGGCGGCGCTGAACTCGCTACGCCTTCGGCTTCGCTCAGACATCCAGCGCCCCGTGTCTATTTAGAATCGTCCCGCGAAAAGCCTCTCCACTCGGCGCGACGACAACGGGAGGCAGGTCAAGACAACGGCGGTCCGAAGGCCTGTGCCATTGGATGGAGGCGGGCTGTTCCGGCATCTGGGCACGCTCGGCCTGCGGCCATGGCGTGCCGCGCCCGCGTAGCGGGCGCCAGGGGGTAGGATGCGGATGAGCGTAGCGAATCGCATCAGGGTGTCGCACGGCGTGGGAGATGGTGCGTTTCGCTGCGCTCAACGGCACCCTACGGGGTACCGTTTGTTTTGACCTTCTCCCCCGTATGGAGCCCCTCGTGGAGGGCGTGATGGGCCGGCCAGTTAACAATAGACATGGGGCGCTGGATGTCTGAGCGAAGCCGCAGGCGCAGCGAGTTCAGCGCCGCCGGCCCAGCGCGTCCGGAGCGAGGTTCACGGGCGAAATCCGGGTGCCCTTCTTTGGGTACTTTCTTGGGCAAGCAAGAAAGTACCTCGCGGTGCGCTCGCGAGTCAGCGCCGGACAGTATGCGGACCGAAGGCACCGTAAACACCGACGATGAAACAGGGCCAGCCACCAACTGCGTTGAGGGTCAGGCGATGAGTCGGGTGGCGAGAGCGAACCACAGGGGCAGGGTGACCAACGACAGCGCCGTGGTCAGCGTGACCGCGGCCGCGTAGAGGCCGGTGTCCAGGCGGAAGCGATCGCAGAACACCAGTCCCAGGACCATCGCCGGCATCGCCGCCTCCAGCACCGATCCGACACCGGGCACACCCTCGAGGCCGGTCCACAGCACCAGGCCCAGCGCGAAGATGGGGGCCAGAATCAGCTGGACCACGGCCACCACCGCCAGAGGCCGGGCATCGCGTCCACGAAAGCGATTGAATACGAGCGCCAGGCCCAGCGAGAACAGCATCAGTGGGGCCACGCTGTCCGCCAGGAAGCCGAGAAAGACGTCCAGCCAGTCGAGCAATGGGACCCCGGCGAGATTCAGCGCCACACCCACCACCGCCGCCCAGATCGACGGCACCGCCGCCAGCCCGCGCAGTGGACTCCCGCCCCCGTACAGGCGTACCGCCTCGGGATCGCCGTAGCGCCGCGCCAGCAGCACGCCCAGTGTCAGTACCAGCGGGAGGCAGGCAAACAAGTCGTACTGGATCGCCACCGCGCGGCCAGGCTCGCCGAACAGGCTGTCGAGCACCGGGAGACCGAGATAGGTGGCATTGGGCCAGGCAGCCGCCAGCAGCATCGCGCCGATCGCCGCACGCTCCGCCATGCAGACGCGACAGGCCAGCAATGTGACCCCGACCATCGCCAGAACCGTGAGGCCCGCCACCAGGGCGATACGCAGGGAGTCGAGGCCCAGCGGGGCCACCCACAGCACCTGCAGGACCAGCGCCGGAAGCAACAGGTAGTAGACCAGGGTCGTAAGGACCCGGCGCGTCGTATCCGCATCCAGACCACCCGGCTGCAGGGCGCGCCAGACCACGCCCGCGACGATCAGCGCCCCCATCTGGGTCATCACGCTCAACATGGCAGGCGTCCGGCCTCGGGGAGCTGGGGCATGGTGACGGCATCCTTTCGCGCATGGCACAGGGGTTTGCGGTCATTCTACGATCCTGGCACGCGCCCCACACAAAAAAACCCGGCGGGGCGACGCCCCCGGCCGGGTTCGATCTCGCGGGCTGGGCCCGCGGGAAACCGTTGTCAGAGGCGGCTTACGCGCCCCCGGCCTGCTCCTGTTCCTGCTGCTGGCGCTCGACGTCGGCGCGCACCTGCTCCATGTCCAGCTCGCGCACCTTGCCCAGCACCTCGTCCAGCTGACCGGCGGACAGCACGCCCGGCTGGGAGAACACGATGATCTGCTCGCGGAAGATCATCAAGGTCGGGATGGAACGGATCTGGAAGGCGCCGGCGATGGCCTGCTCCTCGTCGGTATTCACCTTGGCAAAGACCACGTCGGAGTGCTTGCCGGAGGCCTCCTCGAAGGTCGGGGCGAACTGCTGGCACGGGCCACACCAGGGGGCCCAGAAGTCCATGATGACGATGTCATTCCCGGTAATAGTGGATTCGAACGTGTCCTGCGTGAGTTCCTGAACGGCCATGATGGCGGGCTCCGGTTAAAAATGTCCCCGAACCTTACCAGCCTCCGCGGCCGCTTTCAGGATTTCGATGCTGCGAGCATGGCCGCTCGCAGGCGTTCCAGACGCTCGATCGGGTCGTCGGCCTCCAGCAATTGCTGCTTGATTTCGAGGTCGATCGGGAGCAGTTCGGTCAGCCGCGCGGCAACCCAGGTCGAGTCGTCGAAGCGCCGTTCCAGGTGCGACCAGGGCGTACCCAACTGGTCCAGCAAGCGCTCCAGCAGGTCGGCCAACGAGGCATAGTCGACCGGCAGGCTCACCTCGGGATACTCCGGCAAGGGCTCCACATCACCCAGCCACAGGCCGTCATCGGCGTGCCGGGCATTGTGGATGACCCGCCGGCCCTCGCCCTTGACCAGGATCCCCAGCAACCCGTCGGGACGCTGGTCCCAGTCCACAATGATCGCCTCGGTGCCGACACTGTAGAAACCCGCGGAGGGATCCGTCTCGGACGGGAGTTCACCGGATTCGCGTTCCGGTTCGGTCGCCACGATGACGAAGCGACCATCGCTGCGCAGGCAGCGCCGCACCATGTCCAGATAACGGGTCTCGAAGATCCGCAGCGGCAGCAACCCCTCGGGGAACAACACCGTGTTCAGCGGAAACAGCGGCAGCGTGGTCATGCATCCTCTCCCGGCTCCGGGGCCGCGCCCCAGCGCGGCACCAGGGCGTGCTCGACGTCGAGGTGATCCAGCACCCGCGCCACCATGAAGTCGATCAGGTCATCGATGGACTGCGGACGGTGATAGAAGGCCGGATTGGCCGGCATCACCACTGCGCCCATGCGCGCCAGACGCAGCATGTTCTCCAGGTGGATCTCGGAGAACGGCGTCTCGCGCACCACCAGCAGGAGCTTGCGGCGTTCCTTGAGCACCACGTCGGCGGCACGCTCGATCAGCCCGCGCGAGGCACCGGTCGCGATGGCCGACACGGTGGCGGTGGTGCAGGGGCAGACCACCATGGCCTCCGGCACGGCCGAGCCACTGGCGACCGGGGCGGTCCATTGCTCGGGCCCGTAACAGTGGATCTGATCGGGGGCCGCCTCATAGCGCTCAGTGAAGTAGCGCGCAATCTCCACCGGGCGGCCGGGCAAATTCAGGTCCGTTTCCAGCCCGAGGACGACCTGGGCCGGCTTCGACAGCATCAGGTGCACCTGGACGCCGGACTCGACCAGGCACTGCAACAGGCGCAAACCATAGGGCGCACCGGAGGCGCCGGTCAGGGCCAGAGAGATGCTGCGCGGGCGTTCGGTCATGCGGGCGTCCCCTGCAGGGCGTCAATCAGGCGCAGGTGCAACCCGTCGAAGCCTCCGTTGCTCATGATCACCAGCGTATCGCCGGATCGAACGGTGGCAAGAATCCCCTGCAGCAGGGATTCGATATCGCGCGCCACGGACAGGTGCTCGCCGAGTTGCTGTTGCAGGCCCTCGGTGGACCAGTCGATCTCCGGGGCATGGTACAGATGGACTGCGTCGGCCTGCGCAAGCGCCGTACCCAGGGCCTCGGCGTGCACCCCCATGCGCATCGTGTTGGAGCGCGGCTCGAGGATCGCCACCAGACGCCCACCCGGCGCCACCTGTCCGCGCAGCCCTTCGAGGGTCAGGCGGATCGCCGTGGGATGGTGGGCGAAGTCGTCGATCACCCGGATGCCGTCGATCTCGGCGCGCAGCTCCTGGCGCCGACGAACGCCGCGAAACGCCGGCATGGCGGCCAGGCCCGTAGCCAGCGGAACGCCGGCATGCCGAGCGGCGGCCAGGGCCGCCAGGGCATTCGCCAGGTTGTGACGCCCGGTCAGCGACCATTCCACCCGCCCCTGTGCCACGCCATCGGCCAGCACCTCGAAGACCGAGGCCTCGGGGTTCAGGGCGCGCGCGGCCAGCGCGGGGGTCGCATTTCCAGTGTCGCCTTCAGGGTTGGTCGCGAGGCGCTCCACCGGCGTCCAGCACCCCATCTCCAGCACCCTCTCCAGTGCGGCATCACCGGCCGGCATCAGGATGCGCCCCTGCCCCGGCACCGTACGCACCAGGTGATGGAACTGGAGCTCGATCGCGGACAGGTCGGGGTAGATGTCGGCGTGGTCGAATTCGAGATTATTCAGGACCAGGGTGCGCGGGCGGTAATGGACGAACTTGGCGCGCTTGTCGAAGAACGCGCTGTCGTATTCGTCGGCCTCGATCACGAAAAACGGAGCATTCCCCAGGCGCGCACTGACCCCGAAATTGCCGGGGACTCCGCCGATCAGAAAGCCGGGGCTCATCCCCGCGTATTCAAGAATCCAGGCGAGCATGCTGGCGGTCGTGGTCTTGCCATGGGTACCGGCCACCGCCAGCACCCAGCGATCACGAAGGATGTGTTCGGCCAGCCACTGCGGGCCCGAGGTGTAGTCCAGCCCGCGATCCAGCAGGGCCTCGACGACGGGCATGCCGCGGCGCATTACATTACCGACCACGACGGGCCCCGCGTCGGGCAGCGTATCGGGGTCGTAGCCCTCGTGGTAGGCAATCCCGGCCTGTTCCAGCTGATCGCTCATGGGCGGGTACAGCTTCTGGTCGGAACCCGTGACCGCATACCCCTGCGCGCGCGCCAACTGGGCCAGTCCGCCCATGAAGGTCCCGCCAATCCCGAGGACGTGGAGCTGCCCGCCGGTCACTGGAACAGCCCGATCGCGGTCTGGGTGGCCACGCTGGAGACCACTATATAACCAAGCGCGATCAGCATTCCCACCAGACGCGAACCCAACCCCAGCGCCTGCTGCAGGATGTGACCAAAGACGAGCAGCAACCAGGCCAGGAGCACCAGCATGCCGAACACGACCCCGGTGGCGACCTCCTCCGGGTCGCGCGCCGGATCGGGTCCGCCCGCCAGCACCATCAGCAACGCCATCAACAAGCCCAGGACCGCGCCGGTCCCCGCCATCGCGGTGAAGGTCTGGCGCCAGCGATCCGCTACGCCCTGCATGCTCAGCAGGATGGCGACAAAGGCATACAGGACCACCAGGTCCATCACGTTCAGTGCCAGCGCCTGGCCGAAGCCGTACAGCGGGATCCCGATCACCATGCCGGCGATCAGGGCGATGCCGACCCAGAAGACCAGCGTGCCGTTATCCGCCGGCAGGTCCTGCGGCCCGGCGTGCAGGCGCAGGATGTTCAGCATCGCGGCAAGGCCGTTCAACGTTCGCTCTCCTCGGCCTCCATGGCCTCCAGCGCCTCGAGCTCATCCAGTTCGTCCAGCATGGCATCGGCCTCGCCATCCGGCCTGCCGCCCCGCACCAGGAAGTCCCGGCGCTGCAGGTAACCCTGGCGCATCGCGATGTAGGGGTCGTCGGACAGTTGCGCCAGCATACGTTCGGTCGGGATCAAGCCGGCGCGCATGTCGACCACGTCCAGTGCGATCAGGCCGATCCACCACCCGGTGTGATCGTCGCGCAGGTTGGTGTGATAGAGCGGGCTGGTGTAGCCATCCACCAGCCGCGCCGGGGCATCCCGTGCCGTGCTCGGTCCGAGGAAGGGCAGCTGGAGGTAGGGGCCTCGCGCCACGCCCCAGGCGCCCAGTGTCTGGCCGAAGTCCTCGTTGTTCTTGTCCAGCCCCATGGGCGAGGCGACGTCGATCAGCCCGAACAGCCCGAAGGTCGAATTGAACATGATTCGCCCGGTATCCGAGGCGGCGTTTTCCAGGTTGCCCTGCAACAGGTTGTTGAACAGGACCGTGAAGTCATTGAGGTTGGAAAAGAAGTTGCCCACCCCGGTCTGCACCGGTTGCGGCAGGCGCTGGTACTGCACTGCGGCCGGGCGCAGCAGCGACTCGTCGAAGTCCTGATTGATCTCGAACACCGCCCGGTTGTAGGGCTCCCAGGGATCATCGGGGTGGCGGTCCTCGCTGGGCACCGTCGCGCAACCGGCCAGGCCAAGGAACATCAGGGCCAGCAGGCCCGGGCGCAAACAGGAGACAACAGACATGTGATTCCTTAATTTTTCGATCCGGCGCCGAGCCGGTTACGCTCAGGCCCCCGTGATCGGGTAGATGTCCGCCTTGCGGGCAACCCCGACCTGACCGCGGCCCTGATCCTTGGCTTGATAACAGGCGCGATCCGCTGCGACAAAGGCCTCGTCCACCCCCGGCACGTCCGGTCCCAGCTCGACCACGCCCACCGAGGCGCCAATGGTGACGTCCCGGGCCTCCACCTGCAACGGCCGGTCGGCAAGGGCCGAGCAGATCCGCTGACCAAGGATACGCCCATACTCCGCGTTCGTATCGCGCGCGATCACGGCGAACTCGTCACCCCCAATCCGGGCCACGGCATCGTGACCCCGGGTCAGCTGGCGCAGCACATGAGCAACTTGGCGCAGCAGTTCGTCGCCGACCCGATGGCCATGGCGGTCGTTCACGTCCTTGAAGTAGTCGAGGTCCACCAGCAGCAGGCTGGCCACCGCACGGTTGTCGCGGGCGGCATGCATGGCAATCTCCAGCTCGCGCTCGAAGGCGCGCCGGTTCAACAAGCCGGTGAGGCCATCGTGGCTCGCCTCGTGCACCAGCCGATCCACCAGCCTGCGTTCCTCGGAGACATCCGTCAGCACCAGCAGGGTCCGCACGGAACTACCGGCTACCGGGTCAAGCGCGGTACGGGCGATACGCACGATCAATTCGTGACCGTCACGCCGGACCAGGCGGGCATCCGAACGCTCGCCGAGGGCCTGGTTCAGCGCTTCGCCCCGGGCATCCGCCGGCAGCAGGGGGCGGCCGGTACCCAGTTCGCGCAAGTCGAGCAGTTGATCCAGGGAACAACCCAGAACCTGATCCCGGGTCAGGCCCGCCAGCTCGCGGGCCGCAGGGTTCACGTAGGAGATCCCGCCACGTGCATCCAGGGTGATCACCGCATCCGGGATCGCGTCCATGCTGCGCTCGAGGTTGCGCCCGGAGCGGCGCACCCGGGTGTGGACCCGCGAGACATACAGCAGCGCCAGGAGCGCGACCACGGCCAGCGCCGAGACCAGCCACAGGATGTTGTCACGCAGCCAGACCAGGATATCGAAGGGCTGCGGCGCATACAGGCCAACTCCCAGTTCGTACATCAGCCCGTGCACGTCCTCGTAGGACCGGGGTGCTGCCCAGCCGCCGATGCCGGCCGCCTGACTTGCCGAATGTTCCGCATCCAGCGACAGGGTCGCCAGCAGGATGGCATGCGCCAGCCCGGTATCCAGGTCACCACGCATCGCCAGCGGCCACTCGGGGTACAAACGGGTACTGGCGCGGTAAGTGAACGATGGGAAGGCGCGCTCGCCGACCACCCGAACCTGCTCCACCCGTGGATCGCCACGTGCCTCCAGGTCCTCCAGGATGCCGGTCCGGAAGGTCGCGGCATCGACCTCCCCCTGCAGCACCCAGTCGAGGCCGCGGCCGACCGGAAAGCCGGTAAATACCACCGACGCCAGATCACTCTCGACGTCCAGCCCGGCCGCCTGCAATTCGCGCCAGGTCATCCACCAGCCCCCAAAGGCATCAGGATGCACTGCGGACAAGCGCTGCCCCCGCAGATCGTCCAGCTCCACCAGGTCATCCCGATCGGCGCGGGCGATCACGACGGCCCCGAACCGGTCCTCGTCACGGCCCACCTGACGCGGCTGCATGGTCGCGATGCGCGATATCCCGTGCTGCTGCTCCAACATCACGTAGGAACCGCTGTTGGTCAGGATCAGATCGAAGCGCTGGTCTGCTACCGCCGCCTGCAACCCGTCGTTGTCCACCGGCTCCAGCACGAAACGGGCCCCGTCGATCTGCTCTGACAGGTACTCGACGAATGGCGTCCAGCGTTGGCGTGCCACATCGTCGCCGCGGTGGGCGAGCACCCCGAAGACCAGGCGCTGCTCGTCCACCGCCGCCGTTTCCTCCGCGAACAAGGGCGCCGAGCGATACAGCAACAGAAAACCCACCAGGAACACCGCCAGGCCACCAGACATCCACGCGTTTCCCGGGCGCCGGAGCGGGGCAACCCTCAATGAGGAGCGCTGGCGGCCCGCCCCGCTCATTTCATGTCGGCTTGCGGTTGCGGCTGGCGGCGATACGCAGGCGCAGCGCGTTCAGGCGGATGAAGCCCTCGGCGTCCTTCTGGTCGTAGGCGCCGGCGTCATCCTCGAAAGTGGCGATGGCATCGTCGAACAGGGTGTCCTCGGAGCGACGCCCCGCGACGATCACGTTGCCCTTGTACAGGCGCAGGCGCACCTCGCCGTTGACCACGCCCTGGGTGTCGTCAATCGCGGCCTGCAGCATGCGCCGCTCCGGGCTCCACCAGTAGCCGTTGTAGATGATGCTGGCGTAGCGCGGCATCAGCTCGTCCTTCAGGTGCGCGGCCTCGCGGTCCAGGGTGATGGATTCCAGCGCCCGGCGGGCACGCAAGAGGATCGTGCCACCCGGGGTCTCGTAGCAGCCGCGGGACTTCATGCCGACATAGCGATTTTCGACGATATCCAGGCGGCCGACACCGTGGGCCCCGCCACGCTCGTTGAGCTTCGCGAGCAACTCCGCCGCGCTCAGGCGCTCGCCGTTGATCGAGACCGGATCGCCCTTCTCGAAGCCGATGGTCAGGGTCTCGGATTCGTCCGGCGCAGCCTCCGGGGAGACCGACCAGCGCCACATGTCTTCCTCGGCCTCGGTCCACGGGTCCTCCAGCGGGCCACCTTCGTAGGAGATGTGCAGCAGGTTGGCATCCATGGAATACGGCGACTTGGTGCCCTGCTTCTTGTAGTCCACCGGGATGTTGTGCTGCTCGGCGTAGGCCATCAGGCGCTCGCGCGAGTTCAGGTCCCACTCGCGCCAGGGGGCGATCACCTTGATGCCCGGCTTCAGCGCGTAGGCGCCCAGCTCGAAACGCACCTGGTCGTTGCCCTTGCCGGTGGCGCCGTGGGCGATCGCGTCGGCTCCGGTCTCCTCGGCGATCTCGACCAGGCGGCGTGCGATCAGCGGGCGCGCGATGGAGGTACCCAGCAGGTACTCGCCCTCGTAGATCGTGTTGGCGCGGAACATCGGGAACACGTAATCGCGCACGAAGATCTCGCGCAGGTCCTCGATGTAGATCTGCTTCACCCCCAGGGCCTCGGCCTTGGCGCGGGCCGGCTCGACCTCCTCGCCCTGGCCCAGATCGGCGGTGAAGGTGATGACCTCGCAGCCGTACTGATCCTCCAGCCATTTGAGGATGACCGAGGTATCCAGACCGCCGGAGTATGCAAGGACGACGCGCTTGATCGAGGAGCTCATAAGAATTTCTATCCTTTTCCTAAGGTAAAGATATAGTCGTTTTCGCGACCGGCGTCACTACCACGCCGGGGTCGCGGAGGGTGCGGCCGGATCCGGAACGGGGCCGGGGACGCGGCCCTCGGACCCTTCCGTGTCGGCGACGGGGGCGTCACCCGCGTCCGCATCGCCGCTGTCCAGCCACCAGATATCACTGCGCCGCGAGGCCTGGCGCGCGCCATCGGCGGCCGGGTCGACACCCGGGGCCTCGATCTCGACACCCGCAGCCGGGAGACCCGCCTCCACCAGTGCCTGACGTACCACCTCCGCACGATTGCGGCTGAGGGGACGGTTGATCTCCAACGGCCCGGCGGCATCCGTCCAGCCAACGACCCGAACGCGCGGGGTCTCCGTAGCCGTCAGGATGCGGGCCGCGCGCTCCAGAACCTCGCGTGCCTCGGGATCCAGACGATGGCTACCGGTTTCGAAGTAAACGCTCCAGCGATCCAGCGCGCCCCCGTCCGGGCTCGCGGCAGGCGCGTCCTGCCCGCCATAACAGGCGCGGAAATCGCGCGCACGGAGGGCAAAACGAATGCCGCGAAAGTGCACCGAGTCGTCACCATCGGGAAAATCGATGCGCACGTCATGGCCTGCCAGCAGGCGGGCCTTCAGGAGTTGGGCCGATCCCTGTGGCACCCGGAACAAGCGATCGTCACGGGCCTGCAGCCGCAGATCCAGGGGCGACTGGGTCGCCGGACGCAGCCATTCGGGCGCGCCGGTGCGCAGCCGCGGCGTGACGCCCGCCGGCATCGCGTAGGGGGCCTGCCAGAAGACTGCGGTCAACAGGCCCGGCCGGGCCTCGAAACGCAGCGTACCGCCGTGACGCACGGTCTGCTGGATGCTACAGGTGGCTTCTTCCTCGGTCAGCTGCCAGTCACTACGCTCCAGCGGTTCGCTGTAGGGCGCAGCACCCGCCGTGGCCATACCCACCCCCAGCAGCACCAATCCCGGGAGTGCGCAACGCAGCCACTGGCGCAAGCGGGCCACGACCCGCTAGCGCTTTTTCGGCGGCAGAATATCGGTGATCGAGCCGTGCGCGACCTCGGCGGCGAAGGCCACCGTCTCGCTGAGCGTCGGGTGCGGGTGCACCGTCAGACCGATGTCTTCCATCTCGGCGCCCATCTCCAGCGCCAGCATCGCCTCGCCGATCAGGTCGCCCGCGGACGGGCCGACGATACCGGCTCCGATCACGCGGCCATCCGCATCGAACAGCAGTTTGGTCAGGCCGTCCTCGGCACCCAGCGCGATCGCCCGGCCGGAGGCAGCCCAGGGGAACACGCCCTTGGTGTATTCGATGCCGTCGGCCTTGGCCTGCTCCTCGGTCACGCCCATCCAGGCGACCTCGGGGTGGGTATAGGCCACCGACGGGATCGCGCGCGCGTCGAAGTGGACCTTGTGCCCGGCGATCACCTCGGCGGCAACCTTGCCCTCGTGAGTGGCCTTGTGCGCCAGCATCGGCTGACCGACCACGTCGCCGATGGCGAAGATGTGCTCGACGTTGGTGCGCTGCTGGCTGTCGACCTCGATGAAGCCGCGCTCGCTCACCTGCACGCCGGCCGCCTCGGCCTTGATCTTCGCCCCGTTCGGGCCGCGGCCCACGGCGACCAGCACGCGATCGAAAGTGTCCTCTTCCGGCAGGCCCTTGGCCTCGCCCTCGAACTGGCAGACGATCCCGGCCTTGGTGGCCTTGGCCTCGGACACCTTGCTCTTGAGGAAGATATTCTCGAAGCGCTTCTTCGCGCGCTTCTCGAACGGGCGCACGATGTCGCGATCCGCGCCCGGCATCAGGGTGTCCGAAAGCTCCACCACGGTGACCTTGGAGCCCAGAGACTCGTACACGCAGGCCATCTCCAGACCGATGATGCCACCACCGACCACCAGCATGCGCTCGGGGATCTCGGCCAGGTCCAGCGCGTCGGTGGAATCCATCACCCGCTCGTCGTCCCAGGGGAAGCCGGGCAGCTTGATCGCCTGCGAACCGACCGCGATGATCGCGTGCTCGAAGCCGATCACCTCGCGGCCGTCATTGCCCTCCACTGCGATGCTGTTGGCGCCGGTGAATTCGCCGACGCCCTGGACCACGCGCACCTTGCGCTGTTTGCACAGCTGCTTGAGCCCGCCGGTCAGCTTCTTGACCGTGCCGCCCTTGTAGCCTCGCAGGCCCTCCAGATCGATCTCCGGTTCGCCGAACTTGATACCCAGCGCGGCGAAGCGCTCGGCCTCGTGCAGCACCTCGCCGGCATGCAGGAGCGCCTTGGACGGGATGCAGCCGACGTTCAGGCACACGCCGCCGATCTCCGGGTAGCGCTCGACCATCACCACGTCCAGGCCCAGATCCGCGGCGCGGAAGGCGGCGGTATAACCGCCGGGGCCGGAACCTAGAACCAGCACCTGGCACTGGCTGCCGGTGTTCGGGTCGGCGGCCGCCTTGGGGGCCGCCGCCTTTTTCGGCTCACTCGCGGCGCCGGACTCCGCCTTCGCGGATTCGGCTTTGGCATCACCGCCGGAGGCGCCCTGCTCCTCGGTGCCTGCAGCGTCGCTGCTGGCCTCGAGATCCAGGAGCTTGCTGCCCTTGGACACCTTGTCTCCGACCTTCACGTGCAGCTTCTTCACCGTGCCGGCCTCGGGGGCGGGCACGTCGATGGTCGCCTTGTCGGACTCCAGGGTGATCAACGGATCTTCCGGGGCGATCTCGCTGCCCGGCTGCACCAGGACCTCGATAATCTCGACGTCCTTGAAATCCCCGATGTCCGGGACCTCGATGGTCTTGGTCTGGCTCATCCAATCGCTCCGGTTCGAATTCGGTTACAGCAGCATGCGGCGCATGTCGGACAACAGTCCGCTCAGCGTGGTAGCGAAGCGCGCGCCCAGGGCGCCGTCGATCACCCGGTGATCGTACGACAGTGCCAGCGGCAGAATCAGGCGCGGCTCGAACTCCTTGCCGTTCCAGACCGGCTTCATGCTGGAGCGCGACACGCCCAGGATCGCGACCTCTGGGGCATTCACGATCGGCGTGAACTGGGTCCCGCCGATCCCGCCGAGGCTGGAGATGGTCAGGCACCCCCCCTGCATGTCCGCCGGCTTCAGCTTCTTGTCACGGGCACGCTGGGACAGGTCCATCAGTTCGGAAGCGATGTCGACCAGGCTCTTGCGGTCCACGTCGCGCACCACCGGGACGACCAGGCCGTCCGGGGTGTCCACCGCGATGCCGAGGTTGTAGTACTGCTTGATGATCAGGTTCTCGCCGGTCGCGTCCAGCGAGGCGTTGAAACGCGGGTACTGCTTGAGCGCGGAGACCACCGCCTTCATCAGGAACGGCAGGAAGGTGACCTTCACGCCCTTCTTTTCGTACTCGGCCTTCAGCGACTTGCGGAAGTCCTCGAGCTCGGTGATGTCGGCCTCGTCGAACTGGGTCACGTGCGGGACGGTGACCCAGTTGCGATGCAGGTTCTTGCCGGTGAGCTTGTTGATCTTCGACAGCGCCTGGGTCTCGGTCGGCCCAAACTCGGAGAAGTCGATCTCCGGCATCGGCTCGACCCCCAGCCCGCCACCAGCGCCCTGGCTCAAGGCGCGCTTGACGAAGCCCTGCACGTCCTCGCGCAGGATGCGCCCCTTGCGCCCGGATCCGTCGACCTTGCTCAGGTCGACGCCCAGCTCGCGCGCGAACTTGCGCACCACCGGCGAGGCATGCGCCTTGCGGAAGGCCGACTCGTCACGGATGTGCTCGGTGGGCGACGGGCGCGGGTCGGCCCGGTCGGCGGCCTTCGGCGCCTCGGAGGGCTGCGGCTTTTCGGCCTCGGGGGCCGATTCGGCTTTGGCATCCGAAGAGGATGCTTCCTGCTTCGGCGGCTCGTCTTTCGCGGACTTGTCCTCGGCGGCACCCTCGTCGGAGGGTTCCAGTTCCAGGATCGGATCGCCCTCGTTGACACGGTCGCCGGCCTTTACCTTGACTGCTTTCACGGTCCCGCCCTGCGGGGCCGGGATCTCGATGGAGGCCTTGTCCGATTCCAGCGTGATCAGCGGATCCTCCGGGGCGATGGTGTCCCCCGGGCTCACGATCACCTCGATGATCTCGACGTCCTTAAAGTCACCGATGTCCGGTACGTGCACGGTAGTCGTGTTGCTCATGTCTGCTCCTGCCTCGGTACCGGCGGCCTCAGGCCTGCAAGGGGTTGGGCCGTTCGACGTCGATCTTGTACTTCTTGATCGCGTCGGTGACGGTCTTGGCCTCGACGGTCCCGGCGTCGGCCAGGGCCTTCAGGGCCGTGACCGCGATGTGGTAACGATCGACCTCGAAGTGCCGGCGCAGCGCCGCGCGGGTGTCCGAGCGGCCGAAGCCGTCGGTGCCCAGCACGCGATAGTCGGCCGGCACGAAGGCGCGGATCTGGTCGGCGTAGGCCTGGACGTAGTCGGTCGCGGCGATGACC
Source organism: Thioalkalivibrio sp. ALMg13-2 (assembly GCF_000381185.1). Classification (NCBI taxonomy): domain Bacteria; kingdom Pseudomonadati; phylum Pseudomonadota; class Gammaproteobacteria; order Chromatiales; family Ectothiorhodospiraceae; genus Thioalkalivibrio; species Thioalkalivibrio sp. ALMg13-2. Next base: position 114,991 of record NZ_KB906101.1, on the reverse strand, counting down.
GGGTCGTCCGAACCACCCAGGCACTCCTCCACCCAGGACTTGCGCGGCTTGGCCTCCGGATTCAGGCGCGCATGGCGGTCGGCATCGCGGCCGTCGCGGGCCAGTTCGTTGAAGCTGGTCGCGCTCCACACCTCGGCGGCCACGCCGAAGTCGTTGTCCAGCAGTTCGGCGGCGGCGATGGCCTCGCGCAGGATGGTGCCGGAGCCCAGCAGACGCACCTTCTTTTTCTTGCGCCCGCCCGCCTGGAAGCGATACAGCCCGCGGCGGATACCTTCCTCGGCGCCCTTCGGCATGGCCGGCTGCGGGTAGTTCTCGTTCATCACGGTGATGTAGTAGAAGACGCTTTGCTGCTCCGCGTACATGCGGCGCATCCCGTCCTGCACGATCACCGCCAGTTCATAGGCGAAGGTCGGGTCGTAGGCGATGCAGTTGGGGACGTTGGCGGCCATCATCTGGCTGTGGCCGTCGTCGTGCTGCAGGCCCTCCCCGGCCAGGGTGGTGCGCCCGGCGGTGGCACCCATCAGGAAGCCGCGGGCGCGCATGTCCCCGGCCGCCCAGATCAGGTCGCCGACGCGCTGGAAGCCGAACATCGAGTAGAAGATGTAGAACGGCACCATCGCCACGCCGTGCGTGGAGTAGGAGGTCGCGGCCGCGATCCAGGAGGACATGGAACCGGCCTCGTTGATCCCTTCTTCCAGGATCTGGCCCTTCTTGTCCTCCTTGTAATACATCACCTGATCCTTGTCCTGCGGCTCGTAGAGCTGACCGACCGAGGAGTAGATCCCCAGCTGACGGAACAACCCTTCCATGCCGAAGGTGCGGGCCTCGTCGGGCACGATCGGAACCACGTTCTTGCCGATCTTCTTGTCGCGGGCAAGCAGGGTCAGCAGGCGCACGAAGGCCATGGTGGTCGACATCTCGCGCTCGCCGGAGGCCTCCAGCAGGCCGTTAAACGCATCCAGCCCGGGCACTTCGAGCGGCGTGGCCAGCGGCCGGCGCACGGGCAGATGCCCGCCGAGGTCGTTGCGCCGCGCGTTCATGTACTTCATCTCTTCGGAGTCGGGATCCGGCTTGATGTACTCGGCCTTCTCCACCTGCTCGTCGGACAGCGGGATATTGAAGCGGTCGCGGAACTGCTTCATGTCGTCCGAATCCATCTTCTTCTGGCTGTGGGTGCGGTTCTGGGCCTCGCCCGCCGCGCCCATGCCATAGCCCTTCACGGTGTGCGCGAGGATCACCGTCGGCTGCCCCGTGTGCTCGGCTGCCGCCTTGTAGGCCGCATAGACCTTGACCGGGTCGTGCCCCCCGCGATTCAGCCGCCAGATGTCCTCGTCGGACATGTTGGCCACCATGCGCTGGAGTTCGGGATACTTGCCAAAGAAGTGTTCGCGCACGTAGGCGCCGTCGCGCGACTTGTAATTCTGATAGTCGCCATCGACCGCCTCCATCATGCGTTTTTGCAGCAGGCCGTCGGTGTCCTTGGCCAGCAGCGGATCCCAGTAGCGGCCCCACAGGACCTTGACCACATTCCAGCCGGCGCCGCGGAAGATCGCCTCCAGCTCCTGCACGATCTTGCCGTTGCCACGCACCGGGCCGTCCAGGCGCTGCAGGTTGCAGTTCACCACCCAGGTCAGGTTGTCCAGCTTCTCGCGCGAGGCCAGGGTGATCGCCCCCAGGGTCTCCGGCTCGTCCACCTCGCCGTCCCCGACGAAGCTCCACACACGGCGGTTCTTGGTCTGCGCCAGGCCGCGGTCCTGCAGGTAGCGCATGAAGCGCGCCTGGTAGATGCTCATGATCGGACCAAGTCCCATGGACACGGTCGGGAACTGCCAGAAGTCCGGCATCAGCCAGGGGTGCGGATACGAGGACAGGCCCTTGCCGTCCACCTCGCGGCGGAAGTGGTCCAGCTGCTCCTCGCTCAAGCGCCCTTCCATGAACGCGCGGGCGTAGATACCCGGCGAGGAATGGCCCTGGGCAAACAGCAGGTCACCGCCGTGGTCATGCGCAGGGGCATGCCAGAAGTGGTTGAAACCGACGTCGTACAGGGTCGCGGCCGAGGCAAAGGTCGCGATATGCCCGCCCAGCTCGGCGGAGGCGCGGTTGGCCTTGACCACCATGGCCATCGCGTTCCAGCGGATATAGGAACGGATGCGATGCTCCACCGCGCCATCGCCCGGGTATTCCGGTTCGAGGTGGGTGGGGATCGTGTTCACATAGGCAGTGTTGGCGGAGTACGGGAGGTAGGCCCCGCTGCGGCGCGCCTTGTCGACCAGTCGCTCGAGGAGGGCATGGGCCCGTTCCGGGCCATCCGTCTCCAGCACGGAGGCCAGGGCGTCGATCCACTCCTGGGTCTCCTGCGGGTCGATATCGTGTTCGGTCGCGTTCGGGTCCATGCGCTCTACCCCTGAAAACGGGTTGGGAATCGGGTTGCCACTACGGGGCCGGGCCACCGGGCAGGCGGGCATTTGCTACCATGCGCCGGTGTTGGGCGGGCATAAAAGGCGCAAGTATCCCGACTGTCCCGCCAACAGGTCAAGCGAAAGCCCGCTATGGCGCCGATCGTCGGGGAAATCTGCGGGAACGTGCGCAAAGCGCGCGCAACCCGCCTGAACAGCCGGAACGCGGGACGATCCCCCGCCCGGCGCCGCCGACATCCCGAACCACCGCCGCACCCGAAACCGAGTACCTCAATGCCCGAAACTCTGCAGCTAGACCCCAATCACCGCCCGATGGCGAACCGCTTCCGCGGCTTCCTGCCGGTGGTCGTCGACGTGGAGACCGGCGGCTTCGACTGCCACCGGCATGCCTTGCTGCAAATCGCTGCGGTGTTTCTGCGCCGCGACGCGAACGACCACCTGGTGCGCGACCGCACGGTCAGCGTGCATGTGCGGCCGTTCGAGGGTTCGGAAATGGACCCGAAATCGCTGGAGGTCAACGGCATCGACCCCTACCACCCGCTGCGCGCGGCCTACCCCGAGGATCAGGCGATGGGCAAGGTGTTCAGCGAGGTGCGCCGGGAGGTGAAGGTCAATCACTGCAAGCGCGCAGTACTGGTGGGGCATAACGCCCACTTCGACCTGGGCTTCGTGCATGCGACGGCCGAGCGCTGCGGCATCAAGCGCAACCCGTTCCACCCGTTCAGCAGCCTGGACACGGTATCCCTGGCGGCACTGGCCTTCGGCCAGACCGTGCTGGCGCGCGCGGCGGACGCCGCAGGACTGGGCTGGGACACCGAGTCGGCGCACAGCGCGGCTTTCGATGCGGAAAAGACGGCGGACATCTTCTGCCAGATCACCAATCGCTGGCAGGACGGGATCGGGGTGCCGCAAAACGCCCTGCGCCTGCCCGACCCGGAAGAACTCCCGCCCGGGAGTTGAACGTAAAAAACCCGCCGCCCGAGCCGCCACAAGGGCGCCCGGGTGACGGGTCATATGCCGGACGGCCGCATGGCCGCCGGGCCAGTTCAGCCTAGCTGGCCGCGCGCTTGGCGTGGGCCTCGTCGACCATCTTCTTCAGCTCGCCGCTCTCGAACATCTCGAGGGTGATGTCGCAGCCCCCGACCAGTTCACCGTCGATATAGACCTGCGGGAAAGTCGGCCAGTCGGCGAAGCGCGGCAGATTCTGCATGACTTCCTGATCCGCGATCACGTTCACGTAGCCAAATTCCTGGTCGCAGCGCTTGAGCGCCTCCACCGCACGGCTGGAGAACCCACACATGGGGAACTGCGGGGTGCCCTTCATGAAGATCACCACCGGATTGTCTTCCACCTGTTGGCGGATGCGATCCATTACGTCCATTACTGTACTCCCGAAATTTGGTGCCAAAACAGGGCGCAGCCGCGCATCGCGGCACGCCCCAAACTTATTTCCTAGTATAACGCTCAGACATTGAAGCGGAAATGTACCACGTCGCCCTCTCTCAGCACGTATTCCTTGCCTTCGAGGCGCCATTTCCCCGCGTCCTTCGCGCCCTGCTCGCCGTTGTATCCGACGAAGTCGTCGTACCCCACCACCTCGGCACGGATGAAACCGCGCTCGAAATCCGTGTGGATCGCCCCCGCCCCCTGCGGCGCAGTGGAGCCCTGGCGCACGGTCCAGGCACGCACCTCCTTCTCGCCCGCAGTGAAGAAGGTCTGCAGGTTCAACAGGCGGTAGGCCGTCCGGATCACCCGGTCCAGCCCCGGCTCCTCGAGACCCAGGTCGGCCAGGAACTCGGTACGCTCCTCGGGATCCAGCACCGCGATCTCGGCCTCGATGGCGGCGCAGACACTGACCACCTCGGCGCCCTCCTCGGCCGCCTTCGCCTGCACGGCCTCGACCATGGCATTGCCAGCGGACAGCGAGGCCTCGTCCACATTGGCAATGTACATCGCCGGCTTGAGGGTCAGAAGGTGCAGGTCGTACAGGGCCCGCCGCTCGTCCTCGTCCAGACCCTGCGCCCGTGCCGGAATACCCTGATCAAGGCCCGCCGACACCTTCTCGGCCGCCTGCAACTGGGCGATGGCGGTCTTGTCCTGCGACTTGGCCGCACGTGCCAGACGGGAAAGCGCCTTGTTCACGGTCTCGAGGTCCGCCAGCATCAGTTCGGTGCTAATGGTCTCGATATCCGCCAGCGGATCGACCTTGCCGGCGACATGTACGATGTCGTCATCCTCGAAACAACGCACCACCTGGGCGATCGCGTCCGTCTCGCGGATATGCGCCAGGAACTGGTTGCCCAGCCCCTCGCCCTGGGCGGCCCCCGCGACCAGGCCGGCGATGTCCACGAATTCGACCGTGGTCGGCAGCGTGCGCTGGGGCTTCACGATCTCGGCGAGCCGCGTCAGCCGCGGATCCGGGACCTCCACCACGCCCACGTTCGGATCGATGGTGCAGAAGGGGTAGTTCTCCGCCGCGATGTCCGCGCGCGTGAGGGCATTGAACAGGGTGGACTTGCCGACATTCGGCAGGCCCACGATCCCGCATTTCAGACTCATCGGGCTTCCTCGGAGTTCTTGGGGCCGGCCGGCTTCGACCCACCCCCATGCAGATTGCGCACGGCCTCGTCCCAGCGCCCGGCCACCAGGGCCGGGATCTGGTCCAGGGCCGTATCGATGGCCTCCTCGATGGCCCGGGCATCATCCCGCCCAGGGCGATCGAGCACGAACGGCACCACGTCGTCGCGATGCCCCGGGTGGCCGATCCCGACCCGCAGCCGGGCGTAGTCCGGCCCGCCCATGTGGCGGTGCAGATCGCGCAGCCCGTTGTGTCCACCATGGCCGCCGCCCAGCTTCAGTCGCACTACGCCAGGATCGAGATCCAGCTCGTCATGCACGACCAGGATGGCCGCGGGCGGGATGCGGTAGAAATCCGCGCACTTGCGTACCGGCAGGCCACTCTTGTTCATGAAGCTCATGGGCTTGAGCAGCCAGCAGTCGCCGTCCGGCAGGGCCAGACGTGCCGCTTCACCATCGAAGCGACTCTCGGGGCGGAACTCCGTGCCATGGCGGCGGGCCAGGGTGTCCACAAACCAGAAACCCGCGTTATGCCGGGTTTCGGCATAACGCGGGCCCGGATTCCCCAGCCCGACCACGAGACGGATCGGTTCGGGTTGGATCGCCATCAGTCAGGTGGCAAGCCGCAAGGCTTACTCCTTGTCCCCGGACTCCGACTCGTCGCCGGAAGCGGCCTCGTCGCCACCCTCGGCTTCTGCGCCACCTTCGGCTTCCGCGGCTTCGCCTTCGAGCTCTTCCTCTTCCGCCTTCGCGGAACGCGGCAGCAGCACGCTGACCACGGCGTAGTCGTATTCCTCGCCGTGCATCAGGGCCACGCTCTGCACGCCCTCCGGCAGCTTCAACTCGGAGATGTGCACGGTGTCACCGACATCCAGCTCGATCACGTCGAGATCGATGGACTCGGGCAGGTCGCCCGGCAGACACTCGACCTCGAGCTCGTTGATCATGCGGCTGACCATGCCACCGCCCAGCTTCACGCCCTTGCACTCTTCCTCGTTGTGGAAGTGCAGCGGCACGCTGACGCGGATCGGCTGATTGGCGCTCACGCGCATCAGGTCGACGTGGTAGATGGTCGGCTTGAACGGATGGCGCTGCACATCTCGCAGGATCGCCTTCTCGGTCTTGCCGCCCAGCTTCACGCTCAGGATGTGCGAATAGAACGCATCTTCCTTGAGGTTGTGGACCATCGCATTGTGATCCAACGTGATGGCCACGGCGTCCTTGTCCGCTCCGTACAGGATGGCGGGCAGCTTGCCAGCGCGACGCAGGCGGCGGCTCGCACTCGAACCCTGTTCGTCACGCTTCTCGGCTTCAATGGTAAAGCTCATGCTCATTGCTACGGTCTCCAAAATGAAAGGCGCTTCACCCGAAGCGCCTTGAACACACCCCGCCCGCGACCAGGCGGGGCGCTGAATGGGAGGCAAGCCTCCCGAAATCGGTTATCGCCGGTCCACAGCTCCAGCCCACACGGACCTAGTCCATGAACAACGAGCTGACGGACTCCTCGAGGTTGATGCGGCGGATGGTCTCCGCAAGCATCTCCGCGACCGACAACTGACGAATCTTTTCGCAGGCCTGCGCATTGGGCTGCAGGGCCAGGGTGTCGGTCACCACCAGCTCGTCAAGCGCCGAACCGTTTATATTATCAATTGCCGCGCCGGAAAGCACGGGGTGCGTGGCATAGGCCATCACCGAGTGCGCCCCGTGTGCCTTCAGGGCCTTCGCGGCCTGGCACAGCGTACCGGCGGTATCCACCAGGTCGTCAATGATGATGCAGGACTTGCCGCGCACATCCCCGATGATATGCATTACCTCGGACTCGTTGGCACGCGGGCGGCGCTTGTCGATGATCGCCAGATCGGCGTCATCCAGCCGCTTGGCGATGGCGCGGGCACGCACCACCCCGCCGACATCCGGCGACACCACGGTCAGATCGCCCGAGACATGCCGCCAGACGTCGCCCAGCAGCACCGGCGAGGCATAGATGTTGTCCACCGGGACATTGAAGAAACCCTGAACCTGGTCGGCGTGCACGTCGATGGTCAGCACGCGATCCGCGCCCACCGCCTCGATCATGTTGGCGACCACCTTGGCCGAGATCGGCACCCGCGCCGAGCGCACACGGCGGTCCTGGCGCGCATAACCGAAATACGGGATCACCGTGGTGATGCGTCCGGCCGAGGCGCGGCGCAGCGCATCGACCATGATCACCAGCTCCATGATGTTTTCGTTGGTCGGCTGCCCCGTCGGCTGGATCAGGAAGACGTCGCGGCCGCGCACGTTCTCCAGCAACTCGACCTGCACCTCGCCATCGCTGAAACGCCCCACGATGGCCTTGCCCATCGGCAGCCCCAGGTGTTCCGCAACGGCCTGGGCGAGACGCGGGTTGGCATTGCCCGCGAAGATCATCATGCGATTCTTGTCGACCACGGTTCGTCCCGGTCTGGATGGAGTGGAGCGAGCGTGCTAGAACGCCCGAGCTCCAAATTATAGACCCCGGATCGGGACCGGGGTCTTGGTGGTTTTGCTTCGCGCCCTTCTGGCGCAAAGCGGTTGTTGGCTGGGCCGGCAGGATTACGGCGCTGCGCGCCGCCCTTCGGGCCGCCGCCTGTGGCGGCGTTCTCTCGCGGCGATGCCGCTCGAGTCGAACCCGGTTCTCATCCTGCCGTCCCGGCAGTTTGGGTGACCCGCGCCCGAGGCGCGGGTCTGATTGTATGGCTGGGCCGGCAGGATTCGAACCTGCGCATGGCGGGATCAAAACCCGCTGCCTTACCGCTTGGCTACGGCCCAATATCTCCCTGAACTCTATTGTACTTCCTGACCGGCGCCGTGCCCGGCCCATCCCCCGGATCGGCGTTGCCGATCCGGGCCGGCAGGATGATGGCGCTACGCGCCACCCTTGCGTGGACCTATTCTTTTTCGCTGTTACCGCCGCACGGCGGTAACCAGGCCTGCAAGGGTGACGTGTTCTGCAACGTCGTCACCCAGCTTTTCCGCGGGGCGGGCTGCGCGGACTGCGCAGCCCGGGCCGCCCCCTCATCGGGAAACATCCCGAACACACAGCCACCACTCCCGCTCAAATGCGCCCGGGGGCTTTGATCCGCCAGCCAGGCCAGCGCGTGATCGACCTCCGGATAGCGCGCCCGAACGACCGGTTCGAACACGTTCACGAACCGCTCGGCATCGATCGCGGACGAAATTGTCTCGGTGGCGCAGTCGCGTGTCAATTCCGCACACCCGAACATGGCCCCCGTGGCAACCGAAACGCCCGGATCAATCAGCAGAATCCAGCCGGTATCCGGGGCCACCGGCGCAAGCCGCTCACCCACCCCCTCGGCCCAGGCGGCATGTCCGGCGACGAACACCGGCACATCGGCGCCCAGCTCCAGCCCGATCGCCGCCAGTTGCTCGACTGGACACCCCAGATCGAACAGGTAGTTCAGGGCCACCAGCGTGGTGGCGGCATCGGAGCTGCCGCCACCCAGGCCGCCCCCCACCGGGATCCGCTTTTCGAGGTGGATGCGCACGCCGAAGGACTTGTCCGCCACCTCGGCCAGGCGCCGGGCCGCCCGCAGGCAGAGGTTGTCCTGCCCATCGATGGCCTCGCAGGCCATCTCGAAGCGCCCCTCGGGCAGGGGATCGAAGCGCAGGCGGTCTTCCAGCCCGAGGAACTGGAACACCGTCTGCAGCTCATGATAACCATCCGGCCGGCGGCCAGTGATGTGCAGGAAACGGTTGATCTTGGCCGGGGCCGGAAACGGCATCCCGAACCCCCCGCCCGTCGCCGCACTCACCACGTCTCGTCCGGCCCTAGCTGCCACCGGCCGATGCGCGCGCGCAACTCGACCTCGTCGCGTTCGAGGACCATGGCAACCGGCATCGAAACGCCGTCAACCTCCTCGAACTCGGTGTATTCGATGGCCCAGCCGGACTGCAGGATCTCCAAGGGGCGGCCGTCCGCATCAATATCCAGCTGGTAGGAGGCTTCCGGGTGCAGCAGGCCACGCACCCAGTAGATCATCCCGCTGACCGGGATGGATTCGCCCAGCACCCGGGCCACCAGGGTATCCGGGTCCTGCGCCTGGAAGCGCTCGCCGGACCGCGTGACCAGCAGCGCGCGCCCGTTATCCGAGAGCGTCAGACGCCCGCCGCCGCGCCCCATCGGGCCGGACAGGTCCAGCACATGCCGGCCTTCCTGCACCCGCCAGTTGAGCTGGGCCGACCAGTATTCCTCCCCGGAGGCCAGCCCCAGACGTGCCACCAGCCGCCAGCTGTCCAGTGCCGCCAGCTGCTCGGTGCGCTCCTCGAAGGCCGCCTCGGCCGCTGGCGAGGTGTCCGCCTCGGGCAGAGGGGCAGCACAGCCCGCGAGCAACAGCCCCCAGCCACCCACCAGCCCGGCCAGCCACCCCGCGCCCCGGATCCGCCGCGACTGTCGCGTCGTCCCGTGCCCGTTCATTCGATCAGATCGTTGCGCACGCGCTGCAGGCGCTCATGCCCGGGCTCGCGGTCCAGCGCGGCCTCGAGGACCTCCCGGGCTTCTTCACGCTCGCCACGCTCCCACAACACCACCGCCAGGTTGCTGGCGATCTCGCCGTCGTCCGACAGCGAATAGGCACGCCGCAGCTGGGTCTCGGCCTCTTCGAGACGGCCCAGGCGGTACAGGACCCAGCCATAGCTGTCGATGATCGCGGCGTCATCCGGCTCCCGCTCGTAGGCGCGCAGGATCAATTCGTAGGCCTCGTCATAGCGATCGGTTCGATCCGCCAGGGTGTACCCCAGGGCATTCAGCGCGGCGACATTCTCCGGATCGGACTCGAGGATCGTGCGGAAATCGGCCTCGGCCGCCGCGATGTCGTCCTCGCGCTCGTGCACCAGTCCGCGCAGGTACAACAACTGCGTATTCCCTGGAAACTGCACCAGGCCGCGGTTCAACCGGCTGCGGGCGTCGGCATACTCGCCCAGCTCGCGCAGGGCGTTCGCCTCGGCCAAATAGGCGCGCCGGGCCAGATCCTCATCCACGCCTTGCTGCATGGGGTCGAAAAGGTCACGAGCGGCCTCGGCCCCGTCGTGTTTGAGTGTCAGGCGCGCGCTGCGCAGGCGGGCATCCTTGGCATGGTCACCGGCCTCCACGCGGGCGTAGGCGCCCAGGGCGGCCTCCGGCTCGTCGGCCATCTCGTGCAAGCGCCCCAGGTAGTACGCGACGTCGTTCTCGCGCTCGCCCAGGGCATCCAGGCGTTCGAGGTAATCCCGCGCGGGCCCCAGCTGCTCCGCCTCGAGATTCATCAACGCCAGCGCCAGCAGGAGCTGCGTATCCTCCGGCGCCATCGCCACCAGACGGTCCATCTCTTCGCGGGCGAAGACGTCATCCTCCATCTCGGTCAGGACCCGCGCGTATCCCAGACGGGCCTCGCGATTGTCCGGGTGCGCCTCCACGGTCGCGCGCAGGGTCTCGACCGCCGCATCGTCATGCCCGGCCTCGCTCTGAGCCCGTGCATGCAGCAAACGCAGCTGGACCGATTCCGGGAAGCGCTCGGCGGCCCGCTCGGTCACCGCAAGCACCTCCTCACCTGGCTCGCCAAAGCGCAGCGCGGCCTCGGCCTGCACGCGATGCACGCCCACGTCGTCGCGGCGGCGCTCGGCCAGCAGGTGCATGGTCTCCATAGCCGCCTGCTGGTCCTGAGCCTGACCAATCACACCACCCAGGGTCGCGTAGGGGTCGCCGCCCTGCACCACGACGCGATTCATCAGCGAATCCAGCTGTTCGGCCGCCTGCTCGGCATCACCGGCGTTGATCCGCAGGACTGTCGAGACCTGGCTGGCATCGGTGCTCTCGGGGGCCAGACGCAGCCAACGGTCGGCCGAACGCTGTGCGTGTTCCGGCTCGCGCGCGAACAAGGCGATCCGGGTGGCACGCTCGGCGATGGCCGGATCGTCGCTCAGCAACGCCGCGGCTCCGTAATAGCGCGCCGCCTCGGCATGCTCGCCGGAGCGCACCGCGATCTCGGCGGCCAGGACGCTGAACATCAGCACAGCCTCCGGATCCTGGGTCTGCATCAAGGGCAGCACCTCGGGGCGATCCGACTCCGGCGGTTCGGAGGCGTCCAGCGGGGTATGCGCACAACCCACCAGGGAGAACACGGCGGTGAGCGCGAGCAGGCTTCGAATCATGTTGTGTCCAATCGGGATCATTGCGGCCATATCGGATGGGACGGGGCAGCGGCCCCCAGGGTTCCACAGCTCGGGTTCCACAGCGCGGGTTCCACACAACGGGTATACGGAGACGTCCGGCCGGCGCGCGCCACCTCCTGCTAACCGTACAGCACAGTACACTATCGGGAAATTCGGCCACGCGCCCGCATTTTCCGGCACAATACGCGCCAGCATGCTGTTCACTCTCGGGATCAATCACAAGACGGCTCCGGTCGCCATTCGCGAACGGCTCTCCGTCAACGAGCACGAACTCGGCGAGGCCCTGCACTCGCTGCGTTCCGGCGTGCTATTGCCGGAAACCGCGATCCTGTCCACCTGCAACCGCACCGAGGTGTACTTCCGCGAGGACGATCAGCAAAGCGAGCAGCGCGTCATCGACTGGATCGGCGGCTACCACGGCATCGACCGCGACGAACTGAAACCCTACCTCTACCTGCACCACGATGGCTCGGCCGTGCGTCACACTCTGCGCGTGGCCAGCGGGCTGGATTCCATGGTCCTCGGCGAGCCGCAGATCCTGGGGCAGATGAAGACCGCCTACCAGCACGCCCACAACGCCGGTACGCTCGGGCGCTCGCTGGAGCGTCTGTTCCAGCACGCCTTCGCCACCGCCAAGGACGTGCGCACCCAGACCGCCATCGGCCAGAGCGCGGTCTCGGTCGCCTTCGCTGCGGTGTCACTGGCACGCCAGATCTTCGGTGACCTGAAGCCGCTGACCGCCCTGGTGATCGGCGCCGGCGAGACCATCGAACTGGCCCTGCAGCACCTCTCCGGGGGCGGCATCGGCAACGTCATCGTCGCCAACCGCACGGTGGAGCGCGCCCGCGCCGTGGCCGGACGCTTCGATGCCGAGGCCATCAGCCTCGACCAGCTCCCCGATCGCATGGCCGATGCCGACATCGTCATCTCCTCCACCGCCGCGCCCTTGCCGATCCTGGGCAAGGGCGCGGTGGAACGCGCGCTGCGCAAGCGGCGGCACAAACCGATGTTCATGGTCGACATCGCCGTGCCGCGCGACATCGAGCCCGAGGTCGGCCAGCTCGAGGACGTCTACCTCTACACCGTGGACGACCTGCAGGAGGTCATCGACGAGAACATGGCCTCGCGCCAGGCCGCTGCCGAACAGGCCGAAGAGATCATCACCCAGCGCGCCGGCGAGTTCATGCGCTGGCTGCGTGCCCGCGACTCGGTGGACAGCATCCGCCAGCTGCGCCAGCGCGCCGACAGCGTGAAGGCCGAGGCGCTGGCCAAGGCCGAGGCCATGCTACGCGCCGGCAAGTCGCCCGAGGAGGCCATGCAGCTACTGGCGCACAACCTGACCAACAAGCTGATGCACGCCCCCTGCAAGTCGCTGAACACCGCAGCCCACGAGGGCGACGCACGCCTGCTGGAGGCCGCCCACCGGCTGTTCCAGCTGCCCGCTCCGGAAGACGACCCCGGCGACGATTCCGACTCCGGCACCCATTCGTGAAGGCCTCGTTCCGCACTAAGCTCGAGGGCCTGGCCGAACGCCACGCCGAGATCGCGCAGCTGCTGGCCACCCCGGACGCCGCCGAGGACCCGGACCAGCTGCGCCGCCTGTCACAGGAATACAGCCAGCTGGAACCGGTGGCCGAGGCCTGGAAGGCCTGGCACGACAACCACGCCGCGCTGGAAGAGGCGCGCGCGATGCTCGAGGACGACGACGCCGATCTGCGCGCCATGGCCGAGGCCGAGATCGAGTCCCTGACCGAGCAGACCGAGGCGCTGGAGGCGGAACTCTACCGCCACCTGATCCCGAGCGACCCGCACGACAACGCCAACGTGTTCCTGGAGATCCGCGCCGGGACCGGCGGTGACGAGGCCGCGATCTTCGCCGGCGACCTGCTGCGCATGTACACCCGCTACGCCGAGAACCAGCGCTGGAAGCTGGAGATCCTCAACGTCAGCGAGGGCGAGCACGGCGGCTACCGCGAGGTCATCGCTCGCCTGGCGGGGCAAGGGGCCTACTCGCGGCTCAAGTTCGAATCCGGCGCCCATCGCGTGCAGCGCGTCCCCGAGACCGAATCCCAGGGCCGCATCCACACCTCCGCCGCGACCGTCGCTATCCTGCCGGAACTGGAGGAGGTCGAGATGCCGGAGATCAACCCGGCCGACCTGCGCGTGGACACCTTCCGCGCCTCCGGCGCCGGCGGGCAGCACATCAACAAGACCGACTCCGCCGTGCGCTTGACCCACCTGCCCACCGGCATCGTGGTCGAGTGCCAGGAAGAACGCTCGCAGCACAAGAACCGGGCCAAGGCGCTCACCTACCTGGCGGCGCGCATCTTCGAGACCGAGCGCGAGGCCCAGGCGGCCGCGCAGAGCGCCGAACGCAAGGGTCTGGTCGGCAGCGGCGACCGCTCCGAGCGCATCCGCACCTACAACTTCCCGCAGGGCCGGGTGACCGACCATCGCATCAACCTGACCCTGTACAAGCTGGAACAGGTGATGGCCGGTGACCTCGACCCGGTCATCGACCCGCTGATCCACGAATACCAGGCCGAGCAGCTCGCCACCCTCGCGGAGGCGTAATGGAGGCCCCACCCACGCTGGATACCCTGTTGCAGGGCCTGCGCACCCGCCTTCAGCAGGCCGGCGTCGAGAGCCCGGGGCTGGAGGCGCGCATGATCCTGAGTGCCACCACCGGCCGCGACACCGCCCAGCTGATCGCGCGCGGTAACGACCCCGCCAGTACCGCACAGGCCGCCCACGCCGAAGCGCTTTGCCAGCGCCGCTGCGCCGGCGAGCCCATGGCGCACATCCTGGGGCGCCGCGCCTTCTGGACGCTGGAGCTGGGCGTCTCCCCCGCCTGCCTGATCCCACGCCCCGAGACCGAGCTGCTGGTGGAACAGGCGCTGGCCGTGATCGACGAGCTGGACACCGACGCACCCCGCGTACTCGATCTGGGCACCGGCCCCGGCACCATCATCCTGGCGCTAAAAAGCGAACGCCCGGACATTCAGGCCTTTGCCAGCGACCGCAGCGAGGGTGCACTGCAGCAGGCGCAGACCAATGCGCACGCGCTGGGGCTCCCGGTTCAGCTCTGGCAGGGCGACTGGCTCGACGCACTGACCCCGCAGCCGCACTTCGACGTCATTACCTGCAACCCGCCCTACATCGACCCGGACGACCCGCACCTGACGCGCGGCGACCTGCGCTTCGAGCCACGCACCGCCCTGGCTGCGGCGGAACACGGCCTCGCCGACCTGCACCGGGTGATCGACAACGCCCGCCCCCACCTGAAGCCCGGCGGCTGGCTGCTCCTGGAACACGGCTTCGACCAGGGCGAACGCGTTCGACAACGGCTGCAGCAGGCAGGCTATCGGGACGTCCACACCCAGAAGGATCCCGCCGGCCACGAACGGACCAGCATGGGGAGACACTGAACGACATCAACGTGCCCCGCATGCCCCGACCACAAAAAAGGCCCCGACCAGATGGCCGGGGCCCAGCGTGTGACAGTCTCTCTCGGGTCAGAACGGCAGACGCAGGTGCAGGTTGACCGAACCGGCGGGGGAAGACCGGTGGCGGTAGTGGCTCGAACGATGGTCGTAGTAGTGATAGTGATGATGCTCGTGACCACGTGAATGCTTTTGGTGGCCACGCCCACGACTCTTCGCACGCTTCGCCTGCTTGTGCCCCCGCGCGCCGGGATGGCCACGGTAGTCCTTGTGCCCGCTCGAATGGCCGTGACGCACGTGCTGCAGGGCACCCGCATCGAAGGTCGAGGCACCCGCCGCCGCGACCGGATGGGCCGCATGCGTCGGGGCGGACAGGGCGAATGCCAGCAGCGCGGCCGGCGCCAGAATGGCGAGTCGTTTCATGAGGGATCCCTCCTTCCATCCAGGCCGCCTTGAGAGAGCATCGACGGCCCGGGGTTGTGGCAGGATTGCCAGAATCAAGCGTATGCAGCGTTCCTGAATGGTTCCTAACTGAGCCCGTCCACGAGCGTGATGCCGGTTACAATTTCGGCCTTACCCCGGAGATTGCCCCATGGATGACGACCACCTCCTGCGCTACAGCCGCCAGATCATGCTCCCCGGCGTGGGCATCGAAGGGCAGGAATCCCTGCAGCAGGCGCATGCAGTGATCATGGGGCTCGGCGGGCTGGGCTCCCCGGTGGCCGCCTACCTGGCCGCAGCCGGGGTGGGCCGGCTGACGCTGGTCGACCCGGATCATGTGGAGGTGACCAACCTTCAGCGCCAGATCCTGCATACCGATGCGGACATCGGCCGCGACAAGGTGGCCTCGGCCGCCGATCGCGTGGCGGCCATGAACCCCGGCTGCCAGGTGGAGACGCGCGCCGAGCGCCTGGATGACGCGGCGATGACCCGGCTGTTCGCCAGCGCCAACGTCGTACTGGACGGGACGGACAACTTCGCCGCGCGCGGGGCCATCAGCCGCGCCGCACTGGCGGCCGGCACGCCGCTGGTCTCCGGGGCGGTAATCCGCTTCGAGGGACAACTGACCACCTTCGACTACCGCGATCCGGAGGCAGCCTGCTACCACTGCCTGTACGGCGAGGGGGGCGGCGACGAGGACACCTGCGCCGCCAACGGCGTGCTGGCCAGCCTGCCCGGTGTGGTCGGCAGCCTGCAGGCAACCGAGGCCCTGAAGCTGCTCATGGGGCTGCCGATCCTGAGCGGCCGGCTGCTGATCCTCGACGGGCTCGCCATGCAGTTCCGCGAGATCCGGCTGCGCCGCGACCCCGCCTGCCCGGCGTGCAGCCACCGCCACGCCCCGGCCTGAAGCGAACGGATACGCGCGGATCAGGCGCAGGAGCGGGGATGAAAGGGCAGGACCTTGCCGAGTGAGGGCGGTGGGGCAGCTTCGGCAATCGCCGCGCTCAGCTCCGCCTCCATCGCAGACAGCGTGCGGTTCATCACCATGCTGGCCATGGCATGGAACAGCAACAGCTCGCAGGCGACCGGGCGATGCAGGCTGCGCCGACCACGGGAATGGAAGGCCGTCCAGGCAACCACCGGCATATCGTTCAGCACCCGGTCCACGACGATCCAGGCATCGCGCTGGAGGATCAGGTCCAGTTGTTTGAGCCCCGACGGCGACAGGCGGATCTCCGGTCCCAGCCGAGCCAGGGCGCGACGCACCTGGTTGAAATAGCGCGCCTCAACCAGCCAGCCGGGGCGGACATCCAGGGTCGGAATTTCGGTGTGCCGGGAATACATCGCGCCCTCGTCTGCAGACTGCTGCAAGGTCAGTCTGTTCTATAGCAAGGCCGGGGGACGATGGGGACCACGGGTCCCTGCGGCAGAGTTGCCGAACGTCACGACAGGCTAACGAGGGGAGTCCGGGAAAGGCTTCGGGATCGGGGGCACCCCGGAAAGCCCTGTCTACTGGCGGGTGTCCGGGATCGGCGGCTGGGCAACCTCGGGCGCACAAAGGGCCTCGGCGTCGACCGGATCGAAGTGGTAATGCGCGTTGCAGAACTCGCAGGTCACCTCCACCGCGCCCTGCTCCTCGATGATGCTGCGAATCTCGTCACGCCCCAGACTGCGCAGGGTTTCGGCGATGCGCTCGCGCGAGCAGGGGCAGTGGAAAGTCACCGGCGTGCCGTCGAACAGGCGCACCCGCTCTTCGGCGAACAACCGGCCCAGCAGGGCACCAGCGTCCAGCTTCAGCAACTCGTCGGCGGTGGTGGTCTCGGCCAGGATCGTGGCGCGGTTCCACTCCTCCGAGTCGCGCGTCACCGCATTGCCACCCTCGGCCGGCAGCGCCTGCAACAGCAGACCGGCGGCGGACTGCGCCCCGCTCGCCAGCCACAACCGGGTCGGCAGCTGTTCCGAACGCTCGAAGTAGACGTTCATCGCCTCCGCCAGCGATTCGCCCTCCAGCTCCACGACGCCCTGATAGCGCTCGCTGCCATCGCCCGGGTCCAGCGTCAGCATCAGCCGTGCGTCCTCGCCGGCGCATTCGGCCAGGGTCGCGCCCTCCGGCGGGGTCTCGCGAAAGCGCGCCAGGCCACGCAGCCGCCCCTGGCCATCGGCCTGGGCGACGATCATGTGCACCGGCCCGGGGCCGGTGATCTGCAGGATCAACGAGCCGTCGAACTTGAGCGTGGCGGCAGTCAGGGCAACGGCCGCATAGGCCTGGCCCAGCAAGTCGCGTACCACGGGCGGGTACTCGTGCAATTCCAGCAGGGCCTGCCAGGAGGCGTCCAGGTGCACCCACTCGCCGCGTACCCCGGCCTCCTCCAGCATGAAGCGGTGGAGGGTATCGGTCTCACGCATGGTGGCAGGACTCCGAAATACGCAACGGCATCAACCGTCCAGCTTGGACTTGAGGCGCTCGTTGACCTGGGCCGGGTTCGCCTTGCCCTGGGTCGCCTTCATCACCTGGCCGACAAAGAAGCCGAACAGCTTGTCCTTGCCGCCGCGATACTGCTCGAGCTGCTGCGGGTTGTTGGCCATGACCTCGTCGATGATGGTATCGATCGCGCTGGTATCGGTGATCTGCTTGAGCCCCTTGGCCTCGATCACGGCATCGGCGTCGCCTTCGCCGTTCCACATCGCCTCGAAGACTTCCTTGGCGATCTTGCCGGAGATGGTCTCGTCCTGAATGCGCGCGAGCAGGCCGGCCAGACCCTCGGCATTGACCGGGGCATCCGCCAGCTCGACCTCGGAGCGGTTCATCGCGGCGGAGAACTCGCCCATCACCCAGTTGGCGGCCAGCTTGGGCGCGCCGCAACCGGCAGCCACGACCTCGTAGAAATCGCCCATGTCGCGCGCGGCGGTCAGTACGCCGGCGTCGTAGTCGGACAGGCCGTACTGTTCGACAAAGCGTGCCCGCTTGGCATCCGGCAGTTCCGGCAGCTTCTCGCGCACGGAGTCGATGAATGCGTTATCCACGACCAGCGGCAGCAGGTCCGGATCGGGGAAGTAGCGGTAGTCGTTCGCCTCTTCCTTGCTGCGCATGGAGCGCGTCTCATCGCGATCCGGGTCGTACAGGCGAGTCTCCTGCACCACCGAACCGCCGCCTTCGATCAGGTCGATCTGACGCTCGACCTCGAAGTTGATGGCGCGCTCGACGAAGCGGAAGGAGTTCAGATTCTTCAGCTCCGCGCGGGGGCCGAACTCGGTCTGGCCCTTGGGCCGCACCGAGACGTTGGCGTCACAGCGGAAGCTGCCTTCCTGCATGTTGCCGTCGCAGATATCCAGATAACGCACCAGCGAGTGCATCTTCTTCATGTAGGCGACGGCCTCCTTCGCGGAGCGCAGCTCCGGTTCGGAGACGATCTCGATCAGCGGGGTGCCGGCGCGATTGAGGTCGATACCGGTCATCGCCTCGAAGCCCTCGTGCAGGCTCTTGCCGGCGTCCTCCTCGAGGTGGGCGCGGGTCACGCCAACGCGCTTGATGGTGCCGTCTTCCAGTTCGATATCCAGATGCCCCAGTCCCACGATCGGCAGTTCGAACTGCGAGATCTGGTAACCCTTGGGGAGGTCCGGATAGAAGTAGTTCTTGCGCGCGAACACCGAGCGCGGGGTGATCTCGGCATTGATCGCCAGCCCCAGCATCACGGCCCGCTCCACCGCGCCCTGGTTCAGCACCGGCAGTACGCCGGGCATGCCCAGGTCCACCGGGCAGGCCTGGCGATTGGGCTCGGCGCCGTAGGCGGTGGGCGCCCCGGAAAAGATCTTGGAGACGGTATTGAGCTGGGCGTGAATCTCCAGCCCGATGACGGTTTCCCATTCCATGTTCAGGGCCCTCAGGCGAAGGCCGCCGGCACGCGGGCGTGCCAGTCGGTCTCTTGCTGATACTGGTGAGCAACGCCCAGCAGGCGCGCCTCGTCAAAGTAGTTGCCGATCAATTGCAGCCCGACCGGCAGGCCGTCGATCTCCCCGCCCGGCAGCGACATCGCCGGCAGCCCCGCGAGGTTCGCGGCGATGGTGTAGATGTCCGACAGGTACATGCTGACCGGGTCGGCCTTGGCACCCAGCGCGAACGGCAGCTCCGGGGTGGTCGGCGCCAGCAGCACATCCACGTCCTCGAAGGCGCGACGGAAGTCGTCGGCGATGATGCGCCGGACCTTCTGCGCCTTCAGGTAGTAGGCGTCGTAGTAGCCAGCGGACAGCACGTAGGTGCCGACCATGATGCGGCGCTTCACTTCGTCGCCGAAGCCCTCCCCGCGCGAGCGGGTGTAGAGGTCCATCAGGTCCTCGGGATTCTCGCAGCGGTAGCCGTAGCGCACGCCGTCGAAGCGCGCGAGGTTGGAGGAACACTCGGCCGGGGCGACCACGTAATAGGCCGGCACCGACAGGTGGCTGTTCGGCAGGCCGACCTCGCGCACCTCGGCGCCGCGGCCCTTGAGCACCTCGATGGCGGCGTCGATCACGCCGCGCACGCGCTCATCCAGTCCGGTCTCGCCGAAGAATTCCGTCGGCAGGCCGATGCGCAGGCCCTTCAGGTCCTGCTCCAGTCCGGCGGTGAAATCCTCTTCCGGGCGCTCGACGCTGGTGGAGTCGCGTTCGTCGAAGCCGGCCATGGCGTTCAGCATCCGCCCGCAGTCCTCGGCGGTCGCGGCCATCGGGCCACCCTGGTCGAGACTGGAGGCGAAGGCGATCATGCCGTAGCGCGAGACGCGCCCGTAGGTCGGCTTGAGACCGGTGATGCCGCAGAAGGCTGCCGGCTGGCGGATCGAACCGCCGGTGTCGGTGCCCGTGGCACCCGGCACCAGGCGCGCCCCCACCGCGGCGGCGGAGCCGCCGGAGGAACCACCCGGGACGCGTTCGGTATCCCAGGGGTTGCGAACGGGACCATAGAAACTCGTCTCGTTGGACGAGCCCATCGCGAACTCGTCCATGTTGGTCTTGCCCAGCATCACCGCACCGGCGGCATTCATGCGCTCGACGACGGTGGCGTTGTAGGGCGAGACGAACGGATCCAGCATGCGCGAGCCGCAGGAGGTGCGCACGCCCTCGGTGCAGAAGATGTCCTTCTGCGCGACCGGCACGCCCAGCAGCGGGGTCTTTTCACCTTTCGCCAGGCGCGCATCGGCCGCATCGGCCTGCGCCAGCGCCTGCTCGGCGGTCACGGTAATGAAGCTGTTCAACTGCGGATCGAGACGCTCGATCCGGTCCAGATACAGCTGGGTCAATTCGCGCGAGCTGATCTCGCGGGCCTGGAGCTTGCGCACCCAGCCGGACAGGGTTTCCTGGGCCATGGTTTCGGGGACTCTTGCTGGCTAGAAGCGTGACGGGTTCAACAGAACGGCGACCGCGCGGATCATTCGATGACGCGCGGAACCAGGTACAGGCCACCCTCGACAGCCGGGGCGATGGCCTGGAAGACCTCGCGCCGATCCGGCTCGGTCACCGCATCCGGGCGCAGGCGCTGCTCGGCGTCCAGCGGGTGGGCCATCGGCTCGACACCCTCGATGGCCGCACCATCCAGTTGTTCGACAAAGTCAAAGATGTCGCTCAGCCCACCCGCGAAATCCCGGGCCTGGTCATCGTTCATGGCCAGACGGGAGAGATGGGCGATGCGCCGGACTTCGGAGGTATCGACGGACATGGCGGCGTGGGTCCTGTAGCGTTCGGATTCATTGGGCGAAACGGAGCGCAAACTTACCACAAAGCCGTTGTTGCCCAAACCCCGGGCGCTTGCTAGAGTCGACGGCTTTCCCGCCCGCCCACTCAAGCAGGTTTCTTCTTCATGTTCAAACGCCTTCTGGGGTTGTTCTCCAACGACATCTCCATCGATCTCGGCACCGCCAACACCCTCATCTATATGCGCGGCCAGGGCATTGTCCTGAACGAACCCTCCGTGGTCGCGATTCGTCAGGACCGCGGCCCGGGCGGCCCGCGCTCCATCGAGGCCGTAGGGATCGAGGCCAAGAAGATGCTCGGCCGCACGCCGGAGCACGTGGTGACGGTGCGCCCGATGAAGGATGGCGTCATCGCCGACTTCACCACGACCGAGAAGATGCTGCAGTACTTCATCAAGAAGGTGCACGAGCGGCGGATCTTCCGCCCCAGCCCGCGCGTACTGGTCTGCGTGCCCTGCGGCGCCACCCAGGTGGAACGCCGCGCGATCCGCGAATCCGCCTTCGGCGCCGGGGCGCGCAAGGTCTATCTGTTGCAGGAGCCAGTGGCCGCAGCCATCGGCGCCGGCATCCCGCTGGACGAGGCGGTCGGTTCCATGGTGCTGGATATCGGCGGCGGGACATCCGAGGTCGCGGTGCTGTCGATGAACGGCATTGTCTATTCCGAATCCGTGCGCATCGGCGGCGACACCTTCGACGAGGCCATCATGGCCTATGTACGCCGCAACTACGGCGTACTGATCGGCGAGGCCACCGCCGAACGCATCAAGCACACCGTCGGTTCGGCCTATCCGGGCAAGGAACTGCTCGAGATCGAGGTCAAGGGCCGCAACCTGGCCGAGGGCGTGCCGCGCTCGTTCACCCTGAACTCGAACGAGATCCTGGAAGCCCTGCAGGATCCGCTGTACGGCATCGTCTCTGCCGTGCGCACTGCCCTTGAGCAGACCCCGCCGGAACTCGGTGCGGACGTCGCCGAGCGTGGCATTGTACTGACCGGCGGCTCCGCCCTGCTGCAGCAGCTGGATCGGTTGATCATGGAAGAGACCGGCATCCCGGTGGTCATCGCCGACGACCCGCTGACCTGCGTCGCCCGCGGCGGCGGCCGGGTGCTGGAGATGCTGGACGAGAAACGGGTCGACTTCCTCGCAATGGAATAAGGCCGGACCACCCCGCCCGCGTCGCCACGGCGCGGGGCTGGTTCGGGTTACACTCCGGGCCGCAACAGGTCGGCAAAGCCGCACGGGAGGGGGTTCCGGGGCGGCTTTGCCTTGTCGACGCGATCCGTAACCGGAGGTCACGCCATCAGCAAGCCGCTGTTCAGACTGGGTGTCTCGCCCACTCTGCGCCTGCTCGCGGTGATCCTGCTGGGCCTGGCGCTGATGGCGCTGGATCACCGCGTCAACGAACTGCAGTTCGTCCGCGGCGCCCTGGCCACCGTTACCTACCCGCTGCAGGTCGCGGTGGATGCGCCGGTCCGGGCGGTCAGCCGGGTGTTCGAGTCGTTCACCAGCCGCGAAGACCTGATCACCGAGAACCGCATCCTGCGCAGCGAGAATGCCGAGCTGCGCGCTCGCCAGCTGCGCTTCGAGGCCCTGCAGCTGGAGAACGACCGCCTGCGCGCCCTGCTGAATACCGCCGAGCAGGCCGAAGAGCGGGTCGAGATCGCCAAGCTTCTGGCCGTGGATCTCGACCCCTTTCGCCAGCAGATCGTGCTCAACAAGGGGCGCAATGACGATGTCTATGCCGGCCAGCCGGTCATCAATGCCGACGGCGTGATCGGTCAGGTTCTGTCGACCCGTCTGACCAGCTCGATCGCTCTGCTGATCTCCGACCCCAGCCACGCGCTGCCGGTACTGAGCGCGCGCACCGGGCTGCGCGGTCTGGTGGTCGGCACCGGCAACCCGCAACGCCTGGAGATGCGCCACGTCCCACTGCAGGAGGATGTGGAGCCCGGCGACCTGCTGCTGACCTCCGGGCTGGGCGGCCGTTTCCCGGCCGACTACCCAGTGGCCCGGGTCACCTCGGTCGAGCGGCCACAGGGCCAACCATTCCTGAGCATCGAGGCCGAACCGCTGGCGGCCCTGGACCGCTCCCGCGAGGTCCTGTTGCTGTGGACCGACGGCGCCGTTTCAGCGATCGCTCCGCTCAATCTGGACAACGACCTGGAGGCGGCTCCGAACGCGCTCGAACCAGAACCGGCCGAAGGGACACCGTGACCCGTGCCATCGGCATCCCCTGGCCGGTGGCGCTGACCCTGCTGGCAGCTCTGGCCCTCGCCATCGTGCCGGTCCCGGATATCCTGCGTCCGGCGCGCCCGGAGTGGCTGGCGCTCATCCTGATCTACTGGGCCATGGCCTTCCCGTCGCGCATCGGCATCCTGACCGCCTTCGTCTCCGGCCTGTTGCTGGATACCCTGCAGGGTCAGCTGCTGGGGCAGAACGCCATCGCCCTGGCAGTCGTCATCTACATCGTGCTGCAGATTCACCCGCGCCTGCGGGTCTATCCGGTCTGGCAACAGATGATGGTGGTCGCCATCCTGATGGCCCTGTTCAAGCTGCTGGCCCTGTGGCCACAGGGCATCACCGGGTTTCCGCCGGGCAGCCTCTGGTACTGGGCGCCGGTCCTCACCAGCGCCCTGGTCTGGCCCCTGATCTTCTCCCTGCTGCGCGACCTGCGTCGGCGCTGGCTGCTGCACCTCACCTGAGGAAAACGCCGACCCCATCCCGGTCGAAGCAAACCGGGACTGTCACGCATACTGTGTCCGAACCGAAACAAGGAGCCTTGCATGGACCCGAACAAGCAAACCGAGATCGAAGCCGCCGTGTTGCGCCGCCTGCTGCAGCACCTGGACGAACGCAAGGACGTGCAGAACATTGACCTGATGAACCTGGCCGGCTTCTGCCGCAACTGCCTGTCCAAGTGGTACGTGGCCGCCGCCGAAGAACGCGGCGAGTCCATCGACTACGAGGGTGCCCGCGAGATCGTCTACGGCATGCCCTACAGCGAGTGGAAAGAGCGCTACCAGAAGGAGGCGACGCCGGAGCAGAAGGCCGCCTTCGAGGCCAGCCAGAAATCGCCCCATGCATGATCACGGCCTGATCGAGACCCCGGAGGCCCTGCAGGGCCTCCTCGACACCATCGCCGGGACCGACTGGATCGCGCTGGATACGGAGTTCATGCGCGAGAAGACCTACTACCCGCGCCTGTGCCTGATCCAGCTGGCAACTCTGGACCAGATCGCCTGCGTCGACCCGCTGCAACTCGACATCAAGCTGCTGGAACCCCTGCTGTTCGATACCGGCGTGACCAAGGTCTTCCACTCGGCCTCGCAGGATCTCGAGGTCCTGTATCGCGAACTCGGACGGGTGCCCACCCCGGTGTTCGACACCCAGATCGCTGCCAGCATGCTCGGCCACGGCGAGCAGATCGGCTACGCCAACCTGGTCAAGGCGATCCTCGATCGCGACCTCGACAAGAGCCAGACCCGCACCGACTGGGCACGCCGCCCCCTGAGCAAGGAACAGATCCTTTACGCCGCCGATGACGTACGCTTCCTGGCCACCGTGTTCATGCGCCTGCTGCACGAACTGGAAAGCCATGACCGCATGCACTGGCTGCGCCCGGAGATGGAGGCCCTGAGCGACCCGGCCCTGTACGAACCAAACCCCGAGGCGGCCTGGCAGCGGGTCTCCGGGGCCAAGCGGCTCAAGCCGCGCGAGCGCGGCATACTCAAGGCCGTGGCCGCCTGGCGCGAACACGCGGCGCAGGCGAGCGACCGCCCGCGCCGATGGATCCTGGCCGACGACATCCTGATCGATATCGCCCGGCGCACGCCGGAGGACGCCGCCGCCCTGCACCAATTGCGCGGCTTCCCCGACGGCATGAAGCCGCCGCGTCAGGAAGAGCTGCTGGAGGCCATCCGCGAGGGCCAGGCCCTGCCCCGCGAGGAATGGCCACAACTGCCGGACAAGGCGAAGCTAACCGAGGCGGAAGAGGTCCTGGCGGACATCGGCATGGCCCTGCTGCGCGAGTGCGCGCGACGCAACCAGATCACCGCCGGCGCGATTGCGCAGCGCAAGGACGTCATCGAACTCCTGAAGGGCGACGGCACGAGCGGCCGCCTGGGCAGCGGCTGGCGTCACGAGATCGCCGGAAAGACCATCGCCCGCTGGTTTGCGGGCGATGGTGAGCTGACACGTACGGAGGAAGGGCTGCAGATCCGCCCGTGATCGTCGCCCGGGCGGATCTGCGGCTGGGTCAGGCGGCCTTGTAGATCCCGCGGCGCGGCGAGGTCAGGCGACCCTGGCGCTTCAGGTAGGCCAGGGTCTGGCTGATGTTCTTGGTATCCAGACCGGCCTTCTCGGCCTGTGCCTTGATCTCCTTGATCCCCATCTCCGGCTGGGTGGCGACGATATCGCAAAGCTTCTGGCTGATGGACTCGCCACCGGCCCGGCGCCCGCGACGTCCGCCGCCCGCGGTACGGCCCACGCGCCCGCCCAGTTCACGGATCTGGCGCTCGAGCTCGCCGAGTTCCTTGCGATGCCGCGCCACCATTTCCTTGCGCTTTTCCATCAGCTTCTCGCGCTTCTCGCGGCGTTCGGCTTCCTTGCCCTCGGCTTCTTCCTTTTCCCGCTGGCGCGCGAGGGCGTACAGTTCTTCGGCCGACAGATCGGAGGCCTTCTTGTTATCCATGCTCATACAGAACTCCCGGGTTCTCAAAACGGATGCGATTACAGGTTAAGACCAAAGGGTTTCCGGCTATTCAGTCTAGCCTCTAACATTTGATCACCATAGAATAGTACCACCCCATGGATAAATGCTGTAACGATCATAATAAGGCGCACACGGCACAAGAGCGACCACACGCACTTTCTGGCGAAAACCGCACACTCATACGAGAAGAGGTCGCCCGATTGTATAACCAGGCCGCGGGCACGCGCGCATCCGATCCTCCCGCCGTTCACTTTGACTTGAAAGGCCGGGCGGCCGGCCAGTGGCGCCTGAGAAAGAACACGGAAACCCTGCGCTTCAATCCGGAAGCCTTCAGTCTGGACTGGAATCAACATTTCCCGGAAACAGTGGCACACGAAGTCGCCCACTCTCTGGTATATCGCACCTACGGCGCGCGCAGGGTTCGGCCCCACGGCCCTGAATGGCGGGGGTTCATGCAGGCGATGGGGTTTCAAAAGCCCCGGGTCACACATGCGACCGCGCTGACCACACGCAAGATGCGCCAATATAACTACGAGTGCGCCTGCGGCCCTCAACTACTGAGCGCGCGCCGGCACTTTCTTATTCGCAAACGCGGCTACCACTACCAGTGCCGCCAATGCGGCGAATGGCTAAAGCACGCCGACGGCGGAGCGCCCTGAGGAGCCACCATCATTCCGGGCCGCGTGGCTGTTGATATAGTCAACCAGCCGCACCGTTGCCCCCTGATGCTCCGCAATAAAAGCGGCCGAACGGCGCCGCAAGGCCTCACGCCCAGGTTCATCCATTACCAGCAATGCCCGAAGACGGGTAATGGCCTCGTCGGCGTCGGCCGCTCGCCCCAGCACATTCGCAGCCTGCATGCGCTCCACCAGGAGTTCGAAGTTGTCCACGTGCGGACCCATAACAACCGGGCAGTGCCACAACACCGCCTCCAGCGGATTGTGCCCGCCCACCGAAACCAGCGACCCCCCTATGAAGGCCGCATCGGCCAGCCCGAAGAAGCGCTTCAGCTCCCCGAGGGTATCCAGGAGCCAGAAATGGGTGGCGGCGTCCGGCAGACCTTCACTGCGACGCACGAAGGTGTGACCGGAACGCTCCAGCAAGTCCGCCACTGCGGGAAACCGCTGCGGATGGCGTGGCGCCACCACAACCAGGAGGCGTGGATACTCGGTGCGCAGTGCGCGCAGTCCCGAGAGCAACTGGGCCTCTTCGTCGGCATGGGTGCTGGCAAGAACGACCACCGGGCGCCCATCAACCACCGGGCGCAGGGACTCGACTTCCTGACGATCGGTTTCCTCGACGCGGATATCGAACTTGATGTCGCCGTTGACCGTCACGCGATCAGGCACGGCCCCGAGCGCGACGAAACGCTCGCGGTCCAGCGGATTGCGACAGGCAATCCAGTCAAACCCGCTCAATGCCGGCGTGATCAGCCGCGGGAGCCGCGCATAACGCCGAGCCGAACGCCCGGACATACGGGCGTTCGCCAGCACGACCGGGATACCCATCCTCCGGGCCGCCGCCAGCATATTCGGCCAGATCTCGGTCTCCATCACCACGATGCACTGCGGCCGCAGCGCTCGCAGGAAGCGCCCCTGCAGCCAGGGCAGATCCAGTGGCATGAAGCGATGCATGACGCGGTCGCCGAGCCGCTCGGTCAGCATCGCGGCGCCGGTTGGCGTCGTCGTGGTTACCAGGATGCGACGCGGGCCGGGCGCCAGGAGCTGGCGAATGAGCGGTTCCGCCGCCAGCACTTCACCGACCGAAACCGCATGGATCCAGATCTCCGCCGGCTCCGGCGGAGGGGCCCACCCCATCACCTCGCCCGGGCGCACACGCACCGATGCCCGACGACTGCGCAGTCCGTGGCGGATCAGCAGCAAGGGGGTCAGCAACGCAAGCAGCGCCGTGTAGACTACGCGGGTCATTCGCAGGGAGACTCCGATCCGTGACGGCCCGCCCCGAACATCCGAGCGCGACCGAACGCCCGCCCCGAGGCCCCGCCACCTGGCCCATGTGGGCGGTGATCGGCCTGGCTCGGCTGGTCATCCAGTTGCCCATCCGCTGGCAACAAGCGCTTGGGCGCGGCATTGGGCGGCTGTTCTACCGTTACGGCCGCAAGCGCCGCGCGATCGCCCGCACCAACCTCGAACTGTGTTTTCCCGGCCAGCCGCCGGAACGGCGCGAACAGTGGCTGCGCGAGCACTTCGAGGCGGCCGGAATGGGTGTTCTGGAAATAGCCATGGCCTGGTGGGGACGCGACGCGCAACTCAAGGGGCATTACACAATCCACGGGCTGGAACATCTGGACAAGGCACTGGAGCAAGGCAAGGGGGCCCTGCTGGTCAGCGCCCATTTCACCACACTCGAGCTTTGCGGGCGCCTGCTGGCGCTGCACCGGGAGTTTGCCGCGATGTACCGCCCCAGCGAACGCCCGCTGATCAACTACCTGTTCAAGGTCAATCGCAACCGCCACACGGCCGGCGTGATCGCACGCGACGACGTCAAGGGACTGCTGCGCACCCTGCGCGAGAACATGCCGGTGTGGTATGCACCCGACCAGGCCACCAGCGGGCGCCAGACCGAGCTGGTCCCGTTCTTCGGCGAACCCGCGAACACGCAGACCGCCACGCATCGCATCGCCCGGGTCAGCGGCGCCCCGGTCCTCCCGTTCTTCGGCTACCGGCGCGAAGACGGCCACTACGTCGTGACCATCCACCCCCCGGTAGAGGGCTTCCCCACCGAGGACGCCCACGCCGACACCCTGCGCATCAACCACATCATCGAAGAAGCCGTGATGGATGCCCCGGGGCAGTACTTCTGGACCCACAAGCGCTTCAAGAAACGCACGGGCCTGCCCGACCCCTACGCGCCCTAGCGTGGAATCTCGAAGGCTGCCTCCGAGCAGGAGACAATAAGCCAGCCACAATGATCATGGCGAGCCGCCTGCCGTTATACTGCCCGGGCCATTGCAAGAGCCCCTCCGGAAGGCTCCAACTCCGGCACTCACCCGCAAAGGTGCTGGCCGTACTCCTTACCCAAACCCTAATGGATAACGAAGCGATGGAATTGCCCAAAGAGGCTGTTTACTCCCACTGGCGCCAGCGCTTTGCCTGGTGGCTGCATTATCTCAAGGCCCGCCAGAACCCCAAGGAGCGCCCACGAGTACGTCGCCTTGCAGGCTTCATTCCCGAGGGAGGGGTAATCTTTGATGTTGGCGCACACTTTGGCTATCTGGCCAAAGAGTTCGCCGTGATCCACAACGGCAGCTGCATGGTCCACTGCTTCGAGCCGGTACCATACACTCGCTCCATCCTCGAACGAGTGGTCGATAGATTCCAAAACGTCCATATCGAATCACGCGCGCTTTCAAATCAGGCGGGGCACATGAAGCTAAGCATTCCCATAAAGGAATCCGGGCGCTTGGGTATCGGACTTGCGCATTTTGGCGACGAGGTGCGGCGAGACTACATCGTGGAGCCCGTGGAAACCCTCACCCTGGATGCCTATGTAGCCG
Organism: Thioalkalivibrio sp. ALMg13-2; assembly: GCF_000381185.1. Classification (NCBI taxonomy): domain Bacteria; kingdom Pseudomonadati; phylum Pseudomonadota; class Gammaproteobacteria; order Chromatiales; family Ectothiorhodospiraceae; genus Thioalkalivibrio; species Thioalkalivibrio sp. ALMg13-2. The sequence goes on along the minus strand of NZ_KB906101.1, from coordinate 85,977 downwards.
AGCAGGGGCTAGCGCGCCTCGACTTCGTCAAGATGGACGTGGAGGGGGCCGAATTCCAGATCCTCCAGGGCGCAGAAAAGACCTTGAAAGAGCTTCAACCTCATGTCTACTGTGAGCTGATTTCCACTTCCACCGCACGTATGGGGTACAAACCCGAGACAGTGTTCGATTTCCTAACCAACCTCGGCTATCGAGCCGCCGTGATCGAAAGGTCAGGAGAAAAGCGCCCCGTCGAGGGTTTGATCGAGGGAGAGGAGGACTACCTCTTCTACCCGGAACGAGCCGAAAAGTAGCCCGGGTGGCTCCGAAGCGCCCCCGTACGACCTCTCTATTGGACACAAGCGGATAGACTGTCCAATTTTGGAGCTGGTATTTTTCTCCGGCCCTCAGTTTTCGTGGCCACAAGCCAAAAATTGACACTTCCGGAAAACCCCGTGGACACCCCACCTAGAAATCACGGCGAGAGAGACACGGATTCTGGTGCGGCACCAGCTTCTAGCCCCAGTTCGCGGCGGATATGTGCCGCCACCTTCGGCGTGTCATTCACTGGCGTGTAGGCCCACTGGTCAAGCGCGCCGGTGAATGGCCGGGTTACCCCTTCCGCCTCCAGAGCGGAATGGAAGGCCTGCAGGCGACGACCGAGTGGCCCCAGGGCCACCGTGTACACCGGCACACCGGTCGCCGCCGCTTCCGAGACCATGGATACAGAATCGGCACTGACCACGATGTGGTCGGCCGTTGCCAGCATCGCCATGAAGGGGTTCTCTCCCTGCCCGCCCCAGACAAACCCCGGGACATCCGCCAACCCCTCCACCAGTCGTCGGGTACTGGCCTCGCCCGTACGCCGCGAAGGGGTCACCAGCACGCTACCCCCAGAGGCTCCGGCCGCCGAACGCAGGTCACGGATCAGGGCATCCAGCCGCTCCTGGCCCAGATCTCCCCGCTGGGTGGCACCCCCGATCAGCACCGCGATCCAGGGCCGGGGAAACGCAGCCCAGGCATCCCCCAGGTCCGCACGCGCCGCCTCCAGCCGCTCGGCCGTCACCCGGTGCAGGGCGCCGCGCGTCGCGATCACGTTCGGGCCGGTCAGCCCATCGTGGCGCGGCGGCACCACCCAGTCGAAATGCCGCGGGGCGATCTGTGGATCCTGAATATGCACGGTCATGATGGCACCCCCGCTGGCGCGCCGCAGTGCCACGGCCACCGTGGCACTGCGGCGCCCGCAGGAGATCAAGAGGCGCGGCCAGGGCGGCGCCAGGGAATCGCTATCGGATGTGAGCCCTCGCAATACGCCGGGCGCGAAGGAACCGCGCATCCAGCGCCAGGGCGGACGCAGCCCCACTGTCTTGTGTTCGTAGGGCAGCCCCACGGCTTCGGCCAGGCCACGGACCTGACTGGTCATCCCGGCCTCGCCGGTCGTCAGTGTCCAGCAGTAAGCCTCGGTCACAATGAAGCGTTCGTCGCCTGGCCTGCGGTCACGCCGGCACGCGGCGCTGCACAGGTGTGTCGGGAGAGGCCAGTTCGTGGCGGTTGCGCCACTCTTCGGTCACATAGTTGATGATCAACGAGCGTCGCACACCTTCCAGGGGGCGAAGGTGGTAGCCATGCCAGGTGTTGTCGGCCGGCACGAACACCAACGCACTGTTGTATGTGCCCGGCGCCGTCTCGTAGTGCGTGTCCGCGTCCACGTACACGTCCGTGCCCCAGCTCTCGTAGCCGGGGTCGGTGGACAGGTACAGCAGCATGGTGAATTTTTTCACGCCAAGATCGGTATGTGGTGCCAGCCAGAAACCCTCGGTATCCAGGCAATGCTCGATGCGCAGGTAGTTGCCGCTGACGTCCACGCCGCACACCTCGTAGATCGCATCCAGCACCTGCGGGCTCTCGAACGCCGCTGCAACGCTTTCGCACACATCGGAGGCCCGCCGGTTCTCGACGTCGAAGAAGCGCCGCGAGCTGTTGTGCGTCTCACGCTTGCCCTCGGTGTCACCAATCGCGGGCGGCTCGAACGGCAGCGCCTCCACCGCGCGCGCCGCCGCCTCGGGCAGTATCGCCTGCGGATACCACCGCCGATACGGATACGCCTCCGACCGCGCGCGCCGAAGCGACGCCTCGACCTGACTTGCTACTTCAGCGGCGGTATCCATTTCTTTTTCCACTAAATTCAACAACGCCGCACAGTGTAGTGCAAACCAGGGGGATTCCACAAAAAACAGCGTTCAAACAGGCTGCTAGACTGGCGACAATTCCGATATCGCACCCCCCAAAGATCCACCGTTACCCAGGCCAACGCCATGACACCTTCAGACGGGCCCTTATCGGACCCTGATACAACCCCGTTTGGCACATATCGCCCCAAGGGGTTTGCCCACGCCTTACTCTGGATCGTGCGTCTAGGGCTGGCACGAGGCACGTTGTCGCGCCAGCTCAGAAGATTCTGGAACAGCCGCCTTCCAACCACCGTCGATATCGAACGACGAGGCATCCGGTATCGGCTCAACGTTCGGGACAATGTCACCGACGCGAAAATACTCCTTTCATCGAAGGTCTACGACCGCGAGGAACTGGAGCATCTCGCGAACGCATGCGATGACGGCACGTTCATCGATATCGGCGCCAACACCGGGTACTACAGCCTGCACGTGGCGGCCGCCGGGGCACGCCAGGTCCTAGCCATTGAGCCCAACCCTCCGACATTCCGTCGACTTCTGTTCAACCTGGAATGCAATCGCTTTGCCGAGGCAATTCAAGCCCTCCCGCTGGCCATTGGCCCAAACGGTACCGCCATGCTGCACTTGGCCGAAGGACTGGGTTCCGCCTCGCTCAATCCGTCGGAACAGTCACGGGGCAACACGGTTGAGGTCCAGACCGAGCCCCTTCTGGATGTACTCACCAATGCCGGAATCGAACGCATCGACGGCCTCAAGATCGACATCGAAGGATACGAGTACCAGGCCCTGGAACCGTTTTTCCGGGACGCGGCTCCATCGCTGCATCCTAGATGCATCGTTATAGAAAGCTGTCACGGGCACATCTGGGAAAAAGACGTCCTGGCCCTGCTTCGGGAGCATGGTTACCAAATCCAGAGCCGCTCACGGTCCAACTCGATCCTGTACCTGAGTTAGACCCGACCTCGGGCACCAGAACAATTAGCGCAAAGAAACGCACTACTCCACGAGGAAGCCAGCCCCATGGCAACTATTCTGCAAGTCTTGCCCGCCCTGGAATCCGGCGGCGTGGAACGCGGTACCCTGGAAATGGCTCGTGCCATCCAGGCTGCAGGAGAACGCTCCCTGGTCATGTCCGGCGGGGGCAGCATGGCTCCTTCGCTGGAAGCCGAAGGGAGCCAGCACTTCACCTGGCCGGTGGGCAAAAAGTCCCTGCGGTCATTGCGCCTGGTGCGCCCGCTGCGCAACTTCATACGCGAACAGGAAGTAGACCTGGTACACGTCCGCTCCCGCGTACCCGCATGGATCGTATGGCGCGCGTTACAGGGCATGCCCCGGACTGAACGCCCGGCCCTGGTCACGACCTTCCACGGGTTTTACAGCCCCGGCCGATACAGCTCGATTATGACCCGCGGGGACCGCGTCATTGCCGTCTCTACGAGCATCTCGGCCTACATTCAGAAGCACTTTCCGGCATGCCCGACAGAACGTATTCGCGTCATCCATCGAGGCGTGGATCCCAGTGAGTTCCCTTATGGCCATAAGCCAGGCGATGACTGGATTGAGGGCTTCTTCCAAACCCTTCCGGCGCACGCCCGCGATCGAGCGCTTATAACGCTCCCCGGTCGCATCACGCGATGGAAGGGGCAACTGGATTTCGTGAAGGTCATGGATTCCCTAATCAAGCGGAACCTCCACGTCCATGGCCTTGTTGTGGGAGGAACGGAAAGACGCCGCCAGCGCTACGAAGCCGAAGTGCGCCAGGAAATCCAAGAACGGGGACTGGAATCCCACATCTCCTGGCTGGGACAGCGTTCCGATCTTCGGGAGATCATGGCGATGTCGTTCGCGGTACTTTCGCTCTCGCGCGAGCCAGAGGCTTTTGGCCGGGTCTCGCTCGAAGCTCTATCCCTGGGGCGACCCGTGATTGCCTACGATCACGGAGGCGTGGGTGAGCAGATGGCCGCTTTGTTCGCCGAGGGAACAATCCCGCCATGCAGGCCCGAACTGGCAGCAGACAGGATATCTGATTGGCTGAAAGGCTCCGCCCCGCGGCCAGCGCATCTTAGGGGGTTTACGCTCGACGAGATGCAAGGACAAACCCTCGACGTCTACCGAGAGCTTCTTTAAGACAAGCCGGACTCAGAGGGTGGACATGTTGGTCACACGCGATCACGCCAGTCGGAGGCGCTGCTCATTCTTGGTGGCCACCCGCGCCAGGCCCGGTTCTCTCACCCATCCCCTCGCCGCCGCGCTCAGGCACGGGCCTCTGATTGCTTGATTGAATGAGCGGTGCCAGCGCGAGAGCGACCACCAGCCAGAGAACCGCTGTCGTGTATGAACTGTAGACAGTCCAGTGGACGTTGATGGGGTTAAGAGCCACAAAGATCGCCACACCGGCTACGAGAACATCAGGAGAATCAACGGCCCCATGCTCTCTCGCACGCCGCCACAACGCCGAAAGAATCCCTAGCAATGCCGCGAGGTAGGCGAACAATCCCACAGCCCCGGTCGAGACCAGGACATCAAGAAAATACAGATGGATATGCGCGAATGGCATGTCAGAGTAGCCTCGCGCCTCCGCCACCGGCTCGACCCCTCGCACACCCACGCCAAGGATCGGCTCATCCATCGCCACGCGCCAGGAAGCAAGCCAGATCGTCCCGCGCTTCGCCGTCGCCTGATCCAGACCCTCAAGACTGAACTCGGACATCTTGGAGATGACCACCAGCCGGTCCCGGGTTTCCGGTGACACCCACAGCGCCAACGCGACGCCCAGCACAAGCACCAGGGCGAAGGCTGACACGGTCCTAATTCGCAAGCGGTAGAACCAGATCAGAAAGGCGCCGTAGGCAACCAGCGTGATCAATGTCGCCAGCATGGCAGCCCTGGAACCCGAGAGGAGAATCGCGATGACCACGATCAGGGGCAATACCGCGGCCAGGCGATTGCGAGAAGCCAACCGGCGGGATGCCTCCAGGACGAACGGAAGCAAGTGGGCCAGCACAATGCCAAGGCGCATGTTCGGGTGAAACAGACCGTCGATCCGGCGCCCGTTGTACGGATAGCCCAGCACGTTTGCACCAGTAACAAACTGAAAAACCCCGTCGAGCGACCAGAATACGGCCAGCGCCAGCACAACGTATAACAGGGGTGTAGCCACATCACGGCGACGGGCAACCCACAGCAGAGGAAGTATCGCAATCGCGAACAATGGATAGGTCAGGGCTGTCCGGAGGGCTCGGTCGAAATCGACCGCCACGGTCAGTGACACCAACTGCGGCACCCAGAGCGCCAACAAGAGCAGCAATGCCCAGCGGATCCAGCGCTCCGCCCACAAGCCGGGCAACCTGAGAGCGGTCAAAACAAGACCGGCGAGAGAGAGTGCCGCCAGTGGGAAAAATGCCCCCGTCCCAAAAGGCAGAACAAACAAGGCCAGCCCCACCAACCCCAGCACAAGACCGAAGATCCAGCGCTCTTGCGCGCTATCCGCCGAATCGCCCCCAAGTGCCTTACCGAGAAAAGTCATGCCCACCCCCATCCGAAGGCGCGTGATCTTAGCGCAAATTGGCACTCGCGTGACCCAGCAGCTCGGCCGCCGAGCCGCACCATGACACGGCATACAACCCTGGGGGATAATTACCGATGCAAATGACTCGGGGGTCCCATGCAAAACCAAGCAGGTTCAGTCACGATCGAAGTAGGCGCAGGCGAGTTGCTGGACAAGATCACGATCCTGAAGATCAAGAATGAGCGCATCAGCGATGCCGAGAAACTCCGGAACATTCGCCATGAGCTGAATGTGCTCCAGGAGACCTGGGTGCAAGCCGGTTTGCACAGCCCCGAGGTCCAAGAGCTCGAGCGGGACCTGCGCGAAGTGAACTCCAAGCTATGGGACATCGAGGACGAGATCCGCGAATGTGAAGCGAAAAAGGATTTCGGTGAACGCTTCGTACAGCTGGCGCGGTCGGTGTACATCACCAACGACGAGCGCGCCCGGATCAAAAAGGCCGTTAATACACTCTGCAACTCGGCGATTGTCGAGGAAAAATCCTATTCGGACTACAAAAGCTAGGCGGGCCGAAGGTCCGCGAGCACTTCCCGCAACACGGTCTCCATCGGGAGTTCCTTCAGGTCGTCCGCCTCGATAGCCCGGAAGTTGGCGCGGGACAGCCCCGTACGCACGGGCGATGCATGCGCCCCGAACAAGGCAAGCCCGGGCTTGCCGAGACAGGCCGCAACATGCGTCGGCCCAGTGTCGTTCCCGACCACATAGGAGGCACCCCGCATCACACCCGCCAACCTGAACCAGTCGAGCACCTCGTCGTTAGTGCCCAACAAGGGCGTCGCGGATATCGATCGGCAGAGCTCGATCTCATCGGGCCCGGGGACAGTGACAACTTGATAGTCCGTCCGGTTGGCGATCGCGGCTGCCAGGGTCGAGTAATAGGGCCAGCGTTTCTCGGGATGGCTAGCGGAGGATCCGGGGATAAGAACCAGGTACTTTCCGGTCACGCCACCTGCCTGAAGGATGGGCGTGACTTCATCCGCCATCCAGCCAATGTCGGGCTCAAGGGTATGGGACGTGTCCAACCCTGCCCTCGCAAGCTGTCGCTGGAAGGCGGACAGGGCCGACTCTTCGCCACGCTTGCGCTCGCCGAAAACCCAAGCGGCGCGATTCAGGATGTAGCGGCGATAGATCGACGTTCGGCTGGAATTCTGCAGGTCGTAGACGAGATCAAAACGCTCACCCCGCAGCATCCGCGCCAGACACCACCATCGCAAGGGCTCACGCGCCTTGGGCCGAGTTTCGGTCAACACGCGATCCACGTGTGGGCAGCGCTCGAAGATCGATCGGTACGGCGGCGTCGTCAACACGACGAGTTCATCGCCCGGGTGATGCTTCCGGATATCACGTAGCGCTCCATCCACCTGGACAACATCGCCGAAGGCGCCGTGTTTGATTACGAGGATTTTGGCCATACGGCTTTCGCCCCACTCCCCCGAGTCAATTGGAGCGGTGGGATTTGGATATCAGATCAAGAAGACCTGACAATTCAGTCGTCGTCTTTCAGGATGAACTGGGTGCCGCAGTAGGGGCACAGGTAGCGGCCGTCGGGGGCCTCGTCGATCGGGAGAAAGACGCGCGGGTGCGAGGACCACAGCGCCATCGTCGGCGTGGGGCAGTGCAGCGGCAGGTCCTTGCGCGTGACGGTGATTTCGGTCTGCGCGTTCGCGGTCGGGTACTGATCCTGGTGGTGGGCGGTATCGGGGTTCACCATGGTTTTTCTCGCATCCGGTTGACGGAAAATTGGGCGTCTCAGACGAAGGTCAGCCAGCCCTCGTGGCGGCTGTCCCGGCCCTGTACCACATCGAAGTAGCGCGACTGCAGGCGCTCGGTGATGGGTCCGCGGGTGCCGGAGCCGATCGGGCGGTCGTCGACCTCGCGGATCGGAGTCACCTCGGCGGCGGTACCGGTAAAGAAGGCCTCGTCGGCGATGTACACCTCGTCGCGGGTGATGCGCTTCTCAATGACGTCCAGGCCCTCCTCGTGCGCCAGCTCGATGACCGTGCGGCGGGTGATGCCGTCCAGCGCGGAGGTCAGGTCCGGGGTGAACAGCACGCCGTCGCGCACGATAAAGATGTTCTCGCCGCTGCCCTCGGCCACGTAGCCCTCGGTATCCAGCAGCATGGCCTCGTCGTAGCCGCAGCGGGTGGCCTCCTGCAGGGCCATCATGGAGTTCATGTAGTTGCCGTTGGCCTTGGCCTTGCACATGGTCACGTTGACGTGGTGCCGGCTGAAAGAGGAGGTGCGAATGCGAATCCCCTTCTCGATGCCCTCGTCGCCCAGGTAGCTGCCCCAGTGCCAGGCCGCAACCATCGCATGCACCAGGAGATTGTCGGCGCGCAGGCCCATCCCTTCGGAGCCGAGGAAGCACATCGGACGCAGGTAGGCGCTTTCCAGCCCGTTGTCGCGCACGGACGCGATCTGGGCATCGTTCAGCACCTCGGCGGCATAGGGGATGGTCATGCCGAGAATCTTGGCCGAGTTGAACAGCCGCCGGGTATGGTCCTGCAGGCGGAAGATCGCGGGGCCGCGCTCGGTCTTGTACGCGCGCACGCCCTCGAACACCCCCATGCCGTAATGCAGCGTGTGGGTGAGCACGTGGGTCTTCGCCTCGCGCCAGGGCACCATCTGCCCGTCCAGCCAGATCACCCCGTCGCGGTCGGCCATCGACATCGTCTAGTTCCTCTATGTAGTCTCGTTCGCGGCCGATTTCGGCTCGCCGAACAGGTCATTCCAGGCTTCGATCACGCCATCGCGCACGGCGCAGAGCTCGTCGTCGGGCTTCTCGACCCGGGCGTCCAGGCCCGCCAGCGTCAGGCGGTGGATACGGTTGCGCAGATCGCGGTAGGCATCCGCCAACGCCTCGCTCAACGCCGCGTCGATCACGCCCTCGCGCCCCAGCGCATCCAGCGTGCGGATCTTGTCCGGCCAGTCACACACGGCGGGATGATCGTGAGCGGATACCAAAACCCAGTATTGAACCATGAATTCAATATCAGTGATACCGCCGCGGTCGCGCTTGAGATGGAAGCCGTGGCCCCGCTTCGAGGCGTGCTCGGCCAGCATGCGGTTGCGCATCTCGACCACCTCGGCGCGCAGTGCATCGGTATCCCTTTCACGAGTCAGCACCTCGCGACGCAGGGCATCGAACTGCTCGCCCAGTTCGGCATCCCCGGTCACGAAGCGCGCACGCACCAGCGCCTGATGCTCCCAGGTCCAGGCCGACTCGTCCTGGTAACGCCGGAACGCCTGCAAGCCGCTGACCAGCAGACCCGCGGTCCCGCTGGGCCGCAACCGGGTATCCACCTCGTACAGGCGGCCCGCCGGGGTAAAGGCCCCCAGCAGGTGCACCACCCGCTGGGCGACGCGGGCGAAGAATTCGGTGTTGTCGATCACCTTGGGCCCCGCGGTCTGCGCCTCGTCGCCCTCGCTGTCGTGCAGGAACACCACGTCCAGATCCGAACCATAGCCCAGCTCGAAGCCACCCAGCTTGCCGTACCCGATCACCGCAAAGCGCGCGACGCGGCGCGCATCCGTGGCCCCGCACTGCGGCTCGCCGTGGCGCTCCACCATCTTGTCCCAGGCCAGCTGCAGCACCCGCTCCAGAAGCACCTCGGCCAGCCAGGTCAGATGGTCGGAGATCTTCATCAGCGGCAGAAAGCCCATGATGTCGGCGGCCGCCACGCGTAGCGTCTGCACCTGCTTGAACTGGCGCAGCCGGTCCAGCATCTGCTCGTGGTCCTGCCCGGGGAACTGCGCCAGCTCGGCCTCCAGCTCCTCGCGCAGCCCGTCACGATCGGGCGGCGCGTACAGCGCGCGCGGGTCCAGTAGCTCGTCCAGCAGCACCGGGTGGCGGGTCAACTGCTCGTTGATCCACGGGCTGGCGGCCACCAGCTTGACCAGCTGCGACAGCGCCAGGGGGTTCTCCACCAGCAGCGACAGGTACACCGAGCGCCGGGCAATCGTGCGCACCATCTGCAGCGCCCGCGGCAATACGGCATCCGGCGCGTCCATCTCCGCGATCGCCCCGATCAGCAACGGCATCAGGCGGTCCAGGCGCTGGCGCCCGGTCACGCTCATCGCGCGCACGCCCGGACTCTCGCGCAGATCGGCAATCCCGCGCAGAGCCTCGTCCGCATCCTGAAAGTCCATCGCCTCCAGCACCGCCCGGGCATCCGCCTCCGGCAGCGAGCCCTGCCACAGACGATTGAGCTGCTGCTCGCGCCCGGTCTCGGGCGAGGCCTCCATGGCCTCGCCGTCCGCGCGCTGCGGCGCACTGAATACCTGCTCGAAGTGAGCATGCACCCGCCGCTGCTCGCGCAACAGCGCCATCTCGAAGGCCGCCTCGTCGTCGAACCCCAGCGACAGCGCCAGTCGATGCCGGTCCTGACCATTGGAGGGCAGACGGTGGGTCTGCTGGTCATTCAGCATCTGCAGACGGTTTTCTACCCGACGCAGGAAGCGATAGGAACGTTCCAGCTGCTCGACGGCGTAGCCGGGCAGCAGGTCGCGCTCTTGCAATGCCGTCATCACGCCCAGCAGGTCACGCCGCTGTAGCCCCTGGTCGCGCCCCCCGCGGATCAACTGGAACGACTGCGCGATGAACTCGATCTCGCGGATCCCGCCTTCGCCGTGCTTCACGTCCTCGAAGCGACCGCGCCGCGCCGACTCGTCGTTAATCATCTGCTTCAGCTCGCGCAGATTGGCCAGCGTGCCGTAGTCCAGATAGCGCCGGTAGATGAACGGGCGCAGCCGGCGCATCAGGCGCGCGCCGGCGTCCGGGTCGCCCGCCAGCGGACTCGCCTTGATCAGGGCGTAGCGCTCCCACTCGCGGCCGTGGGCCTGGTAGTAGTCCTCCATCGCGTCGAAGTGCATCACCAGCGGTCCGGAATCCCCGAACGGGCGCAGGCGCATATCCACGCGATAGCAAAAGCCGTCCGCAGTCACGTCCGACAGCGCCGCAATCAGCTGGCGCCCCAGGCGCTGGAAGAATTCCTGATTCTCGATCACGCGCTTGCCATCGGTCTCCCCCGCCTCCTCGAAGGCGAAGATCAGATCGATATCGGAGGAGAAGTTGAGCTCGCTGCCACCCAGCTTGCCGAGGCCCAGGACCACCATGGACTGGGCCTCGCCCGCGGGGCTGCGCGGCTGGCCGTAACGCTCCTGCAAATGGCGGTCCAGCCATTGCAGGCCACCCTCAATGAGGGAGCGGGCCAGACGGCTCAGGTCGTGCATGACCTCGTCGAGGTCGGCGTGCCCGGCCAGGTCGCGCCAGGCGATGCGGATCATCTCGCGATGCCGCGTTTCGCGCAGCGCGTGACGCAGCCCGGCATCGTCGGTCACGGCCTCCAGGCGCGCCTGCAGCGTGCGCTCGAAGTCCGCATCGTCACACGCCGGTATTTGGCCGTGTGGATCCAGCGCCTCGAGCAGGTACCCCGGATGCTGACGCACTGTCTGCACCAGGTAGTGACTGAAGGCGAACGGGGCCGGGGTCGACGCCAGGAAGGTGTCCGGCCAGGCGAGCTTTTCGTCCAGCTCGGCCAGCAGATCGCGGACCTCCTGCTCCAGCGGCGGCGACAGGCGAGCGGGGGATTCGGGCAGGGGCTTGTCCATGTGCCAAGCGTATCAGCGTTGCGACCCGGGGAGGCCACCCCATGCCACGTACCGGTCGCGGGGTATTGACTTGGATGAGAACACAAATAACAATCGTTCTCGTCTACACGGCTGTCCGCCGCATGAATCCACACGAGGATCGCTCGCCATGAACTTTCGCCCGTTTGCCTGGCTGATCGCCACGGCCGCCGCCATCGCCGTCAGCATGCCCCTGGTCGGCTGCAGCCCCGCCGACCAGGACGAGGTCAACCTCTATTCGGCGCGCCAGGAAAACCTGATCAAGCCGCTGCTGGACGACTTCACTGATCAGACCGGCATCCCGGTCAACCTGGTGACCGGCGGGGCGGACAGTCTGCTGCAGCGCCTGCGCCACGAGGGTCGCAACTCACCCGCCGATCTCTTCATCACCGTGGACGCGGCGCGTCTGCACCAGGCCAGCGAGGCCGGCGTGCTGCAGGCGGTCGAATCGGACGTGCTGCGCGAGAATATCCCGGAGCGCTACCGCGACCCGGACGGACAGTGGTTCGGCCTGTCGTCGCGCGCGCGCCCCATCCTCTACCACAAGGACCGCGTGGACCCGGCGGAACTCTCTACCTACGAGGCCCTGACCGACGCGCAATGGGAGGGCCGGATCTGCATCCGCTCCTCCAGCAACGTGTACAACCAGTCGCTGGTGGCCGCGATGATCGCCACCGAGGGCGCCGAGGCCGCCCAGGACTGGGCCGCCGGGATCGTGGCCAACATGGCGCGCCAGCCGCAGGGCGGTGACCGCGATCAGATCCGCGCCGTGGCCGACGGGGTCTGCGACGTCGCGATTGCCAACACCTACTACCTGGGCCTGATGCTGGACGGCGAGGGCCGTGATCGCGAAGTCGCCGAGCAGATCGGGGTGTTCTGGCCCAACCAGGACGGCCGCGGCACCCACGTGAACATCAGCGGTGCCGGCGTCACCGCGCATGCCCCGAACCGGGACAACGCGATTCGCCTGCTGGAATTCCTGTCCTCCACCGAGGCGCAGGAGTGGTACGCCGAGGTCAACCAGGAATACCCGATCCGCGACGACGTACCGGCCAGCGACATCCTCCAGAGTTTCGGCGAATTCCAGTCCGACGACATCGAGCTCTACCGTCTGGGCAACCACAACGCCGAGGCCGTACGCATCATGGACCGCGTCCGCTGGCGCTGATGCTCGTCCACGACACCCCACTCACTCTCGCCCCCGGTCCTCCGGGGGCGTTCTGTTGGGCACCACAGAACGCGGGGAGGGCACAGGGCCTGGCATAAGGCGCGGTGTAGCGACCGGGGTCGCGGCACATGGCCTCGACAATCCGCCAGTCACAAGGCGGCCATAGTGGTATTCGAAACAAGAACCTTTATTATTCGCAATCCATGACCGCCCAGACCACCAACCCGCCCGCGACGCCTGCGAATCCTGCGGTTCGCCAGCGCCTGCCGTTCAGCCCGTGGTCGGCGGTCGCCATCGTCGTAGCGCTGACACTCGCCCTGCCGATCCTGGTCATCTTCGGGCACGTGTTCATCCCCGCCGGCGAGGTCTGGACCCACCTGCGCGAGACAGTCCTCGCGGACTATGTCGTCAACTCCCTGGCCCTGCTGATTGGCGTCGGGATCGGGGTGCTGGTGATCGGGGTACCGGTTGCCTGGCTGGTCAGCGTGTGCGAGTTCCCCGGCCGTTCGATCTTCCAGTGGGCGCTGATGCTGCCGCTGGCCATGCCGGCCTACATCATTGCCTACACCTACACCGGCATGCTGGATTTCAGCGGCCCGGTACAAAGCCTGATCCGTGAACTCACGGGACTGGGTTACGGCGAGTACTACTTCCCCGAGATCCGCTCGCTGGGCGGCGCCATGGCCATGCTGACGCTGGTGCTTTACCCCTATGTCTACCTGCTCAGCCGCGCCGCCTTCCTCGAGCAGTCGGTCTGCGTACTGGAGGTCTCCCGCACCTTGGGCGCCGGTCCGTTCGGTGGCTTTCGCCGGGTCGCCCTGCCGCTCGCACGTCCGGCCATCATCGCCGGGTTGACCCTTGCGCTGATGGAAGTGCTGGCCGATTACGGCACGGTCGCTTACTTCGGCGTGAGCACCTTCACCACCGGCATCTTCCGCACCTGGTACGCCCTGGGCGACCCGGCCGCGGCGGCCCAGCTCGCGGCCGTGCTGCTGACCTTCGTATTCGTACTGATCGTGCTGGAACGCTGGTCGCGGGCCAAGGCGCGCTTCCATCACACCAGCCGCCGCTACTCGACCCTGCCGCGTTACCAGCTACGCGGCTGGAAGGCCACCGCGGCCTTCCTGGGCTGCCTGTTTCCGGTCCTGCTGGGCTTCCTGCTGCCGGCCCTCCAGCTCGGACTGTGGACCGTGCAGACCACCGAACAATGGATGAACCCGGCCTTCGGGCGACTGGTCTTCAACAGCTTCTGGCTGGCCATCGCCGCGGCCGTGATCGCGGTCGTCCTGGCCCTGGTCCTCGCCTATGCGCGGCGCATGGAGGGCGGGCGTTTCACCGCGGCTGCCGTGCGCGTCGCCGGGATGGGCTACGCGGTACCCGGCATCGTGATCGCGATCGGCGTGATGATCCCGTTCGCCGCCTTCGACAACGCCCTGGACGGCTTCATGCGCGACACCTTCGGGGTGTCCACCGGCCTGTTGCTGTCGGGCACGCTGTTCGCCCTGCTGTTCGCCTATGCCGTGCGCTTTCTCGCCGTCTCGCTGCAGACGGTCGAGGCCGGGCTGGGCAAGATCCAGCCGAGCATGGACGATGCCGCCCGCTCGCTGGGGATGCGTCCACTGCAGACCCTGACCCGGGTACACCTGCCGATCATGCGCGGCACCCTGCTGACGGCATTGCTGCTGGTATTCGTCGATGTCCTGAAGGAGCTTCCGGCGACGCTCATCCTGCGCCCGTTCGACTTCAACACCCTCGCCGTGCGCGCCTTCGAGCTGGCCAGTGACGAGCGCCTGGCCGAATCCTCCAGCGCCGCCCTGGCCATCGTGCTGGTCGGGCTGGTTCCCGTTATCCTGCTGTCCGTGACCATCGGCCGCTCGCGCCCCGGCCAGCAGGGCCCGACCCGCGCGGCGGACGAAGAATCGCCGCAAAAACCCCTCGCCATGCCCGCAGGCACGACGAATACGCCATGACCCAGCCCATCGAAACCACACTGCAGGTGCCCCATACCCCGCTGATCGCCCTCGATCGAGTGGATATCGGCTATGACGGTACCGCCGTGGTCCATCAGGTCTCCCTGGCCCTGCCCAAGGGGCAGATCGGCTGCCTGCTGGGCCCCTCCGGCTGCGGCAAGACCACATTGCTGCGGGCGATCGCCGGCTTCGAGCCCCTGATGGCGGGGAGCATCCAGCTGGACGGGCGCAGCGTCAGCGATGCCCGCAGCACGATCCCGCCGGAGAAGCGCGGGGTCGGCATGGTGTTCCAGGATTTCGCCCTGTTCCCGCACCTGAGCGTGGCCGACAACATTGGCTTCGGCATCCGCCACTGGAGCCGCAAGGATCGTGACGAGCGCATCCGCTCGCTCCTCAAGCTGGTGGGGTTGCCGGGCTATGGCGAGTCCTACCCGCACGCCCTGTCCGGTGGCCAGCAGCAACGCATCGCCCTAGCCCGGGCCCTGGCCCCGCGGCCCAAGCTGCTGTTGCTGGATGAGCCGTTTTCCAGCATGGACGTGGAGCTACGCAGCGAACTGGCCCGCGAGGTCCGGCGCATCCTGCGCGCGGAGAACACCACCGCCATCCTCGTGACCCACGACCAGAACGAGGCCTTCGCCTTCGCCGATCGCATCGCGGTGATCCACCAGGGCCGCGTGGCCCAGTGGGACACTGCCTACAACCTCTACCATCGC
The DNA here is from genome assembly GCF_000381185.1 of Thioalkalivibrio sp. ALMg13-2. Lineage (NCBI taxonomy): Bacteria > Pseudomonadati > Pseudomonadota > Gammaproteobacteria > Chromatiales > Ectothiorhodospiraceae > Thioalkalivibrio > Thioalkalivibrio sp. ALMg13-2. The sequence continues at coordinate 70,759 of NZ_KB906101.1, read as the reverse complement.
CCGGCGGATCGTTTCGTCGCAGACTTCGTCGGCGAGGGTACGCTGATCCCCGGCATGGTCTGCGCCGAACACGTGGTCGATACCGCCTTTGGCCAGATCGAGGGCACGCTGTCGGAACAGCTGCCGCCCGGCACCGCCGTGGACGTCCTCGTGCGTCCGGACGACATCGCGATCGACAACGAAGCGGGCACCATCCGCACCGAGATCCTCGACAAGGCCTTCCGCGGGGCGGACTTCCTCTACACCCTGCGCCTGCCGGACGGTCTCAGCGTGCTGTGCATGGCGCCCAGCCACGACAATTTCGTCATCGGCGAGCACGTGCGCCTGCGCCTCGACTTCACCCACCTGGTGGTATTCTCGCGCGGCAGCGGGGTCGACTGCCCGGCCTCCTGACCCTGGCGCGCTCCGCAGCCCGCCAGGGTCGTTGGTGCAGGCCCAGCGGGAACTCGCGTGATTTCGCGCGTTCCGATGTCGACACGCTCCCCTTTCCGCAACCGCTATCATCGTTTCATGACCCACGCCCGCGCCCCTGTTGTCCGCCGCCCGGCCCGCACCGGGCTGGGCGTGGTTGCGATGCTGCTCGTCGCACTGGCGGGCATCCCGGGGGCGGCCGGTGCGCAGGATGGCTCCACCCCCGGCTTGCAGATCGGGGGGGGTACCGACGCTCAGCGCAGCAATATCCGCAACAGCATCAACCTGGCTCGCCACCCCTGCGACTTGCCCGGGTTTCGTGAGGGCCGCGTGTTGCGCGACACCGAGGCGCGCGCCACCGATGCCCTGCGGGCGATCGGTTTCTACGACCCCGAGCTGGATCTCGATTTCGAACGCCACGAGGCCTGCTGGGATATCCGCATCACCCTGGATCCCGGCCCGCCGACCACGGTGGAGCAGGTGGACCTGCAGATCACCGGCGAGGGAGCCGGTGATCTCGGCTTCGAGGCCGTGCTCAGCCAGACCGAGATCCGCGAGGGCGACACCCTGCGCCATGATCGCTACGAGGCCCTGCGCAACCGCATGACGCGGATCGCGTCGGATCGCGGCTATTTCGACGCCGATCTCCACACCCGACGCCTGGAAGTGGACCGCGACACCCGCAGCGCGACCATCCGCCTGCACATGGATACCGGCGATCGCTACCGCGTGGGGCGGGTCCACATCGACCAGGACATCCTCTCCGAGGACTTCGTCCAGCGCATGGTGCCGTTCGCGGCGGGTGACCCGTACAGCTCGGCGCAGATCATCGCGCTGCAGCGCAATCTGAACGACAGCGGCTACTTTGGCGGCGTCCGTGTGCGCCCGCAACGCGACGCGGCAGAGGGACTGCAGGTCCCGATCCTGGTCGAACTGGAGCCGCGCAAACGCCATAGCTACGAGGCCGGCATCGGCTACTCCACCGATATCGGCCCGCGTATCCGGCTGCGCTACGAACATCGCTACGCCAACCGGATCGGCCATCGCTACCAGGCCGAGATCGAGGCGTCGCCGGTGCGTTCCGGGATCGGCTACAACTACGAGATCCCGCTGCGCGACCCGCTGCGCGAACGCCTGAACCTGTTCACCACCTATCGCACGGAAGACACCGACACCCAGCAGTCCGATCGCTTCCAGGTCGGCGCCAACCGGGTCCTGCAGCGCCGCAGCGGCTGGCAGACCACCGAGGGGCTGCGCTACGAGTACGAGGACTACACCGCCGGCGAGGATGACAGCGGGCGCAGCAACCTGCTGATCCCGTCCTACCGGATCAGCCGCATGGAAGCGGACGAACCTATGACCCCGCGCCGCGGCTACCGCTTCGAGACCACCGTTCAGGGCGCGCGCGAAGAGATCCTGTCCAGCATCTCGTTCGCCCAGGTCCTGGCCAGCGGCAAGGTGGTCCGCGGCCTCGGCACCGGCCGGGTGCTGGCCCGCGTGGATGCCGGCTTCACCGACGTGGACTCGGTCAGCGACCTCCCCAGCTCTCTGCGCTTCTATGCCGGGGGCGATGCCAGCATCCGTGGCTACGGCTACCAGCGGGTCGGGCCACGCAACGACAGCGGCGACGTGATTGGTGGGCGCCACAAGGTAGTGGGCAGCCTCGAGTACGACTACCCGGTCGTCGGCAACTGGAGCGCCGCGGCCTTCGTCGACGCCGGCAACGTCGTCAACGAGTGGGACGAGTTCGACCCCGTCTACGGCGTCGGGGTCGGTGTGCGCTGGCGCTCCCCGGTCGGCCCGCTCCGCGTGGACCTGGCTCACGGGCCGGACTCGGACGATGACTTTCGCATCCACTTCTCCATGGGTCCGGACCTTTGAGACCCCTGTTGCGCGGCACACTGTGGGGGCTCTCCACGGTCCTTACCCTGGTGATCATCCTGCTGGGCACCCTCGGGGCCCTGCTCGCGACCGAATCGGGGACCCGCTGGCTGGTCGAACAGGGCGAGCGCCTGGCCCCCGTCGAATTGCACATCAACCGAGTCGAGGGGACCCTGTTCACCGAGCTGCACCTGCACGGGTTGCACTTGGCACTGCCCGACGGCCCGGTGATCGACCTGCCCGCCGGGCGCGTCGGGATCAGCGCCCGCAGCCTGCTCCGCGGCGAGCTGAACATCCGGACACTGGCCGCCACCGGGCTGCGCGTGGACCTGCCACCACCCGACCCGGATGCGCCACCCGCGGACGAACCCTTCGCCCTGCCCGATTCCTTCCGGCTGCCGCTGGCAGTGCGCCTGGATCAGCTACGGGTCGAGGACATGGAGATCCTGCAGGCGGGCGAACCCCTGGCCTCGATCACCCGCCTGACAGCCCGCGCCCGGTCCAGCGGCTCGCGCATCGAACTGCACGAACTGGAGTTGGACATGCCGGAGATCCGGGCCCAGCTGGCCGGCGAGATTGAGGCCGATGGCGACTACCCCGTGCATCTGCGGGGCCAGTGGCAGGCACCCCTGCCCACGGCCCTGGCCGAGGGCCTGGGCACGGACGAGGCGCGTGGCGAGTTGGAGATCACCGGGGCCTTGCGCGAACGTGTGCAGCTCGAACATGACCTGCGCGCCGGCATCGAGCTGAACCTGCAGGCCAGCGCCCACGAACTGTTCACCACCCCGGCGCTGGAACTGGCGGCGCAGTGGCAACCCTTCACCTACCACCTCGACCCGGAACAGGACATCGCCCTGGAGGGCGGCCGCCTCGACCTGCAGGGGACTCCGGAGGACTGGGCGCTGAATCTGCAGACCGCGGCCACCCTGACGCCCTGGCCACGGCTTGTGCTGAACACCCGGGCGCACGGGGACCTCGAATCGGTGGAGATCGAAGCCCTGGATATCGATTCCGAGGCCGGGCGGGTCACGCTCGCCGGGCCCATTCGCTTTGTCGACACCCTGGACTGGGACCTCACCCTGGAGGCCGAGGACCTGACCCCCGCCGGAATGGGTGTGGAGTTCAATGCCGGGGTCGAACGCCTGAAGGGACGGTTGCAGGGCACCCTGCCGCTGGGAACCGACACCCCGCCTCTGGCGGCCCTGGACGCGAGCGTCACCCTTGACGAGCTGACCGGGCACTACGAGGGGGAACCCATCACCGGCAGCCTGAACGCCTGGCTGGTCGACGGTCAGGCGCGGATCGAGGACACGCACCTGACGATCCGCGATACCGCGCAGCTGGACTTGAACGGTTCGGCCACGGGCCTCGCGGGCGACCTGAGCGACCCCGATCATCGCCTCGTCTTCGACCTCGGACTGGATCTGGAGGCCCCGGATCTGGCGCGCCTGCACTCGGAGCTGGACGGGCAGATCGAGCAACTGCGACTCGTGCTGGACGGCAACTACGCCCCCGCCAGCGGCGCCCTGAGCGCGCAGCTTGGCCTGGACCCATTGCGCGCCCGACTGCGCGGGATCGACATCACGGGCGATGCACTGATCGCGCTGACCGAGACGGGTGGCAAGATCGAGCGGCTGCAACTCGCCACCGACACAGGTGCCCGGCTCGCCCTGAATGGGGATCTCGACTGGTCCGAGGGCCTGCGCTGGGACCTCGCACTGGAAGGCGACGGGCTGGATCCGTCGCTGATGGTCGCCGAGGCCCCCGGCCAGATCGCCCTCGCCCTGCTCAGCCAGGGGCACCTCGACGCCGACGGCACCCCCCGCGTGCAGGCCCAACTCCAACGGCTGGAGGGTACGCTGCGCGACCAGCCCGTATCCGGTCAGGGCCAACTGCAGCTGGAGGGAGAACATCTGCGAGTGGACCAGCTGGACCTGGCGCTGGGCCGGAACACCCTGACCGCCCACGGCGAATGGGCCGAGGCCCTGGATTTCGAACTGCGCCTGGATGCCCCGGAGCTGGATCGGCTCTGGCCCAACCTCGCCGGCCGACTGGAGCTCGACGCACACATCACCGGAGAACCCGATCGGCCGCGCGTGGCGGCACGCGGAACCGGTGCGGAGTTGCGGCTCGCGGATATCTCCCTGGAGCAACTGGAGCTGGAGGCCGACGCCGGCCTCGAGGTCGCCGCCCCGGCCGAGATCGACCTGCGCCTGACCGGCCTCGGGCTGGCCGACGGCACACGCGTGGAGACCCTGCGCCTGGGGGCCTCCGGTCGCATCGACGGGCATCGCGTGACACTGGCGGCCGATGCCGGGGATCTGGGCTCGCTGGATCTGGCGCTGCAAGGCGAATTGAACCCCGACACCCTGCACTGGCGCGGCCAGATCGCACGGCTGGATCTGGACCAACCCGCGGGGGGCCCCTGGCAACTGACCGAACCGGTCGCACTGGAAGGCGGGCCGGAAGATGCACGGCTGGAGCGCCTGTGCCTGGCACGCGACGACGGACGACTGTGCGTCGAGGGGGATTGGGGTGCGGCGACAGGGGCCGAGTTCGCCGCCGAGGCCCGGGCGGTGGACCTGGCCTGGCTGGAACCCTTCCTGCCGCCGGAACTCGCTATCGCGGGCCAGCTGAATGCTGACGCCAGCGGCCGTATGGAAGCCGATGGCACCGTGACGGCCGACCTGACCGTGACCCCGACCGATGGCCACCTGGTCGTGCGCGACGAGGACGGAGACCTGGAGGAGGTGCCCTACCGCGATGTGCGGCTGACCGCCCGGGTGCGCGATCGCGACGTGGACGCCTCCCTGCGGCTCGACTTCCTGGATGGCGGGACGGCGCGCAGCGATATCCAACTACGCCCGGACGGCGACGACCTGCGTATCGACGGCGACTTCGAGGCGCACCTCGATAACCTGTCCTGGCTCGCGGCTCTGAGCCCCGAGATCCAGCGCCTGCGTGGCTCGCTCAACGCCCGCCTGGACTTCGGCGGACGACTGGATGCGCCACTGGTGGAAGGCGAAGTGGCGTTCCGCGACGGCGGGGTCCTGATCCCCGAGGCCGGCATCGATATCGTCATTCCCGAGATCACGGCCCGGGTGGTCTCGGCCGAACAGCTGACCCTGACCGGCCGCCTGGAGTCCGGGGACGGCGGCATCGACCTCGACGGTCGCGTGGACCTCGGCGACGCCGGGCCCCGTGCCGAGCTGAACCTGACCGGCGAGGACTTCCTGGTGGTCAATCGGATCGACGCCGAGGCACGCATTACACCGGACCTGCAGCTGGTCTTTACCCCCGACGACGGTATTCGTGTGCGCGGCGAGGTCTTTCTGCCCTGGGCGCGCATCCGTCCGCCGGATCTGCCGCCCGGAGCGATCCGCGTCTCCGGCGACGAGATCATCCTCGGGGAGGAGATCACGGAGGCACAGGGACTCAAGACCGACATCCGCATTCGGATCCGTCTGGGGGATGACGTGCGCTTCGACGGCTTCGGCCTGACCGCACGCTTCGCCGGCGAGGTGGATGTCGAGGAGGTCACCGGGCAACCGACCCAACTGTTCGGCGAGATCACGATCCCCGAAGGCGAGTACAGCGATTACGGCCAGGACCTGCGGGTGGAACGCGGCAGCCTGGTCTTCCAGGGGCCGGCGGAGAACCCGGAACTGGACCTGCGCGCGGTACGCACCGTGCGCGAATACAACGTGACCGTCGGGCTGGAGATCCGCGGCACGCCGGACAACCTGAGCTCGCGGGTGATCTCGGACCCGCCGATGGACGAGACCGAGGCGATGTCCTACCTGCTGACCGGGCGCCCCCTATCCGGCGCCTCGCAATCCGACGGCAACATGATCGCGGCCGCGGCGGCCGCCTACGGGCTGGAACAGGGCGCGGTGATTACCGAACGCATCGGGCGCGAACTGGGGCTGGACGAGGTGGAGCTGGACACCGAGGGCGGGCTCGACGAGAGCGCGCTGACGCTGGGGCTCTATCTCTCGCCGCGTCTGCTGTTGCGCTACTCCATCGGGTTGTTCGACAACACCTCCAAAGTCCTGCTGCGCTACGAGCTGACCCGCAACCTGAGCGTGGAGACCGCCTCCGGGACGACGGAACAGTCGGTGGACCTTATCTATCGATTCGAGCGCTAGGGGGACGCTGCGGACTAAGGATCAAAGGCCTTTTTCACCACGAAGCACACGAAGGTACGAAGAAAAGATCCATGCCGGTTTAACCACAGAGGACACGGAGTTCACGGAGGCGCTCAAACCTGCTCTCGGTGGTGAAGTATCGCTTCACCTTGAAGCTCTTCCCAACGGTGGGGCTGAACCGCTCGTCATCGCGAGGAGCGAAGCGACGTGGCGATCTGCATGGAAGTCACCCGAGCGAGCCCTGGGCTTGGCGCTCTGAGCCGAAAGCGAAGGGGCTTATCGTTTTCTGCGGGCGCCTGGGATCGAGCGGCTAGCTCGAAGTATCGCGAGCGCCGTTGCGTGCGGCGTCGATGCGTACCCGGATCTGGCTGCGATAGAGCTGCTCGTTGGGGATGCCCACCAGGGGACGGCCGACCGGCTGGCCCTCGGCATCGAACGCCATGATCGTCGGCACCACCCGCACGCCGTAGGCACGACCCAGCTCACTCCCCAGCTTGGTCGTGCCATCGAAATCCCGCACCTCCTGGCGATCCAGCATGACCTTGCGGATGTTCACACCCTGGAGAGCCGGGTCCTCGGTCATCGGGCCAAGATAACGCTGTTCGGCACGATCACAGTAGGGACAGCTACTCGACGCGAACATGATCACGGTCGCCTTGCCATCACCCTGGGCGCTCAGCGCCTGGAGGTCCGTTGAACGTTCGACGCCGCCCGCCGCGACCGCAGTGGCCAGCAGCATGCCGACCAAAAAGGCCCCGGAGCGCAGCAGCATCGGGCCGAACGGGGAGCGGGGAAGGTTCGTATTCAGGTTCATGGTCATCATGGATCCTTGGGTGTTTGGAACCAGTCTAGGGCTGCCACATTAACGCAGGCTGAAGGGCCAGCAATCGCGCCTCCGCGTCCGGCCGAGCCGAAGGTCCGCCGACTGGCGCCCGCGAGTTGCCCACAAAAAAGGCCCCGCCGGAGCGGGGCCTGATTCCAACGCGCCGGCGAACCGGCGGTCAGGGTCTTGCCGGCGACCTTAGTCGGCGCGCTTGCGCACGTCGGAGGTCACTTCCACGCGGCGGTTGGCTTCGCGGCCTTCCTGGGTGGAGTTGTCGGCGGTCGGACGGTCTTCACCGTAGCCGACGGTGCGGATGTCACTTTCACGCACGCCTTCGCTGGCCAGGAAGTCGGTGACTGCCTGGGCGCGACGCTCGGACAGGCCCTGGTTGTAGTCGGCCGGGCCGATGGTGCAGGTGTGGCCTTCGACCAGCACCGAGCTGTACTCGGCGTCGTCGGAGGTCAGGCTGCGGGCCAGATCACGCAGGGCGGAACGACCTTCGGAACGCAGGTCTGCGCTGTCAAAGTCGAACAGGGCCTGGGCGCTCAGCGTGGTGGTGGTGAATTCCGGCTCCGGCTCCGGCGCCGGGGCGGCGGCGGGCTCGGGCGCGGGGGCCTCGGCGGTTTCTTCGATGTAGCCCGCGCAATGCGGGAACTTCACGTTTTCTTCCGTCCAGGAGCGCGTACGCACACATTCACCGGAGCGATCGACCACAACCTTGCCGCTACGGTCGGTCACGTTGGCGGCCGGCGGTTCCTGCGCCACAACCTGCCCGGCGGCGCCGAGCACCAGCGAGGCCACGGAAGCGGCCAGAAGATTCTTAACGAGCTTATGATTCATTGCAAAGCCTCCTTGTAAAAACAATAGACGTCGGACCCGGGTTGAACCGCGCGACCACCATGGTACGCGCCGCGACCGCAATCCAAAGCAGCGAGCTCCTTGCGCCAAGCCCCCTACAGTACCCTGATAGTGGCACACAAGTTCGGGTTTTGCACGCATCGGAACGCAAATTATGTGTCGACATCACAACATCGTCACATTCCGTAAATTTCCGAATATCCAGTGACTTTCGACTGCCCTGTTTCGATATTGCAACAGACAGAACCCGAATCGCACAGAGACGTTCCGGCAAGCTGTACTCCGGAAGACACACAACCCTGCTAAGGGTTCCTGAAACCGCGGATTTGGCACCCGAACTCGGACCCCAGGAAACGGTACCGGTCAGACAAAAAGACCCCGCCGAAGCGGGGTCCCTAGGTACATCAACGATGCACGGGTAAAGCGGCGAATTACATCATGCCGCCCATGCCACCCATGCCGCCCATGCCACCCATACCGCCCATGTCGTCGCCACCGGCGCCGCCACCGTCATCCTTCTTCGGGATGTCGGCAATCATGGCCTCGGTGGTGATCAGCAGGGCCGCGACCGATGCGGCGTTCTGCAGCGCGGAACGGGTCACCTTGGTCGGGTCCAGGATGCCCATGTCGATCATGTCGCCGAACTCGCCGCTTGCGGCGTTGTAGCCGTAGTTGCCCTTGCCTTCCAGGACCTGGTTGAGGACCACGGACGGCTCGTCACCGGAGTTGAAGACGATCTGGCGCAGCGGCTCTTCCATCGCACGACGGCAGATGTTGATACCGGCGGTCTGCTCGTCGTTGTCACCCTTGAGCTTGGTGATCGCGGCGCAGGCACGCAGCAGGGCCACGCCACCGCCGGGGACCACGCCTTCTTCCACCGCCGCACGCGTGGCATGCAGGGCGTCTTCGACGCGGGCCTTCTTCTCTTTCATTTCGATCTCGGTGGCAGCACCGACCTTGATCACGGCCACACCGCCGGCCAGCTTGGCCACGCGTTCCTGCAGCTTTTCCTTGTCGTAGTCGGAGCTCGCTTCCTCGATCTGCGCACGGATCTGGTCGACGCGGCCCTTGATGTCCTTGTTGGACCCCATGCCGTCGATGATCGTGGTGTTTTCCTTGGTCACCTGCACCTTCTTGGCGCGGCCCAGGTCTTCCACCGTGGTCTTCTCCAGCGACAGGCCGACCTCTTCCGAGATCACCTGGCCACCGGTCAGCACGGCGATGTCCTGCAGCATGGCCTTGCGGCGATCACCGAAGCCCGGGGCCTTCACGGCGGCGACCTTGACGATGCCGCGCATGGAGTTGACCACCAGGGTCGCCAGGGCTTCGCCCTCGATGTCCTCGGCGATGATCAGCAGCGGCTTGTTGGCCTTGGCCACGCCTTCGAGGATCGGCAGCAGATCACGGATGTTCGCGATCTTCTTGTCGAACAGCAGGATGTAGGCGTCTTCCAGCTCGGCGCTCATGTTCTGCTGGTTGTTGATGAAGTAGGGTGACAGGTAGCCGCGATCGAACTGCATGCCTTCCACGACATCCAGCTCGTTTTCCAGCGAGGAGCCTTCCTCGACGGTGATCACGCCTTCCTTGCCGACCTTGTCCATCGCATCGGCAATGATCTCGCCGATCGCGGTGTCGGAGTTCGCGGAGATCGAGCCCACCTGGGCGATCGCCTTGTGCTCGGTGCACGGCTTGGAGAGCTTCTTCAGCTCTTCGGTGGCGGCCTTCACGGCCTTGTCGATGCCGCGCTTGAGGTCCATCGGGTTCATTCCGGCGGTGACCGCCTTCATGCCCTCGCGGACGATGGACTGGGCCAGCACGGTCGCGGTGGTGGTGCCGTCACCGGCGGTGTCGGAGGTCTGCGAGGAGACTTCCTTGACCAGCTGGGCGCCCATGTTCTCGAACTTGTCTTCCAGCTCGATTTCCTTGGCCACGGACACGCCGTCCTTGGTCACGGTCGGGGCACCAAAGGCCTTGTCCAGGACCACGTTGCGGCCCTTCGGACCGAGGGTGACCTTCACGGCGTTAGCCAGGGTGTTCACGCCCTTGGCCATGCGGGTACGGGCGTCGGTACCAAAGCGTACTTCTTTAGAGCTCATGATTCGTTCTACTCCTGAAAATTCGTGTTAGACGGTCGCGGTTCGGGGCGTTCAGCCCTCGATGACGGCCATGATGTCGTCTTCGCGCATCACGAGGACTTCGTCGCCTTCGACCTTGACCTCGGTGCCGGAGTACTTGCCGAACAGGACCGTGTCCCCGGCCTTCACGTCCAGGGGACGGGCTTCGCCGTTGTCCAGGATCTTGCCGTTGCCTACCGCAACCACTTCGCCACGGATCGGCTTCTCGGCCGCGGAATCCGGGATCACGATGCCGCCGGGGGTGGTGCGTTCTTCTTCCATACGCTTCACGATGACTCGATCGTGCAAAGGACGCAGGTTCATGGCGCGAACTCCTTAATAGAATGTCTCAAACAGGAAAATTGGTTTGCCGGGCAGGCACCCTGTTAGCACCCGCCCCTGACGAGTGCTAATAATAGGGGCACACAAGGGCGAGTCAAGAGCGCGCGTTACGAAAGCGGGGCCAGAAACGTGAATCAGCGACGGTCGTCGTGGTCCAGCCGGTCGTCGGGCGCCTCGGTGCGGTCGTCGTGTTGGCGGAATTCGCCCTCGATGGTACCGCCGCCCTGCGGCCCGCCAGGGCCGCCGGTGCGCGTGCGGACCATGCCGCGGCGCAGGATGCCGGCCGCCGCCCAGCGCCGCAGCGGCGGAATCAACAGCACGAAGCCGGCGGCATCGGTAAAGAACCCCGGCAGCAACAGCAGCACCGCGGCCGACATCAGCAGCCAGCCCTCGACCAGCCCGCGCGCCGGAACCTTCCCTTGCGCCAGGCTTTGTTGCAGCCGCCGCCAATGGTAAAAGCCCTGCAATCGGAACAACATCAGCCCGGCCGCCGCCGTGACGATCACCAGCACCACCGTCATCAGGGCGCCCACGGCATCACCTACCCAGGCGAAGCCGAAGATCTCGAGCAGCACTAGACCGAGAAAGACAAACAGGGGAAAGAGGGGGTTGCGCATCGAAGGGGTTCCGCAGATCAGGCCTGTTTATTGGAACATGCGCCCCGGGTGGTGTCGATTGGAACCTCGCTGATGCGCGGATACCCCAACAACCAGGCGCCCGCGGGGAACCCGGCCCTTTTTCCTTGCACGACAAAGGGAATTAAGCCAGTCTCCTGCACGTCATTGGTGCATACGGCTATCTACATATTCGGAGAGTGACGGCTCATGTTGCGTAATCCAATCCTGATGCTGGCCCTGCTGGCCTTCCTTGTCCCGGCCCTGGCGACCGCCGCTGTCGAAGACCCGCGCGATCCGGAGCACCACTTCTTCGACCCGACCTTCGGCGAATTCCCCGAAGAACTGGAAGAAGCGCGCGCGGCCGGCAAGAAAGGCATCCTGATCTTTTTCGAGATGGCCGACTGCCCGTTCTGCCACCGCATGAAGAACCAGGTACTGAACCAGCCCGAGGTCCAGGAATACTTCAGCGAGCACTTCCGGGTGTTTAGCGTGGATGTCGAGGGCGCCATCGAGATCGCCACCTTCGAGGGCGAGACCAAGACCCAGATGGACTGGGCCACCCGCGACTACCGGGTGCGCGCCACACCGGTGTTCCAGTTCTTCAACCTGGAGGGCGAGCCCATCGCCCGCTTCATCGGCGCCACCCGCGACTCCCGCGAATTCCTGCAGCTGGGCGAATTCGTCGCCGAGGGGCACTACAAGGATCAGAACTTCCCGCGCTTCAAGCGCGAGCAAGACGGCCGCTAACCCTTACTCGTTCACTCCGAGGATCGACGCCTGATGCCGCCGATGCACCCCCGCTCGCCCCGCACTGGCCGCCGGCGGCCCCTGGCTTGCCTGCTGCTGGCCAGCCTGCTCCTGTGGCCCCTGGCCGGACCGGCGACCGCACAGGATGCCGGCGGCGCGGCCGACCTCGGCCCACTACCCAACCCGATGCGGGTGGGCGACGCCCTGGATCGGGCCGATGCCCTGCACCCACGGGTGCGCCAGGCGCGCGCCGACCGTGAACAGGCCCGCGCCGCCCTGGAGGCAACTCGGGCAGAGCGCGACGTCACCCTGAACGCGCGGCTCGAGGCCCGCTGGATTGAGCCCAACGATCGGGTCGAGGACCGCACCCGCAACGACTCCCGCGCCGCCATCGTCGCGCGCAAGCTGCTGAGCGACTTCGGCCAGTCCCATGCGCGCGAATCCGCCAGCGAGCAGCGCCTGGAGGCCGCCCACCAACAGGAAGCGCTGACCCATGCCCGTCACCGCATCCACGTCCTCGAGCGCTACTTCGACGTGCTGCTGGCGGATCTCGCCTTCGCTCGCGACACCGAGGCCATGGCCGCCGCCTACGTATCCAAGGAACGGGCCGAGGAACGCAACCAGCGCGGTCAGGTCTCGGACATCGAGGTCTTCCGCCTGGAATCCGAATACCAGACCCTGCGGGTGCAACGTACCCGCGCCCTGCAGGACCAGGCCCGGACCCGGGCCGCGCTGGCCGAGGCCCTGAACCGCCCGGACCGGCGCGTGCGCACCGTTCTCGCCCCCATGCTGCCACTCGATCTGCCCGAGCTGCCCGAGCTGGATGCGCTGCTGGCCGAACTCGACAACACCAGCCCGCGCCTGATGGCCGAGCGCCGCCACGTCGAGGCCGCGAGCCGCGAGGTGGCGGCCTCGCGCGCGCAGCGGCGCCCGCGCCTGTACGCCGAGGCCGAATCCGGCTGGTGGAACCGCGACCTGGGTGGCGGCGACCGCAACCCGTTCGCCGCCGGCCTGGTCCTGGAAATCCCGCTATACGAGGGCCGGCGCCACGACAGCCGGGTCGGCCAGGCGGTCGCCGCCCGCCATCGGGCCGAGGCCGAACTGGGCGAGGCACGCATCGAGGCGCGCAACCGCCTGCGCGAGCTGTACGACGAGATCCGCGCACTGCAGACTCAGCGCGACGAAGCCGCCTGGCGCATGGACTACCGAGAGCTGTACATCGACCGCGCGCGTTACCTGTACGACATCGAGGACCAGGCCGACCTGGGCGACTCGATGGTCCAGCAAAGCGCCGCGGCGCATTTCAATGCGGGCACCGAATTCCAACTGGCCCTGGCCTACGAACGCCTGGCCCTGCTGAGCGGCCGCGACGAGCTGAGCCCGTTCCGCGCCACCGACGAAAACCCTTGAGCCACCGGCCCGCCGGCGACCAGACGGGAGACCTATACATGCCCCGCGTATTCCATGCCCCATCCCTGCTGACCACCGGTGGCCTGGTGGCCCTGCTCGCCCTGGCGCCCACGCCTCTACTGGCCGAGGAAGGCTTCGCGGCCCAACTCGACTGGGGCGAGCGCCACCGCATTACCGCCCCGATCGCGGGCCGCATCGAGGCAATCGAGGCCCGCGCAGGCGACCGGGTCGCGGCCGACGACGTCCTGTTCCGGTTGGATACCCGACGCGGCGATGCCGCCCTGCGCGCCGCCCGCGCCACCATAGAGCGCCTGCAGATGGAGCTGGACGAGGCCGAACGCGAGCGTGACAAGGCCGAGGATCTCTACGACCAGACCCTGATCGCCGCCCGCGAACTGGAGCTGGCGCGCATCGATTATGCGACCGTCGCGGCCCGCCTGGCCGAGGCCCGCGCCCAGCGCGACCGCATCCGCGCCGACCTCGAGGACGCGACCATCCGCGCCCCGATCAGCGGGCGCCTGGTGCGGATCGACGCCAACACAGGGCAGTACGTCAATCCGGCGTTGCTGCCGCCGGTCCTGGCGATCCTTGGCACCATCGACCCGATGCGCGCCGTGGCCACCGTCCCGGCCGCCACCGCCGCCGACCTGGAACCCGGGGAGACCGTTACGGTCGTAGTCGGCGACCAGCGTCTTTCCGGCACCATTGCGACCATCGGCTGGGAGCCGACCGGCGACGAGCCCGAGCGGGGTTACCGCGTCGAGGTCGAATTCTCTCCGATGGACGACACTCCACTGCGCCCGGGTCAGCCCGCACGGATCGAACGGGACTCCTGATACATGAGCAATGAGCAATCGCCATCCAGCGCCCGCGCCTGGCTGGTCATTACCACACTCGACGACCCGGACACGGCTGACAGCCTGGCCGGCGCCCTGGTGAAGCAGGGTCTGGCCGCGTGCGTGCATATCCTCCCGCCCGGACGCTCGGTCTACATGTGGAAAGGGAATATCGAAACCGACTCCGAAGTCACTCTACTGATCAAGACCTCGCCCGCGCGCCTGAACGATCTTCAGACCCAGCTGGCTGAACAACACCCCTACGACACACCCGAGATCATCGCCCTGCCGATTGAACGCGGGCTGCCCGATTACCTGGACTGGATAACGCAATGCACCTCATGAATCCGCGCACCTGGCTGGCAACCCTGCTGGTCGCACTCCTGCTGGCCCCGGGACTCACGCATGCCCTCTTCGAGGACGACCTGCTGGACCCGGATGACGCCTTCGCCCTGAGCGCCGAGGCGATCGACGCCGACACGGTACGGCTGACCTGGGACATCGCGGACGAGTACTACATGTACCGCGAGCAGTTCGACTTCACCCCCGAAAGCGACGGGCTGGAACTGGGCGAGGCCGAGATCCCGGATGGCGAGGTCAAGGAGGACGAATTCTTCGGGCGCGTCGAGACCTATCGCGGCCAGGTGCAGGTGGAGCTGCCGATCAAGGCGGCCGACAGCACCAGCATCGAGCTGACCGCGCGCTCGCAGGGCTGCGCGGACCTGGGCGTGTGCTACCCGCCGCACTTCCAGACCGTGTCCATCGAGCTGCCTGGCCTGCCCAGCGGCAATGGCGAGACCCGCGCGGACGAAGATGCCGGGGAAGAACGCAGCGCGCTGGGTGACCTGGGCAACCTGTCCGGCGACCTCGGCGCCGCCGATGACCTGCTGGAACCGGAGAAGGCCTTTGCCGCCTCGCTGGAGGCGATCAGCCAGAACGCGGCGATCCTGCGCTTCGACATTGCCGAGGGCTACTATCTCTACCGTGAGCAGCTGGATGTGCGCATCGCCGAGGGCGATGGCATCGAGCTGGGGCCGGTCAACCCACCGGACGGCGAGCTCCAGGAAGACGAGTTCTTTGGCGAGAGCCAGGTCTACCGGGGCCAGGTCGAGATCCTGGTTCCGGTCCTGCGCGACGCGGATGACGTCTCCGAGATCACGCTGGCGATCGACTACCAGGGCTGCGCCGACGCCGGCGTGTGCTACCCGCCACTGACCCAGGAGGTCTCGGTCTCCTTTGCTGCCGATCTGGCCGCCGAGGCCGACACCGACGCCCTGCCGGAAACCGGCGACGGGGCTGCGGAAGACGACGAGGCCGCGGCACCGGTCACCCAGCAGGACCGCATCGCGGCCCAGCTGGCAGACGGCCAGATCTGGCTGGTGGCCCTGGCCTTCTTCGGCTTCGGGCTGCTGCTGACCTTCACCCCCTGCGTGTTCCCGATGATCCCGATCCTGTCGAACATCATCATCGGGCAGAAGAACCTGACCACACGCAAGGCATTCCTGATCTCGCTGGTGTTCGTGCTGGCCATGGCGCTGACCTACACCATCGCCGGCGTATTCGCGGGCCTGGCGGGTGCCAACCTGCAGGCGGCCTTCCAGAACCCATGGATTATCGGGACCTTCGTGGCCATCTTCATCGCGCTGGCGATGTCGATGTTCGGCTTCTACGAGCTGCAGATGCCGGCCGGCGTGCAGAGCAAACTTTCGCAGATCAGCAACAAGCAGGAAGGCGGCACCTACGTCGGCGCCGGCATCATGGGCTTCCTTTCCGCCCT
Source organism: Thioalkalivibrio sp. ALMg13-2 (assembly GCF_000381185.1). Lineage (NCBI taxonomy): Bacteria > Pseudomonadati > Pseudomonadota > Gammaproteobacteria > Chromatiales > Ectothiorhodospiraceae > Thioalkalivibrio > Thioalkalivibrio sp. ALMg13-2. The sequence goes on along the minus strand of NZ_KB906101.1, from coordinate 54,795 downwards.
GATCGTCGGCCCCTGCGTGACCGCACCGCTGATCGGGGCGCTGCTCTACATCAGCCACACTGGCGATGCGGTGCTGGGCGGGATCGCGCTGTTCGCGCTGAGCATGGGCATGGGTGCGCCGCTGCTGGTCATCGGCACCTCCGCCGGGCGCCTGCTACCGAAGGCCGGCCCCTGGATGGATACCATCAAGGCGGCGTTCGGGGTCGGCCTGCTGGCCATCGGCATCTGGCTGCTCGAACGGGTGATCCCGGGCGAGGTCGCGATGTTCCTGTGGGCGATCCTGCTGATCGTGACCGCCGTCTACATGGGCGCACTAAGGACCCTGCCGGACAATGCCTCCGGCTGGTACAGCCTGTGGAAGGGCCTGGGTGTGGTGATCCTGATCTACGGCGTGCTGCTGATGCTCGGCGCGGCGACCGGCGGCAAGGACATCTTCCGCCCGCTGGCCACGTTCAACCAGCCCGCGGTGACGGCCACGGGCGAGCAGTCCGGGCCGACCGAGATGGAGTTCACCTACATCGACAGCCTGGAGGACGTGGAGCGCGAAGTCGCACGGGCCCGCGAAAACGGTCAGCCCGTGTTCCTCGACTTCTACGCCGACTGGTGCGTGGACTGCGTGCGTCTGGACCGCACCACCTTCCAGGACCCGCGCGTGCTCCGAGCGATGGGCGACGTGCACCTCCTGAAGGCCGACGTGACCGACAACACCTCCGAGCACCGCGACCTGATGCGTCACTTCAACCTGTTCGGGCCGCCGGCCATGATCTTCTATGACACCGACGGCAACGAGCTGCGCAACTACCGCAATGTCGGCTATCTGAATGCCGACCGCTTCCTGGCACACGTGGAAAGCGCCATCGGGGTGACGCCATGAAAAACCGCATGCACACACTCGCAGGGGTGGTGGTCGCCACGGCCAGCGCCCTGATCCTGACCGCCTGTGGTGACCCGGAACCCGAGATGGACGCCGGGGCAACCTCTGCCACCGAGGTTGCCGCCGAGGAGACCCAGGGCAATCAGCGCATCGACTTCACCCTGCCCGACCTCTCCGGCGAAGAACGCCAGTTCAGTGAGTGGGACGGCGACCTGATCGTGCTGAACTTCTGGGCCACCTGGTGCCCGCCCTGCAAGAAGGAGATGCCGCTGTTCCAGGACACCTTTGATGCCAACCGCGAGGATGGCTTTACCATCGTCGCGGTCGCCGTGGACGAGCAAACAGCCACGCAGCATTTCGTCGACGACTTCGGCATCGAATTCCCGGTACTGATCGGCCAGGACGACGCGGTCGCGATCGGCCGGGAATACGGCAACCGCATCGGCGCCCTGCCCTACACCGTACTGATCGACCGCGAAGGCACCATCCTCGACACCCATCGTGGCGAGGTGGAGCCCGCTGACCTGGATGGATGGCTGGAGGCGCACCTGTAGCAACCCCGGACGCCGGAGCGACGCCCGGCGCCCTGGCGCCACAAGGCTGGTAAGCTTGGCCGCCATGACCGAGCGCGAACGCCTGTGGGAACTCGCCCGCCTGATCCGGCTGGATCGCCCGGTGGGCATCTACCTGCTGCTGTGGCCCACCTTCTGGGCCCTGTGGGTGGCGGCCGAGGGCTGGCCGCCGGCCTACCTGATCTTCATCTTTGCCGCCGGCGTGGTGCTGATGCGCTCGGCGGGCTGCGCGATCAACGACTACGCCGACCGCGACTTCGATGGACACGTGGCGCGCACCCGCGACCGGCCGCTGGCGCTCGGCACCATCACCCCGCGCGAGGCGCTGGGAACCTTCGTGGCCCTCAGCGTGGTCGCCTTCGTCCTGGTGCTGTTCACCAATGTACTGACCATCCTGTATTCCCTGGTGGCGGTGGCACTGGCCGGCACCTACCCGTTCTCCAAGCGTTTCCACCACTTCCCGCAGGTCCATCTCGGCGCCGCCTTTGCCTGGGCCGTGCCGATGGCGTTCACCGCCGTCACCGGCGAGCACCCGCCCGAAGTGGCCTGGCTGTTGTTCGTAACCGTGCTGGCGTGGACGGTGGTGTATGACACCTTCTATGGCATGGTGGATCGCGAAGACGACCTGAAGATCGGGGTGAAATCCACGGCCATCGCCTTCGGCGAACTGGACCGCCTGATTACCGGCGGGCTGCAGGTGCTGGTGTGGCTGGGGCTTTATCTTGTTGGCCAGCACGCCGAGTTCGGTGGCTACTACACCGCCGGGCTCGTGGTGGTCGCGATGCTGATGTTCTACCAGCAGTTCCTGATCTTCGAACGCGAACCCGCCGACTGTCTGCGCGCCTTCAAAAACAACCACTACCTGGGCGCCGTCATCCTTCTGGCGATGATTGCCGACCACCACCTGGGGGCCTGAATCCCGAGCGCGCACACCCTCAGGCGCGCGCGAGGACCAGTCCCTCCACCCGTGCGGCACCCTCGCGGCGCAGCACTTCGGCCAGTGCGGCCAGCGTCGCGCCCGTGGTCGCCACGTCATCCACCACCAGCACATGCTGCCCGGCGAGGCTCGAACCGTCCCAGGCAAACGCACCGTGGACATTGCGCCGCCGCGCCTTGCGACCCAGCGCCTGCTGCGACCCGGTCGCGCGGATGCGCCGCAGTCCGCGGGTATCCAGCGGGACATCCAGCACCCCCGCCACACGCCGCGCCAGGTAGTCCGACTGATTGAAACCCCGCTCGCGCAGCCGCCTGCCATGCAGCGGCACGGGGAGCACCCGATCGGGCAGATCGCCGTTCTCGCCCACCAGACGGCCCGCCACCTGCTCCGCCAGGGCCGCGAGGATGCGTTCGGCCCGTGCATTGGCGCCGTGCTTGTAGGCCAGGATCAGCTGATCCAGCGGCCAGGCATAGGCCCAGCCGGCATGCAGTGCATCCAGGACCGGCGCTCGGCGGATGCAAGCCGGGCACACGCCGGCGACCGGCAGGGGCAACGCACAGGTGGGGCAGGGGTGCTCGAGCGGCGCAAGATCCGCCCGGCAATCCGCGCAGATCGCCGGACCGGGGGCCAGGCACAGTCCGCACTGACCGGGGTACAGGGCCTCCCCCAGCCAGTCGACACAGGCCGCAGCCCGGGCCCTCAAGCGCGCGGCCGGAGACCGCCTGGAAACGGGTCGCAATGAAGGGTCCGGGGCCATAATGGTATGCTCTGCTTTTTGCATGCAGGGTAGACCATGGCCACCAAGACCGTCTCCGGACGCAGCTCGCGGCGCGCCGCGTCGATGTTCGATATCGGCAACCTGATCAGCGTGTCGATTGCCGGCATCCCGCTGTTCCTGGTGAGCAGCGAGGGCGTCGGGGTCGGTTTCATCATCGCCGCGATCATGGGCATCGTGCCGCTGGTACTGTGGTTTGGCGGCTCGATGCTGGTCTACGCCCTGAACAAGCACCACCCCGATCCCCGCGTCGGCCACTTCACGCAGTGGGCCGCCTATCGCTACTACGCCCTGATGGGCCTGCTGATCGGGGTCGCCACCTTCTTTCCGCCGGATCTGAACTACTACCGCGCCTACTGGGCGATCGCCGCCGCCATCCTGTTGCCGTGGACGATCTACGCCCTGTTCAATATCTATCGCGAGCCCTGGACGGACGTCGAGATCCCCGCCGAAGCCGACAAGGAACATCATCTATGAGCACGCCCCGCCACGACTGGAACACCGACGAGGTCGAGGCCCTGCTCGACCTGCCGCTGAATGACCTGATCTTCCGCGCGCAGACCGTCCACCGCGAGCACTTCGACCCGAACGCGGTCCAGGTGAGCACGCTGCTGTCGATCAAGACCGGGGCCTGCCCCGAGGACTGCGCCTACTGCCCGCAAAGCGCGCACCACGAGGTCGAGATCGAGCGCGAACGCCTGCTGCCGCTGGACGAGGTGCTGGAGGCGGCCCGCAACGCTCGCGCCCAGGGCGCGACCCGCTTCTGCATGGGCGCGGCCTGGCGCAACCCCACCGACAAGAACCTGGAGCGCGTGATCGAGATGGTCCGCGCAGTCAAGGACGAAGGCCTCGAGACCTGCATGACCCTCGGCATGCTGAAGGCCGAGCAGGCCAAACGCTTGTCCGAGGCGGGACTGGACTACTACAACCACAACCTCGACACCTCGCCGGAGTTCTACGGTCACATCATCAGCACGCGCACCTACGACGATCGCCTCGAAACCCTGGAGCACGTACGCGAGGCGGGCATGAACGTCTGTTGCGGCGGCATCCTCGGCATGGGCGAGTCGCGCCGCGATCGCGCCCGGCTGCTGCAGCAGATGGCCAACCTGCCAAAACACCCGGAGTCGGTGCCGATCAACCAGCTGATCCAGGTCGAGGGCACGCCACTGCACGGCATCGAGCACCTCGACCCGCTGGAGTTCGTGCGTACCATCGCGGCCACCCGCATCCTGATGCCGGCCTCCTACGTGCGCCTGTCCGCCGGGCGCACCGAGATGTCCGACGAGATGCAGGCCCTGTGCTTCCTCGCCGGTGCCAACTCGCTGTTCTACGGCGACACCCTGCTGACCACGCCAAACCCCGGCGAGAACCACGACCTCGCGCTGTTCGAGCGCCTGGGCCTGCGCCCGGAGACCGGCCCGGAATCCCCCGCGCAATCGGACCAGCCGGCGTCCGCGTCGGCCTGAGCCAGACCGGCGGTGAGCGGCGGCTTCCCCGACCATTTCTCGGCGGTGGCTAACGCTTACGCCCGCCACCGCCCGGACTACCCGGCCGAGCTGTTTGACTGGCTGGCGGCGCACACCCCGCACCACGAGCGCGCCTGGGACTGTGCCAGCGGCAACGGCCAGGCCGCGCGGGGCCTGGCGCCCCACTTCTCGCACGTCTTCGCCACGGACGCCGCCCCATCGCTGCTGGCCACACTGCCGGATCACTCCTGGATCGACCGCGTCGCCTGTGCCGCCGAGGCCTGTGCTCTGGCCGATGGCTCGGTCGACCTCGCCTGTGTCGCCCAGGCCGCGCACTGGTTCCGCCACACCGAGTTCCACGACGAGGTCGCCCGCGTCCTGCGCCCGGACGGACTCCTGGCGATCTGGGGCTACGGCGTGCTGCGGGCCGAGGACCCGGCATTGGACCACCTGCTGATCGACTTTCACGATGCCACCTTGGCCCCCTGGTGGCCGGAAGAGCGCCAGCACATCCGCAACCACTACCGCGACCTGCCGTTTCCCTGGCCCGAGATCGAGGCGCCCGAGTTTCGCATCACGCGCGAATGGGACCGCGCCACCCTGCTGGGCTATCTCGGTACCTGGTCCGCGATCCGCCGCGCCCGCGCCGCCGGCCAGGACCCGCTGGCCGCGCTGGCACCGGCCCTGCAAGCCCTGTGGTCCAACCCGAGCATGCCGGCACGGGTGCACTGGCCGATCTTCCTGCGTGCGGGCCTGCGCCCATGAGCGACTCACTCGATCACTACCTGGAGCAACGCCTGAGCACTGTGCGCGACGCCGGGCTATGGCGCCGCACCCGCATCCTCGACGGCCCACAGCGGCCCGAACAGGTTATCGACGGCCACCGCGTGATTGCCTTCTGCTCGAACGACTACCTGGGCCTGGCCGGTGACCCGGCGGTCGCCGCCGCCGCTCACGCGGCGCTCGACCAGTACGGTGTCGGCGCTGGTGCTGCCCACCTGATCAATGGCCACACCCGCGCCCACGACGAACTGGAACAGGCCCTGGCCCGCTTCACCGGGCGCGCTCGGGCACTCGTCTTCTCCACCGGCTACATGGCCAACCTGGCCCTGGTCCAGGCCCTGGTCGGGCGCCACGACACCGTCTTCGAGGACCGCCTGAACCACGCCTCGCTGATCGATGCCGTGCGCCTGTCGGGCGCGCGCAGCCAGCGCTACCGCCACGCCGAGCCCGAACACCTGCGCGAGCGCCTGGAGAAGGCGCCCGCGACCGGCCAGCGCCTGATCATCACCGACGGCGTGTTCTCCATGGACGGCGATATCGCCCCGCTTCCGGAACTCGCCGCCCTGGCGCGCGAATACAATGCCTGGCTGATGGTGGACGACGCCCACGGCCTGTCAGTGCTGGGCGACACCGGCGGCGGCAGCTGCCAGTACTTCGGTCTCGGCAGCGACGACGTACCGATCCTGATGGGCACCCTGGGCAAGGGCTTCGGCACCGCCGGGGCCTTCGTGGCCGGCTCCGAACGGCTGATCGAGACCCTGATCCAGACCGCGCGCCCCTACATCTACACCACCGCGATGCCGGCCGCCCTGGCCGCCGCCACCCTGGCCTCGGTGCATATCGCCGCGTTCGCCCACGACCGCCGTGCGCACCTTCAAAACCTGTTGCGACGCTTGGGCGACGGGCTGGATCGCCTCGGCCTGCCACACCCACCGCCCCTCACACCCATCCAGCCTATCACCCTGGGCACCGCCACTCGCGCGAGCGCCGTCGCCGAGCGACTGTTCGAGGCCGGCTTCCTGGTCCCCGCGATCCGCCCCCCGACAGTCCCGGAAGGCGAGGCCCGCCTGCGCATCACCCTGTCCGCCGCCCACACCCAAACGCAGGTCGACGCACTGCTGCAGGCGCTGGAACGCGCCCTCGATCAGACCTAGACGTGACTCTGCGCAAACCCCACAACCGCGACCTCGACAACGGCAGCTGCAGCTTCGAGATGACCATCGACGGCCAGAGCCACACCGGCACTGCCTGCCCAGACGAACCCGGCCACAGGGACATCCGCGGGTAGACCCAGTTGCGGACTATCCACCAACCGTCATTGCGAGGAGCAAAGCGACGAAGCAATCGCCATCCGGATGCCCCCGGGCAGAATATTGGCAGATTGCTTCGTCGCCTTCGGCTCCTCGCAATGACGACTTGGTCGTCTCACCGCGTTGCAACGCAGACGTGCGACTGGGTCAGCCTCCCCCTACAGCTCGCCGCGTTCGGCGAGGGAGACGGCCTCGTCGGCGATGATCACGTGATCGAGGACGCGGATGTCGACCAGCCCCAGGGCGTCGGTCAGGCGGCGGGTGATGGCGACATCCGAACGCGACGGCTCGGCCACGCCCGAGGGGTGGTTATGGGCCAGGATCACAGCCGCCGCGTTGTGGTGCAGCGCGCGCCGCACAACCTCGCGCGGGTGCACGGAGGCACCGTCGATGGTGCCGCGAAAGAGCTCCTCAAAGGCGATCACGCGGTGGCGGTTATCGAGGAACAGCACGCCGAAGACCTCGAAGGGATAGTCGCGCAGACGCGCCGCCAGGAACTGCCGGGTGGTCGCGGGCGAGGTCAGTGCATCGCCGCGCTCCAGATCGGCCGCCAGGTGGCGGCGCCCCATCTCCAGCACGGCCTGGAGCTGGGCGTACTTGGCATCCCCCAGCCCCGGGGCGGCGCAAAACCCCGCCTGATCCGCCTGTAATAAAGGCCGCAGCCCGCCGAAGCGGCTGAGCAGGTCCCGCGCGACATCCACCGCGCTCTTGCCGGCCACGCCGGTGCGCAGAAAGATTGCCAGCAACTCCGCATCCGAAAGCGCGGCCGCGCCGCGTTCGATCAGCCTCTCCCGCGGGCGCTCGGCCGCGGGCCAGTCGGTAATCGCCATCACCACCTCCCTGTGGTTGCGTTACATGCGTTCGCTTTTTTCGGTTTGGGCCCTGGACTAGTCCTCGAAGCGGGAGATGTCGCGCACCGCGCCGTAGGCGGCGGAGGTCGTCATCAGGGCGTAGGCGCGCAAGGCCTGGGTGACGGCCCGCTCCCGCGACTCGGGCTTCCAGGCCTTCGCGCCACGGGCCTCCATGGCCTCGCGCCGTGCGGCCAGCGTGGCGTCGTCGACGTCGATGCGGATCTCGCGACCGGGGATGTCGATCACGATGGTGTCGCCTTCCTCGATCAGGCCGATCGCACCACCCTGCGCCGCCTCCGGCGAGACGTGACCGATCGACAGCCCGGAGGTGCCGCCGGAGAAGCGCCCGTCGGTGACCAGCGCACATTCCTTGCCCAGGCCCTTGGACTTGAGATACGACGTCGGGTAGAGCATTTCCTGCATGCCCGGGCCGCCCTTGGGGCCCTCGTAGCGGATGATCACCACGTCGCCCGCCTGGATCTGGTCACCAAGAATGGCCTCCACCGTCGCGTCCTGGCTCTCGAACACACGAGCCGGACCCGAGAATGTCAGGATGCTGTCGTCCACCCCGGCAGTCTTCACGATGCAGCCATCCGGGGCCATGTTGCCGTAGAGCACGGCCAGGCCACCGTCCTTCGAGTAGGCATGCTCGATGTCGCGGATGCAGCCGTTCTCGCGGTCGATGTCCAGGCTGTCCCAGGTCTTGTCCTGGCTGAACGCGACCTGGGTAGGCACACCGCCCGGGGCGGCCTGGTAAAGCGTCTCGGCCTCGGCGGCGTGGCGCATCACGTCCCACTGTTCCAGGGCCTGGCCCATGGTGTCGGCATGCACGGTGGGAATGTCACGGTGGAGCAGCCCGCCGCGGTCCAGCTCCGCGAGGATGCCGACCACGCCACCGGCGCGGTGGACATCTTCCATGTGGTAGAGCTGGGTGGCCGGGGCGACCTTGCACAGATTCGGCACCTTGCGCGACAGGCGGTCAATGTCGGCCATGGTGAAGTCGACCTCGCCCTCGCGCGCGGCCGCCAGCAGGTGCAGCACCGTGTTGGTGGAGCCGCCCATCGCGATATCCAGGCTCATCGCGTTCTCGAACGCCTCGAAGGTGGCGATGGAACGCGGCAAAGCAGATTCATCGTCCTGCTCGTAGTAACGCTTGGCCAGTTCGACCACGCGCCGGCCGGCCTGCTCGAACAGGCTCTTGCGCCCGGCGTGGGTGGCCAGCAGCGAGCCGTTGCCCGGCAGCGACAGCCCCAGCGCCTCGGTCAGGCAGTTCATCGAATTGGCGGTGAACATGCCGGAGCAGGACCCGCAGGTCGGGCAGGCGGAGCGCTCGATGGCCTCCACTTCTTCATCACTGGCACTGGAGTCGGCGGCCTTGACCATCGCGTCCACCAGGTCCAGGTGGATCACCTTGTCGCTGCCCGGGGCCTGCACCTTGCCGGCCTCCATCGGACCGCCGGAGACGAACACCACCGGGATGTTCAGGCGCATCGCGGCCATCAGCATGCCAGGGGTGATCTTGTCGCAGTTGGAGATGCAGACCAGGGCATCGGCGCAGTGCGCGTTGACCATGTACTCGACCGAGTCGGCGATGATCTCGCGCGAGGGCAGCGAATAAAGCATCCCGCCGTGGCCCATCGCGATCCCGTCGTCCACCGCGATGGTGTTGAACTCCTTGGCCACGCCGCCGGCCTTTTCCACCTCGCCGGCCACCAGCTGGCCCAGGTCCTTCAGATGCACGTGCCCGGGCACGAACTGGGTGAAGGAGTTGGCAATGGCGATGATCGGCTTGCCGAAGTCGCCATCCTTCATGCCGGTGGCGCGCCACAGGGCGCGGGCACCCGCCATGTTGCGGCCGTGGGTAGTGGTGCGGGAACGATAGGCGGGCATGTATATTCTCGTGAACGATTACGGTGAACGCAGATCGTACATAATGAGTCGTTCAAACCCCAGTACCCCGGAGCACCTGCAATGAAAATCGAAGTCGAGAACATCAAGTGTGGCGGCTGCGCCAGCTCCATCCGCAAGGGCCTGCTGCAGGTCGAGGGCGTCACCGACGCCGAGGTGGACGTGGAAGGCGGTGCGGTTGATATCGAGGCGCCCGACAGCGCCCGCGAGGCGGTCGCCGCCAAGCTCGCCAGCATGGGCTACCCCGAGGTCGGCTCGGTCTCCGGCCTGCGCTCCGCCAGCGCCAAGGCCAAGTCGTTTGCCAGCTGCGCCGTGGGGCGCATGAGCGGCGAATAGGCTTGATCAATACGTCGCGGGGGCGCGCGCAGCCCGGCCTTGTCGGGCTGGTGCTGCTGTTCGTCCTGGGCACGGGGCTGGCGCAGGCCGAAAGCGGGCTGCCGACCGCCGAACTGCAACTCGGCGAACACGCCCTGACGATCGAGATCGCCGCGACCGACCGTAGCCGCCGGATCGGACTGATGCACCGCGACCACCTGCCCGCCGACCACGGCATGCTGTTCATCTGGCCACGACCGGCGCACTACGGCATGTGGATGCAAAACACCCGCATCCCGCTGGACGTGGCCTTCATCGATGCCGACTTCACCATTACCAACATCGCCAGCATGACGCCCCACTCCACCCGGATACACGAAGCGAAACGGCCGGTGCGCTACGCCCTGGAGGTCAATGCCGGGTGGTTCAAGGAGCACGGCATCGCGCCCGGCGCCTCCGTCCCGGACCTCGAACGCCTCGTGGGCGAGACCGACTAGGGAAACACTGATCAATGTTTCCCTAACACCCCTTCCCGCAGGATCGGGCCAGCAGGCCTGACTGATCCCACGTGTACATTGATCCGTGATTCCCTAGACTGTCTGCTCAAGGACATCACCAGGAAACGGACACGCCCGTGACCGCCACATCCAACCCAGCCGTCCGCAATCACGCGCCCTCACGCCGAGCCCCGCAGCCCGGGGAGCTCGCCTGGTTCCGTGATGCGGTGCCGTACATCGCCGCCCACCGCGGGCGCACCATGGTGATCGCGCTCGCAGGCGAGGCCGCTCAGGCGCCGGAGTTTCCGGCACTGATGCGCGATATCGCCAAGCTCAATGCCCTGGGTATCCGGGTCGTTCTGGTCTACGGGGCGCGCCCGCAAATCGAGGCCCGGATGAGCGAGCGCGGACTGACCCCGGCCTACGCCAACGGGTTGCGCGTAACGGATGGCGCAGCGCTGGAAGCCGTGCTGGATGCGGTCGGTCGGCTGCGCCTGCAGATCGAGGGCCTGCTCTCGCGCAGCCTCGGCCAGCCGGGTACCGGCAACGCACGCCTGCGCGTGGCCAGTGGCAACTTCGTCACCGCACGGCCACTGGGCGTACGCGACGGCGTGGACTTCCACTACACCGGCGAGGTGCGCGGGGTGGACACCACCGCACTCGCGGCCCTGCTGGACCGCGAGCAGGTGGCCCTGGTCTCCCCGCTCGGCTACTCCCCCACCGGCGAGGTGTTCAACCTCTCCGGCGAGGATGTCGCCACCCAGGTCGCGATCGCGCTGAATGCCGACAAGCTGATCTTTCTCACCGAGGCCGGGGTGTTGCGCGATCCCGAACACGGCGTGCTGGACCAGCTCACCGTGCCGGCCGCCCAGAAGCTGCTGGAGACCGCCACCGACCTGCCGCAGGAACTGGCCAACCATCTGAAGAGCGCGCTCGACGCCTGTCGCCAGCGCGAGATCCGGGTGCACCTGATCGACCGTCGGGACGACGGTGGGCTCCTGACCGAGCTGTTCACCCGTCTGGGAATCGGCACACTGGTCTCGCGCGAGCCACTGGAACGGCTGCGCCCGGCCACACTCGACGATGTCGGCGGCATCCATGCACTACTGGAACCACTGGAGGCCGAGGGCATCCTGGTGCATCGCGCGCGGGAGCACCTGGAGCTGGAGATCGACCGCTTCCAGGTGCTGGAGGCCGACGGCCTGATCATCGGGACCGCCGCGCTCTACCCGTTCGAGGCGGATGCCGCGGAGATCGCCTGCCTGGCCCTGCACGCGGATTACCGCGGGAGCGGCCGCGGCGACCGTTTGCTGCAGGCGATGGAACACCTGGCGCAGGAACAGGGAATCCGGCGGGTATTCGTGCTCACCACACGCACCGCCCAGTGGTTCCAGGAACGCGGTTACACGCCAGGCAAGGTGGACGATCTGCCCGTCAGCCGGCAGACCCGCTACAACCAGGCGCGCAACTCGCGGGTGTTTACCCGCGCGCTGGCCGGCGAGTAACCCGGACCAGACAGGCCCTATTCATAGCGGGCCTCGTCGCGCTCATGGGCCTCCTGGGCCACCACGCTCAGCGTGGCAACCGGGCGCGCCTCAAGCCGAGCGATGCCGATCGGTTCACCGGTCTCCTCGCAATAGCCGTATTCGCCCTGCTCGATGCGCGCCAGCGCCGCGTCAATCTTGTTCAGGAGCTTGCGGTACCGATCCCGGGTTCGCAGCTCCAGGCCGGCATCGGTCTCGTGGCTGGCGCGGTCATTCGGGTCCGGCTCCTGCCAGCTCTCGCTGCGCAGGTGCTCCAGGGTCTGTTCCGATTCCTCGATCAGCTCGGCACGCCAGGCCTCGAGCTTGGCGCGAAAGTAGTCCAGTTGACGCGGATTCATGTAGGGTTCGTCCTCGGACGGACGGTACCCGGAATCCGGGCTGGTCTTGGCTTCTTGGCTCATCTTGGACCCCTCGCCAGGCCCCCTCTCGCCCCATGCGGGAAGGCCCCGGCGCATTGCACGGTACACCCGATCGAGTATAGGGCAATAACCCTGCCGGGCGGCAAACACGAAAGCGCGCCCGAACGCACACAACCGGCACCATACGGAAGACGACACCGGCCGCATGCAGCACATCCTTCAGATCAGCGACACCCACCTCGGCCGGGAGCCGGGCCCCATTCGACCGGGTTATCCCGACAGCGACCGCCAGCTCGCCCGCGTGCTCGAGGCCCTGCGCCGGAACGAGGCCCGGCCGGACCTGCTATGGCTCACGGGCGACCTGGCCGAAGATCCGGATCCGGCGGCCTACACTCGACTCCTCGCAATGCTCGACGAACACGTGAAAGGCTGGCCGCTCGCCGGCCTGGCGGGCAACCACGATGACTGGACCCTGCTGCACCGCGCCTTCACGGGCGCCGGACATGCCCTGGACGGCCACCGGCTGCTCGGCGACTGGCTGCTGGTCGGGATCAATTCGGCGGTTGCGGGGCAGGCGTCCGGGCGCATCGAGCCGGCCGAGTTGTCGCGCCTGGATCAAGTACTGACCGCACACCCTGATCACTGGGGCATGGTCGCCGTTCACCACCCGGTCGTGCCCGTCGGAAGCGCATGGATGGACCGGATCGGCCTGACCAATCCCGACGACCTGTTCGCGATCCTGGATCACCACCCGCGCGTACGCGCCTGTCTGTTCGGCCACATCCATCAGGATTTCCGCGCCGAGCGCCAGGGCGTCGAACTGCTGGGCTGCCCCTCCACCTGCGTCCAGTTCGCCCCCGGCTCCGAACAGTTCGCGCTGGATACCGAACATGCCGGCTACCGCGTACTGGCACTGCATGCCGATGGCCGCATCGACACCCGCGTCGAGCGTCTATCCGGCGAATTTCCCGAGGCCCGTGCATGATCCCGGACGATCGCCGCAGCGAGCAGCTCCAGGCCTGGCTGAAGGACCAGCCGGGCAAGTTTACCGACCTGGCACTCCTGCGTGCAGATGCCAGTTTTCGGCGCTATTTTCGCCTGTGCCGCGACGACCAACCGATGGTGCTGATGGATGCGCCACCCGAGCGCGAGGCCACCGAGCCGTTCGTGGAGATTGCGCGACTGCTGGAATCGCTGGGGCTACGCCCGCCGCGCATCCTTGCGCACGATCCAGCCACCGGCTTCGTGCTGCTCGAGGACCTCGGCGACCGAACCTTCACCCGGGCCCTCGCCGAGGGGGCCGCGGAAGGCCCGTTGTACGACCGCGCCATCGACACCCTGATCCAGCTGCATCGCGCCTGGCCAGCGCAGGCCGCGAAGGCCCCGGACGTCCCCGCCTACGACACCCCGCGCCTGCTGGACGAGGCCGCGCTGTTTGCCGACTGGTACTGGCCGGAACAACACGGCACCCCGATGAGCGCCTCCCTGCGCAACGGATTTCTCGCAGCCTGGCGGGAGGCGCTGGAAGGCCTGCCCGTCCTGCCCGGGACACTGGTGCTACGCGACTTCCACGTGGACAACCTGATGCTGCCACCCGGCGAGGATGGCGATTGTGCCGTCCTGGATTTCCAGGATGCCGTGATCGGCAGCCCCGCCTACGATGTCGTCTCGCTGCTGGAAGACGCCCGGCGCGAGGTGTCACCCGCCACCGTGGAGCGGGCATTGAAGCGTTATGCCGCGGGAACGGCCTGGGACCCCGAGATCTTCATGCAGCACTACCGCGTCCTCGGCGTCCAGCGCAGCACCAAGATCCTCGGGATCTTCGTACGCCTGGCACGCCGGGATGCCAAACCGCGCTACCTGGAACACCTGCCGCGCCTGCATCGACTCCTTGCGCAGGGGCTGTCACAGCCGGCGCTGGCACCGGTGGCCGATTGGTTCCGCACCCACATGCCCGAACGGATGCGGGAGGATTAAGCCGTGCACGCAATGATCCTGGCCGCCGGGCGCGGCGAACGCATGCGCCCGCTGACCGACCACTGCCCCAAGCCGCTGCTGCCGGTCGGTGGCCGGCCGCTGATCGGCTACACGCTGGATCGTCTGGCGACCGCCGGGTACCGCGAGGTAGTCATCAACCTCGCGCATCTGGGCGAACAGATCCGCGCCACCCTGGGTGAACGCCAGTCAGGCCTCGCCATTCGCTACTCACCGGAGCCCGAGGGTGCCCTGGAGACCGCGGGCGGGATCCGCCAGGCCCTTCCCCTTCTGGGGGAGGAGCCGTTTCTAGTGGTCAATGGCGATGTCTGGTGCGACCACCCGCTGACACCCCCGACGACAATGAACACGGCCACCGACCGACCGCTCGCGCACCTCGTACTGGTCGCCAACCCCGACCATCACACGCAGGGCGATTTCGCCCTGGACGGGGAGCGGGTGGCCCTGGCGGGGAACGAGTTGCTGACCTTCAGCGGCATCGGCTGGTACGACCCGGCGCTGTTCCGTGATCTGCCACCGGGGCGCCAGGCCCTCGGACCCTTGCTGCGTCAAGCCATCGAGGCCGGCCGGGTCACCGGCGAACACTACACCGGCGCCTGGCGCGACATCGGCACACCGGAGCGCCTGGCGGCGCTGGACACCGAGCTTGGGGGGCGCTGATCACCCAACGCAGGGGGGGGGATGCGGCCGGTCCGGTCAGGGCTTGATGTAGGTGTAACCGGAGCGTTGCAGGCGGGTCAGTTCCACGATGCCACTGGGAACCACGTCCCTGTCCGATACCTCATGCAGATCGCTGCGTTCGAGCCCGCGCGATTCCAGCGAGTTGCCACACACCAAAAAGCGCACATCCTGCAGCTTAAGGGTATTCACGGTACTGCGCAGGTCCGGATCGGTACGGGCGTGCTGCAGCAGACTGATGCCGCTGCCATGAGTCAACACCTTGATCTTGAGCGAAACATCATCGGGGCTACCGTCGATATGATTCTGCAGGTTGCGCAGGGCGTTCAGGTGAAGCTCCAGGTCATCGGTGTTGATGTGATAGACCACCCGCAGCGGCTCTTCGGCCGCCGGCGCCTTGGCGACGGCGCCCATCAATACAGCAGTCGCGCCGCCTGCCGCCAGCATCAACAAGAGCGCCCCGGCCAGGAACCAGCCGGGGCGCAGCACTTGTGGGTCGACTTGCATCGAGACTCCGGCCGTGCCGAATCAGACCTTGATGTAGATCCAGCCTTCCGCCTGACGGCGGGCCGCCTCGGCGACGCCGGAATCGATCAGTTCAGCCTGTGGCAGGATATCCACCTTCTGGCCTTCCTCGCGCGCCAGGCGGTTGAGGGTCTGGGCACAGGCGGTAAAGCGCAGCGTGGGGTACGCCTCCGCCATGCTCGCGACGCGTTCCGGATAGGGTGCGCTGTCGGTTCGCAGCATGCCCATCGCGTTGTTGTGCACCACCACCTGCACGTTCAGGTCGCGCCCGACCGTGGCCGCCTCGCGATACATGCTCTCGATGTCGTCCAGCAACTCGGCCATCGCACGGGTATCCGCCTCGTTGATGTGCAGCAGAATCTGATCGGTTTCGGTTGCCGAAAACACCTGCTGCGGGGCCGCGGCCCCGCCGGGCGCGTTATCGCTGGCAGCCATTTGCGCCAGGGCCCCGGACTCCTGGCCGGCCGCAGCAGCATGGTCGCCCCCGAAGAAACCGGCATCGCGAGTGATCTCGTATCCACCCAGCGAACCCACGACCAGCGCGAGCACGCCGGCCGCCACCGACGGGAACCAGGCCGAACGTCCACCACGCGATAACCGGCAACGGCCACCGGTGGTGCCGGCCGCGCGTCCGGCCGGGACGTCTTCGTAGGCCATGTTCACCAGCTCCTTGAGCTGGTGCATGTCGCAGACTTCGCGACTCAGATGCTCACTGGAGGCGATCGTCTTCAACGTAAACAGACGATCCTCCGGCGAGAACTCGCCGTCCACGAAGGCATTGAGAATCTCCTCGCTGGGTCGATTCTTTGCACTCAGTCGTTCATTCGACATGCCGATTCCTCACTACCTTGAGATAGGGTGTATCGGCCGCTGTCCCCGTGTCGGCCTGCTGCTCCAGCAGCACCTTCTTCAACTGCGCCCGAGCCCGGCTCAGGCGACTCATCACGGTGCCGATCGGTACGTCCAGCACCTCCGAGACCTCGGAGTAGGCAAAACCCTCCAGGTCCACCAGCGCGACCACCTGCCGGTGATCGGTACTCAGTTCGGCCATGGCCCGGTGAACATCCGCGACCATGCGATTGCGCTCGGTCTGCTGCTCCGGGCAGTCCTCGCAGGACAGCTCCATGCTGTCCACATCCACCGTGTCCTTCTGCCGCCGGCCCCAGTCGCGGTAACAGTTGGTCATGATGCGGAACACCCAGGCCTTCAGGGCGTTCTCGTCCTGCAACGACTTCAGCCGGGTCAGGGCCTTCATCATTGCCTCCTGCACCAGGTCATCCGCCAGCGCGGCATCGTGACACCACGCGAATGCCATGCGGTACATCTGTGGCCGCAGGTCGCACACCTTCTGACGCAGCCTGCGCTGCGCGAACCAGGTCGCCATGTTGTCGATTCCTCCATCCGCAGGCCGTACATGCGGCCTTGCTTGTTCTTGTACCCTGTAGGACGCTACGGGGCGCGAGGCTATTCCGGCCCCTCCACCGCAGACGCCGCACATCCCGGGCTTCGTCGATCAGGATACCCAATGCCATTCGATCCGCAACAACTGGAGCGCGCTTTCGCCTTTGACCCCGATACCGTGCGGGATCTGCGCGAACGCTGGGCGCGCCTGATCACCGATGCCGTCTGGGGCGAGCTCAAGACCGGCACCATCGGCGCCGTCCCGCGCCTGCGCAAGCGCCTGCTGGAACTGGGCGAGAACCTGCGCTCCATGCTGTCGGACCGCGCCTGGATCCCGCACGAGCGCGAACGCGTCAAGGGTGCGATGGCCGCCAGCCTCAACCTGCGTGACAGCCTGCAGCAGACCGACCGCGCTGCCAAGCTGCTCAATGGCGGGGCGGACTTCGAAGCCTTCGAGGCCGACTATCTCGCCTTCCGCAAGAGCCTGCTGACCTTCATCGAGCAACACGAACAGATCTGGGGCGATCTTCTGGAGAGCCTCTATGACGACGCACCGGACGACGACCGGGACGAGGACTAGGCCTTGGGCCGCGAGATCCGCGAGGAGCACTTCGGCGCGGCAGACTTTGACCGCTTCCACCAGGCCCTCGCGGACGAGACGGCCCAGCTGCTGGACTGGCTGCGCACGCAACCGCCCGAGGACCCCGCCCCACCCCCGCGGCTGGGCTTCGAGATCGAAGCCTGGCTATGCGACACCCAGGGGCGACCGCTACCGGTCAATGACGCCTTCCTCGCCGCGATGGACAGCCCGCTGGCCACCCTTGAACTGGCGCAGTTCAATGTCGAACTGAACAGCGGCGTCTTCCGCGCCGGTCCCGGCTGCTTCAGCGCAATCCTCGACGAATTGAACGAGACCCTGCGCCGCGCGCGCCGGGCGGCCCGCCACGCCGGGGCGGAACTGCTGATGGCCGGCAGCCTGCCCACCCTGGAACCGGACGACCTCGGGATCCACCACATGTCGCAGCAGGCCCGCTACCGGGCCCTGAACAGCGCGATCCTGGAACAACGCGCCCAGCGCCCGCTGCAGGTGGATATCGTCGGTCACGAGCACCTGCAGCACCGCCACGCGGACGTGATGCTGGAGGCCGCGGCGACCTCCTTCCAGGTGCATATCGAGACCCGCCCCGAGGTCGCCCACCGCGCCTACAACGCCTCTCTGGTCGCCGCGGCACCGGTGCTGGCCGCCGCCGGCAATACGCCCTACATCTTCGGCCACGACCTGTGGGCCGAGAGCCGCATCCCGTTGTTCGAGCAGTCGGTGGAGGTCGGCGGGTTCGCCAACTCGGCGCGTGGCCCGATCCGCCGCGTGACCTTCGGCACCGGCTATCTGCACGCATCCATCGGCGAGTTGTTCACCGAAAACCTCGAGCACTTCCCGGTGTTGTTGCCGGTAGCCCTCGACGAGCCGGCCGATCAACTGGCCCACCTCGCCTTCCACAACGGCACGATCTGGCGCTGGAACCGGCCGATCGTCGGCTGCGACGCGGATGGCCGACGCAGCCTGCGCCTGGAGTTTCGCTGCCTCCCGGCCGGCCCGTCGCTGATCGACATGCTGGCCAACACCGCCTTCACCCTGGGCCTGATCGAGTACCTGGTGGCCGAATCGCCCAACGGAACGCTGGAGACCCCGTTTTCTGAGGCCCGCGACAACTTCTACAATGCCGCCCGCTACGGGCTGGATGCTCGCCTGCGCTGGGGCCATCGCGACCCCGTCCCGGCGCCACGCCTGATCACGCGGGAGCTGCTCCCCCGGGCGGCCGAGGGTCTGGAGCGCCTGGGCATCGACCGCAGCGAACGCGACAACCTGCTTGGCATCATCGCTGCGCGCGTCGCCAGCCGCCAGACCGGCACGCACTGGCAACGCGACTGGGTCGCGCGCCACGGCCGCGACTGGCCGGGCCTGGTCCACGCCTACCGCGGCTGGCAGAACACCGGCGCGCCGGTTCACACCTGGGGACTTTGAGGAAACCCGTGACTCTCTCGATCAACGAATACTTCGAACTACCCGACGGCTTCCTCGAGGCCACGCCCGCCACCCTGCACCAGTACGTGCCCGGGCCGGCGCTGATCCACCTGGAAGGCCAGCGCGAGCCTGCGGTGGCCGTGGTCCTTCTGCTGCACGGAAACGAGCCGGTGGGCCTGCACGCGGTGCAGCAACTCCTGCGCCACTACACCGGGCGCCCGCTGCCGCGCGCGCTGACCCTGGTCGTGGGCAACCCGCAGGCCGCAGCGCTCAACCAGCGCCACCTGGACGACCAGCCGGACTTCAACCGCATCTGGCCGGGGACCGAGCAGGGCGGCTCTCGCGAGGCCGACGTCTTCGCCGAACTCTGCCGGCGCCTGGAAGGACGCGGCCTGTTCGCCGCAATCGACCTGCACAACAACACCGGGCGCAATCCCCATTACGCCTGCATCAACCGTCTGGAGGCGCCGTTTCTCAATCTGGCCGCGCTGTTCGGACGCACGGTGGTCTACTTCACCCGGCCGCGCGGGGTCGCCTCCATGGCACTGGCGCGTATCGCACCGGCCGTCACAGTGGAATGCGGCCACCCCGAGGACGCGGCCGGCGTGGACCACGCGCGCGAGATGATCGATGCAGTGCTGCACCTGGACCACTTCGCCCAGGAGCCGCCGCGGACGGGCGCCATCGAGATCTTCCACACCGTGGCCCAGGTACGGGTGCGCCCCGGACTACAGGTCGGACTGGACGCGCAGCACGACGTCCGCCTGGAACCCGACCTGGACGGCCTGAATTTCCAGCTACTGCCCGCCGGCTCGCGCCTGGTGAATGTGCACGCGGACGCCCAGGACCCGCTGATCGCGATCGCCGAGGACGGTTCGGAGGTGACCGGGGAATATCTGGAGCGGGCCGGTCAGGAGATCCGCCTGAAGCGCCAGGCGATGCCGTCCATGCTCACGCTGGACACCCGCGTGATCGCCCAGGACTGCCTGTGCTACCTGATGGAGCCGCTGACGCTCTGATCCCGCCGCTGTTCGCGACGGATTCGAATCCGGCTCAGGCGTCGCGTTCGACGCGCTCGAGGACCTGGGCGACGTGATCGCCCTTGCGGTAATTCGGGAGGTCGCGCTGCATGTCCGCCAGCGCCTTGTCACGCTCCAGCGCACTGTCATACCAGCGATAGGATTCCCAGTCCGCCCCCAGCAGGTGCGGCATGGAAAGGGTGCTGCCTTCCGGCAGGCGAATGCGGATTCCGTAACGTTTCATGGCGTTCATCCGAGGTTGGTCCCAGTGAGCCGGGCCGGCCGGCGCGCAGTCTAGCCGAGCCCCGAACAGGCGGCAATAAAGCCCTCCGGCGCGCCTATTGGCCCCGGCCGACCACAAAATCGAAATAGTGATCCGGAAAGGGCTCGTCCGCCAGGGTGAAATGCCACCACTCCTGCTCGTAGGGCTCGAAGCCCGCCTCTACCATCAGCCGCTGCAGAAGCATGCGGTTGGCCCGCTGCTGTGCGGAAACACCGTCATCCCCGGGCCAGGAGCGCGGACTGAACCGGTCAAATCCGGTGCCCATCTCCAGCGCCTCGCCGGAATCGCGATCAATCAAGGTCAGATCGACCGTCGAGCCACGCGAGTGACTCGACCGGGCCGCGATATAGCCATGCTCGAACAACTCGTCCTTGGCAACTTCCGGGTAATACCGTGCCTGCATGCGGGTATCGCCGAGGTCCTCAGCCCAGCGCACGAAGTGCGCGACGGCCCGCGCGGGCCGATAGCAGTCGAATACCTTGAGACCAAGCCCGAACGCCGCGAGACGTTCCTGCACCCGGGCGAGGGCATGGGCGGCCGGGGACGTCAGGATGCAAACGGGGGACTCGTAACCATCGATCCGTTCGCCCACGAAGTTGTCGTCGCCAAAGTACCGGATCTCCTCGACCAGGTCCGTTACCACGTCACCCGCCGCAACAAACCCTGCCGGGCGCCCATCATCCGCGACCGTGGCCCCACTTGCCGCCATTGCGACCAGCAGCCCAAGCCCCGCCAGAATCGTCCGCTTGCTGCGCATACCGCCCCCTTGCCCACGCCTTCGTCACTGCCAGGATACGCAAAGCCAAAACCGGTAGCAGCGCCCAACACCAAAAAGGGCTGCCGGAAGGCAGCCCTTTTGGAGAATTCGGTGGTGGCTACGCCCTGATTCGAACAGGGGACCCCATCATTATGAGTGCGCACCCTCAGATCGTTTTTCAGCGCGCCGAATGGGTCTAAAACGGCTCTATGAAGCCACTCCGAAGGCCATGGAGACCGGCCGATTCGAAACCAATTGGTGTCGATTCTGGTCCCTGGAGGCACAGAAAACTGTACCGGCCTGGCCCAGAATCTGTGCCAGTCTGGCGCTGAACCACCCTCAGATCATCCGCCGCGGCATCCACGAGGACCTTCCTGACCAGCGTTTCGGGCGCCGTTTCGCGCCCGCGAAACAACCTCGGCTGCCGGGACCGTCCGACGACTTATTGTCGATTCTGGTGCATGAGCACTGAGAGTCAAGCGGCGCTCGAGTCGGTGTTCGATGGCTCGGTTTGCTCGACGCCATCGATGAACTGAACCCCGCGCTCGAGCTTGTCGAGCCACTCGTAACCCCGAAGTCGGCGCCAGCGCTTCTGGGCGCTCTGGCCGAGCTTGAACGTCAGGCTCAGGATGGTGTTGCGGGTAAAGCAACTGCGGGTTTTGGCGGTGCGCAGGCGCACGGAGGCGCACGTCGATTCGATCGGGTGGGTCGTCCGGATCGATTGCCAGTGCGCGGCCGGGAAGTCGTAGAACGCCAGCAAGGCCTCGCGGTCCTTGCGCAGCGTCTCGACGGCGGACAGCTCAGGGTCGGCTAGAGACAGCTATCGGCAGGCGCGGCCGAAACCCGCGACCCACCTTAGGAATCGCAGTGTCCGGAAGCTGAACGACTACGGGCGTTCACGGCTGTGGCCCGGACATCAAACCCGGCCCACCCTGCTCGCTACCAAACCCACGGTCCGACAGACTACGAGATGCCGCAGAGATGTTCGAGAGCCGCGCGCTGCGCGGCATGCTTGGCTGCGTTCTCGTTCGCAAGCTTTTTCAGGTTGAAGAGTTTCCAGCGGACGGCTGGAAGGGTTTGTGCCTGCGGCAGGCCGATCGCTCTGAAATCAGGTTCGCCGTCATGCAGGCTCAGTAGGAATTGCGCTGTGTTGCCGCGCAGGCGACCGCAGATATCGGCGATAAGCCGGACTCTGGTCGCTTCGAGCTCGTCGAGGGTGATCGGGCTGGTCGTCATGCCGACGAATTCCCTGGCATAGGGTTCGTTCAGATCGCTCAGTCCAGGCGCGAGCAGTTCATGCACCGGACGCGGCGAGCTGGCGACATAGACCAGGAAGGTACGGAACAGCGCGTCGGTCAGCCCTTCGTGTTCGTAGAGCAGCTTGATATCGAACAGGTCGCGGGGGTGTTGGCGATCGACCGCCGCATGGAGTTTGCCGCCGAACAAATCCTCAAATGACACGACCTGGACAGCGGCATAGCCGAATTCATCTTCGACCGTTGGGGATACTGCGCGGCGTTCAGGATCGTGCACGACGCCGCGCGTGACGGGTGAGATTTCGATTTTGACTTCGGCGCCGTCGAGCCGTACTCGGATACGGGTGGCGCCGCCACCGCCGCCTTCGATACGTTGCGCCCGGAGACGCGGAATGCCGGCGTTGGCCGCGTCCATGATCCTGCCGAGCGTCGCGTTGATCTCCCTCAGACTTTCCGCTCGGTCTCTGACCGGCAGGTAGGTCAGGTCAATATCTACCGACAGGCGCGGCATGTCGCGGTAGAACAGGTTGATGGCAGTGCCGCCCTTGAGCGCGAACACGGGTTCCGCCGCGATGAAGGGCAGCAGGCGCACCAAAAGCGCTACCTGTGCACTATAGGCGTCACGGGCCATCGGCATCTTCCGTTGGGGTATCGACGAATTCCGGCGGGACCACGATGCGGTAGCGCGGATGGATCTTGCCGCCCGTTATCAGGGCGCGGTCACCCGTACCGAGGTTGAAGTCGTCGGGGTTAATGCGCTCGCGCCAGGCATGTTTGTGGCGGTCGGCGAAGACGAAGAATAGACGTCTGAGCTTGATCTTGCGGCAGCTCTGCAGCAGCGCCGTAAGCTGGCGAGGCCGCATCGTCGCCAGCCCCTCGAACATCATGTCAAGATTATGGAAACTCTCTTGCGTGGGCAGCTCGTCAAGTGCTTCGAGGATCGCGCGCTCCGGCGAGGATATTCGGAGCGCCCAGCCCCAGGGCAGAGTTGGGGCATTGCCGTTTTTGTATTCCGTCAGACCAAGCGACGGGTCATCGAACAGGGACAGGGGGCGGCTTATGAGTGGTGCGTCGAGGGTGAGGCGCGAAAGCCAGGTTGGTGTGTCACTGCCGTAGAGCCACACGGGCGGATGCGCACCCAGCGGGAGATAGTGCCGGTAGCCCTGGAGGTCAAGGGCGGACATGCCGCCGACATGGACGTGATAACCCATGATTTTTTGGAGAGATAGGACGCAACTCTTCCAGTCCGGAGGGACTGACTGCGGCGAGGGGCGACGGAAAACACCGCGCTCCAACCGCTCCAGCCAGCCGCTATCTACATATTTCCGGGTGAGGAACCGGCTGACGCCGTGGTTCTCCAGCCAGCGCGCATCCACCATAAAGCCGGCGGGAACAGCTTCTAATACACTCTTTAGCTTGTCCGATCTTTGCGCACCCATAGTGCACATTATAGCGAAATCTCGAAGACTGCAGCAAGACTACTTCGGGATTTCAAAATTCAGGGTGCTATAAGTGCACTAATTAGGATAATTCGAAAGCGCTATGTCACGCGTTTTGTCTCTGACAAGGTTTCGTAGGTTCGCGCAGCATTCGGCGAAATCGGGTCCTGCTGCGGATTCCGGCCCATCGTGACCGCCCATTCCGATTGATCGTGACCGCGGATTCCGGGGAAGTGGACACCGCCCCCCTTCGACGCGAAAGTGTCGTCCGCATCTAACGACAATTACTCTGGCCGGCCAAAATAGTTGACGTCAGATACGTCCACGAACACGAAGGGTGCGACCTGTGTCAGCGGGCGCGCCGTTTCAAGGTAGGCCGAGTTCATGGCTTGAGGACCAGCGGATCATCGCCGGCCCCGGATACCCAAGGCCGATCACTGCCGGTTGGGAGCTCGGCCGGATCCAGCTTGGCCGCCCAAGGGAGCGAGAACTCTCGTCCCAACTGCAGAGCCAGGCGGACAGTCTTGATGCTCTTCGTCTCGCGCAGGAGCTCGCGAAGGACATCGGCACGCAGACGATAGGCCCCCTCGACGATCTCGCGAGCCTCCTGCAGCGGTTGCCGAACACCGACTTCACTGAGGAGCTCGAGGAGGGCCCGCTCCGGCGCGGCGACATCGGGTGCCCTCGCCCGACGCTCGAAGGGGCCGACATGCAGCATGGCATCAGGTGTTTCATTGAATAGGCGTTTCCGGTGATATACCGCCGTAAACCGCTCGGAAAACCAGTCCGGCAGCCGCCCAGCAGCCCAGCCATACAACCACAGCGTGGGTTGGTGCAGGACGTAGTGCCGCATGCCGTACCACTCCAGGGCGGATTTGCCACCCACGTGGAGGCCCGGAAGCTTTCGCTGCAACAAGACGAGACTGGCTTCCAACTCCAGGTCCTCACCCGGGCGGCAATAGACGCCCCGCGCGAGGCGTTCCAGCCACCCCGACCGGACGTAATAGACCGCCAAGTCGGCCGAAATGCCCAGCTCATTGAGGTCGGTCGTGGTCAGCGGCGTTCCCGGAGGCACTCTGGTATAGAGCGCCTTTAGATGGGATCGGGTTGTCGTAGTCACACTACGACTAAACCACATAAAGCCATCCGGTATCAACCAATAAAACGCCCGTAATCGTAGCGTGGCTACGATAAATAATCATTTCTCAAACGAGCGCAATGCTGAACACGAACCATCCAGAAGAAGCCTGAACGGCCAGAACAAGCACACCGCCTACCGATCCGCAGTGCAGCCGCGCACCACTGAGGCGCCCTTACCACCCGATTCAGCGAACGTTTGGAATGAACCGAAAGCTTCAGGGGGACATCGAG
Organism: Thioalkalivibrio sp. ALMg13-2; assembly: GCF_000381185.1. NCBI lineage: Bacteria > Pseudomonadati > Pseudomonadota > Gammaproteobacteria > Chromatiales > Ectothiorhodospiraceae > Thioalkalivibrio > Thioalkalivibrio sp. ALMg13-2. The sequence goes on along the minus strand of NZ_KB906101.1, from coordinate 29,854 downwards.
GGGGATGTGTCGCTTTAACTCAGCTCACGGATGGGGGCGGCTGGTTCATGATCACATTCTGAAAACCGTAGAGGTTACTCGCAGCCACGCAAAGAGGGGGCGCGTTTATCCGAAAGACTTCCGCTTCCGTCGCACGTCAGGGAGTCGCATCCGGCAACGCATAACTTGTGCTGCGACCACCACCAGGATTCTTTTTCAGCGCGCCGCGGTCGAGGAGGTCCGCGATGTCGCGTTGGGCGGTGTCCTGCGAGCACTTCGCCATGCGGGCCCAGCGCGAGGACGTCATTCCGCCCTCGAAACCATCCAGAAGGCGATTGAGTACCTTGATCTGACGCGCGTTAAGCGGCTCCGTCGCGAACCGCTCCCAGAACTGCGCCTTGTACAGCACGGTTTGGAGGGAGCCCTCCGCGTTGTCGAGCGCCCGCAGCAGACACCCCAGGAACCATTCCAACCATGGGGTGACGTCCAGCCCACCCTGCTTCTGGGTCTGCTCGAGCATCCCGTAATAGTCGGCCCGCTCGCGCAGAATCTGCCCGGACATGCTGTAGAAGCGTTGCGGCGACCCGTCCGCCCGCGTCAACGCCATATCCGCGATGGCCCGCGCAATACGGCCGTTGCCGTCCGCGAACGGATGGATTGTCACGAACCAAAGATGGGCCAGCGCCGCGACCAGCAACGGATCCGCATTGCCGGGTGCCTTGAACCAAGCAAGGAAAGCATCCATTTCCGCCGGGACACGCACGGCCGGTGGGCCGGAAAAATGCACCTTCTCCCGTCCCACTGGCCCCGACACCACCTCCATTGGCCCGTCCCCGTCATCGCGCCACTGCGCCACAGGGATCCGAACCATGCCACTGCGCCCTGTGGGAAACAGAGCCGCATGCCAGTCGTACAGTCGGTCCACCGTCAACTCACGATCAAAGTCCCTCGTCGCATCCAGCATCAGTTCCACCATGCCTTCGACATCCCGGGCCGACGCGACTAAACCGCCCGCTTCCAAGCCAAGGCGACGCGCGAGCGAGGAGCGAACCTGGTCCAGCGGCAACCGCTCCCCCTCGATCGCTCCCGAGTCCACGATGTCCGACGACAGCATGCGCAGCCAGGCCTCCTCGCGAAGCGCAAAGCCCACGCCCTGCATCCGCCCGAGCAACCGTCCCTGCTCGCGCGCCGCGGCCGCAAGCGGCTGAGCGATGCGGTCCGCATCCCAGTGCCACTTCGGCCAGTCGGGGTGTTCCCAGATGTATCGCACCACATTCTCCGCATTCAGTGCGGACATTATGCGGGTTTTTCTCCGCATTGCCCACGTCCTGCATCCGCCCGAGCAACCGTCCCTGCTCGCGCGCCGCGGCCGCCGCGTGACAATAGGCGAAAAAGGTATAAGTTCAGATCATGGATGGGTTCCGGTACGACGCTGTGGGAAGACCCGAATCTGCTGGAAGTCCAGGCCAGGTCTGAGGGGGAACCACGGTTCCTGTTGATCGGGAAGATCGGCGGCAGGCATTGGTCCGCTGTCGTCACGTACAGGGAGGGCCATATCCGCCTGATCTCCGTCAGGCGCTCGCGCAAGAAAGAGGTGGACTCTATGAAAGCCGAAGACTTCGACAAAAAGTTCGACGAAGGGCAAGAAGCCATCGTTGGCGATCTCGACCTTGGTTCGGCGCGGCGCGTGAATCAGGACCACAAGCGTATCAACGTCGATTTTCCCGCCTGGGTGGTGGATTCGCTGGATCGGGAGGCAACGCGCATCGGTGTAACGCGCCAGTCCATCATCAAGGTGTGGCTGGTCGAGCGCCTACAGGCGGAAGCGGCGCACAAGCCGCTGAATGACGATGCCGCCGGTAGCACGCATTAGGCCGTTATGGCCCTGCCGCTGCCTTGATCCGGTCCACGTCCTCGAACGCGGCCGGGGTGGCCTCGGTCAGCTTGTCGCCCAGCTCCGCAAGCGCGGCCTTGAACGCCTCGTAGCGGTTGTCCTCGATCTCCGGGTGCGGTTCGGCGGCCCGGCCATTTCGGTTGATCTCGAACTGCTGCTCATAACTCGCCGTCGGTGAGAAACCCTTGGGTTCATTGATCGACAGGAACACCCCATCGGTGGTCGTGTCGGCCTTTCAGGAAAAAATAAGCGATCGCTTCCTCTGAAAGGCCAACACTAAACGGTCGCTTCTTTTTGGCCGGCGCGACAAGGAGTCTTCCCACACGAAGCGGGGAAGAATACGATTTCCATCGAGAGACTTAATCTCACCCCGGAGGGCCCCATGAAACAATCGGCAAACGCGGAGCAGCGGCAGGTGGTACTCACCCGGGCCGTCGCGCGGGCCGCCGAACGGCTCGGGATGAAACAGTCGGAACTGGCGAGGGCCCTGGGGCTGAGTCCCGCCACGATCAGCCGCATGTACGCCGGCGGTTACTTCTTGGACGAACACACCAAGCACTGGGAGCTTGCGGCCCTGCTGGTCCGCCTCTACCGCGGGCTCGATGCCATTACGGCCGGCGACGAGCGCTCCCTTCGGGCCTGGATGCACAACCCCAATACCGAACTGCACGATGTTCCGGGTCACCTCGTGGGCAACGTGATGGGGCTAGCGCGCGTAGTCGAGTATGTGGACGCACATCGCGCTCGCATCTGAAGCCGGGCCCGCGGCTGGCGAGTGGTGCGGCAGCGAAAGCAACTGCATCCGCGCCGGCCGCGACGAATCCTTCACCTTTCCGGCCTTACCCTTCAATTGAGACGCGGAGACCCGTCAATAAGCCGTTGACGGACGTCCGATGAAACACCGTCTGCACGAATGACACCGGACCGGATGGTCACATTCACGCGTGCGCTCATGATCTGCAGGCCGTCCACGACAACGACCAGCTCCCTCCCATGCGATTTCGCAGTAACCTCTTCCAGGCGGGCCGCTGACGAGGGGGCAAGCTGGATCCACATCACCCCCTGGTGCTCTTCGATCGCCTGGATCTCGGTCGTCTCGACGACAAAGGTCACCGCATTACCGGCCGCTGCAGCGCCGACCATCAGCAATAGACCAACAAGTACCCATGCCTTCCAGGTCGCGCCGGCGCGAGGCGTGTAGCGCCAACGGATCAAAGGCCCAGGTCCCGAAACAACTCGTCGGCCGACCCGGACCGCTTCCCCTTGCCATTTCCCAGCTCGGACATCGCGGCCTCGGTGGTGGCATTCGGAATCGGGACAGAAAACGGCAACCGCCCTTCCTCCGCAATGCTCAGCATCAATAGGCGGATGGCATCGGACACGGACAGGCCCATCGCCTCCAGAGCCGCCGTCGCGCGCTCTTTCGTTTCACGGTCGATACGGGCTCGAACCACGGAATCGCTACACATGGCGTCCTCCTCAGGGGCTTCTCGCGCCTCTAGGGCTGGGCCAGCTCATCCGCGTGAGCGCCATGGGGATCAAGGCCCTTCAGCAGATCCGCTTCCGAGAAGGGAAGATTCACCTTGCGTGGAGCCTTATGAACGGCCTCGATCATGATCTTTCCGGCCTTCACCTCGATATGAATCGGGCTGGATACCTCAAGGTTGGCTTGCGCCAAAACCTTGCTGGAAAGTCGCACGGCAGCGCTATTCCCCCAGCGTTTGATTTCACTTTGCATGGCACCCTCGCATGATGGTTTAACGCCGCTCCAAATAGACCGACATGCGGCTGTCAGAGATGGTCGATCACTCCATCGTACGGCTCTCGCGAACGAATGACGCAGCATTCGGCGTAAAGACGACCGAGATCCCTTGCCCACCCTGCCCAAAGAGCTGCGGCATGGACAAGCGAGAGAGGGTTTTCCGCGGTCACCACCTCGTTGTCCTGGGGCTCACCCATCGCCTTGAGAAAGGCAATCGCGGCGGTATGCGTATTCCGGCCCATCGTGACCGCCCATTCCGATTGATCGTGACCGCGGATTCCGGCGCCAGGGCCAAAATCGGTCACGTTCCGACCGGAATACGCACGGAGACGTCCAGTTTCAATGGACCGAATTTACGGGAAGGCGACAGTCGACAGCTGCACGACGGGCGATCAGGGTGCGACGAGTGCCAGGCGCCTCTGGAGCTCGGCGGCATTGTCGGAGGCAATCCTGCGAAACATGGAGCTGATGCGGGTGTCATCCGCCACGGTTTGCCAGTAAGCGATGGCGGCGTGGCAGGCGGCGACCCACACGCCATGTTCACGGGGCAATGGCATGGCTGGATCGAATGTCACTCGTGGGAGTTCGCCACCTGGGAGTGGCGCGTACGCCATCGGGAGCATGTCGTAGACCGGGCACAAGGTGAGCCGCCCGTCCTCCGGTCGAAAGGCGAGATTGCCCAGATGCATGTCGCTATTGGAGATCAGGCGGCCGAACCAGGTGATGTAACGGATAGCCGTGACGGCCTCGGGTGCCAGCAGGCGCTTGTTGGCGAGTCCTTCGGCTAGGGTGTCCCATGCCGTGGGTGTATGGCCGAGCAAGGCCGCGTTCACGGTCTCCAGCGTCACCACCGGGCTGCGGCCGAACAAGCCGTGGCGATCGAAGCGTTCGACTTCCAGAAACGTTCGGCCCTGATGCTGAAGGATGCGGCCCGGAGGGGTTTGCACGCCAGGGAGCGCGGAGGCCGTCTGGAGTGCCAAGTGCTCCGCCACCAGCAGATCGGACCAGCGCTGCACGGTCGTGGAATCATCGGCCCCCGAGAACTTGACGATGACATGCGGCGTATTGCTGTCTCGCAGATCCCGGAGGGCGGTGAACTTCGGGAATTCACCCGCAGCGCTGGAGCCCGCGAGGCCCAGCGAGATGGCCTCCTCCGCCGCCTTCACGTACATGCGTTCGATATCGTCCGCCTTGAGGATCAGCGGCGGATCCAGGCGGGCCTTCTGCCAGGCCTGGAACGCGGCATCGCCGACAATCAGGTTGCCCGGGAGATCAGACCCCACGCGACTCAGAACCCACAGGATATCGTCGTCACTCCAGGTATCGGGATTGGGCGACACCACAAGGGTGTCCTGGAAGCGATGTGCCAGCTGGCGTCCGAGATAGCCCTGGGGGCGTATGTCGTACAGAGGATATGGCAGCCCGTCCCACCACCCATCGGGGGTCTGGTCGTCATCCTCCAAAGGCCAATCCGAACCACCGAAGTCGGCATGGCAGCCCTGCGGCTGGACAGGCGAGAGTTCCGTGAGTTCGTGCGGCTGGCCGGCCTCGTCAATCGCACGGATGGGGAGGGGCGAGAAATCGCCCCGCAGGGCTCGGCGCAGAGCGTAGCGAGTGCGCCGAGCCCGGCCGGCCGCAAGGACGGGCTCAGTCGTCTCCTGCAGCAGGCGGTGCAGGGTGGGAACCGACAGGCCCAATTCGCGGGCAAGATCAGCCGCGCGCGCCGGGGCGAATTTCGCAAGCGCCAAGCCGAGCTGCTGGTGCGCCGCTTGTCGTTTGCTCCTCATCCGAACCCGCCCAATTGAAATGATTATTGAGAAGATACTAACCCATTAAGGGTTTGATATATATAGCTTCAAAAGCCCGCCGAAGCATGTACTGAAACAATCCCATGGCCGAAGCGAGCCCTGGCCAGGAGGGGTCCCGACCTGCTGCGTTTGTGACAGGATTTGTAACAAAGGCGGGGCGATACAATCCCGGGGCTCCAGACTCGACCTCGGAAACACACCATGACCGACTGCCCCACCCTGTCGATGTACTCCGCCCTGCAGCAGGCCTTCGATCATTTCAACGAACGGCTGTTCGACAACGAACTGCCGCCCTGCCTGATCACGCTACGAAGCTCCCGCCGGCAACGGGGCTACCACCACGCCGAGCGCTTCATCTCCGGCGACGGCACGATCATCCACGAGCTGGGTGTTCATCCGGGGTACTTCACCCTGAATCCGTTGGAAGTTGCGCTCTCCACCCTAGTACACGAGATGGTGCATCACTGGCAGGAGTGCTTTGGCCGACCGAGCCGGTCGAACCACCACAACCGGGAGTGGGTCGGCAAGATGGAAGCGATCGGTCTGGTGCCGAGCGATACCGGCCTGCCGGATGGCAAACAGACCGGACGCCGAGTCACGCACTACATACAGCCGGCCGGGCCCTTCGCCCGAGCCTGCTCGGACCTGCTGGCCACCGGGTTCGAGCTACCCTGGTTCGACCGGCATGCCCCCACCGATCCGGAATCGGTTGCCCAAGTGCAGGAGGCCCTGGCCGAACAGGGCCTGGCCGTGGCCAGCGCCCCCGCGCCGGCCGAAACGATCCCCCTGCCCGACAATGCCGAAAAACCCGCGGTGTTCGCGCCACCCGCGCCGCGCCCGGATCCCCGTGTCCGCATGAACTGTCCGACCTGCGACGCGCGAGTCTGGGCGCGACCGGAAACCGAGGTCGTCTGTGGTTCCTGCATGGAGCCCATGAGCCATGCCTCCGAAGACGCAGGTTGACCCTGCCAACATCAGATCAACGCGCGGGCATGCCGAGAATGGCCGCGACCACCCGCTCCTCCGCAGAGCTTTGAAGCGGGAGGCTGGCAAACGCCTCCAGTACCTCGGGGCCAAGCTCCGACTCCGCCTCAATGAGTTCCTTGCGCAGATCCCGCAGGCGAAGGAACCCCCGGCGCTGCTGGGTCAGGCGGCGATACCAGTAGGGACGGATGAGCTCCAGCCAGCGATTGGCAAGCGCCTCCCAATCCGGTTCTCCGCCCGTCAGCGTTTCCGGCTTGCGCTCCAGTAGATTGCGCAGAGCGAGATAGGCGTCAAGGCGCGCTTGCTCCCTCTGGCGGGCCGCCTCCTCTAGTTATGCGTGGACCTAATCCGGGGAAGTCGACAGATCCACTCGGCGGAATTATCGGCGGGTCTACCCCGAACCTATCGTCTCATCAAGGCCAGCAACCTCGGAGCGAGATGCCCTGACATCGCGAGCTGTGCCCTTGCGAAGGAACGGGTCTGGCATGGACTGGATTCGCCGGCCTGCTCCAAAAGCGAGACGACCCCCTCCAGTTTCTCTTTGCCCCCAGCATAGTTCTCCAACAGCTTGTCACCGATCGTCGTGCCGAAATGAATTTCCAGCATCTCGATTGCTTTTGCGTGCTGTTCCTCCCATAGCCATCGCGCAGCAGCATGACTCTCCGGACCCGAGCTCTTTACCCAACAGGCCACTTCTTCTTTTAAGTCCGGGGTGAGCCCACCAAGGAAGCGCTTCCACCACGCGAACGCGTTAGGCAGCCCGCGACAATGGCTCAGTATTTCTCTTTGGATGGGAACGGACATCAGAGGGAACACCGGGGTAAGGATTGCCAACTGCCGCTCGTTCAGAGCCTCAAGAAATACTGCGAGGTCGGCCGTTTCGAGTAGAGAGTCCTTGAACACGGAAGGCCCAATGAGCCAAAAATGGAGCTCCCCCGGCTTCTTATCATCTCGCGGGATGGCCCGAAAAAGGGAGATCAAGGCCTGCGTGGAATCCTTCTCTCCCCGGACTTTTTCAGACAAGGCATCCTGAGCCCAGTCCGCGGACATCACGGTTCCCCACCACTCCCATAACACCAAACAATTGTCCCGCATGGCCCGCGAAAGCAAGCCAGGATGGAAGATGGCAGGAGCGTCAATGAGCGCGGTCGGTAGCCGATCCACAATCACGCACGCAAGGCGCACCAAGTGTCGTTGCGCCAGTGGAAGGTCACCAATGCCGGCGCTCGCATCAGGGGTTCGGATGACTCCGTGCAGTGCAAGACTGGGCGAATCCAGCCAACCCGGGAAGCATTCTTGCCAGTCAAGCGGGAGCGCGTATGTGGGGGGCTTCGTGTAAAGACTCCACGCCCAGCACGCCGCGTCCCACCAATCCGTGTTGCCCGAAGCGGACGACAAGGATTGCCCAACCGTAACGCCACCCCCGAACAGCCTTGCCAGCACGAGGTCCCGGAGATCGATCATGGCCTGCGAGGGCTGCTCTGTCTCCCATTGGCCACGTCCCATGGCCGAGAAGAGCGCCTCTGCGGCGCCGATGTTCGCCGCATCATCCACCGCGTCCTCAACAACACAGAGGGCACATGCCGTGATCTCTTCTTCGCCGAGAGACGCCAGCGCATCCAGAACAAGCGCGGATCGCTCCGGGTCAAAGCACAAAGTACCCCATTCGCGAGGATCCCCATTCGTGATCAACCGCCGCAGTTCTTCTGTGACAAAAGCGTGGACGGCCACGTGCGGGATCAACTTCACCGCACCCACCGCATTCGTCTCGACCCAGTCCGCTTCGTTCAGATGGGACGCGGTTCCGGTTGACTCCGCGGGATCCGATGCAGAGGGCGGTTCTTGAGGAGCTGGTTCATCTCGTAAGGAGACAGGCACCTCATTGCCCTGGTGCGGCGAGATCGCTTTACCTACGCGGTCAGCCAATCGTTTCCAGTCCCTCGCCTCAATCCACGACGACCACGGCACATTGGACGAAAAGAACCAGGTCTTCACATAGACAGGGAACAGTTCCCGCTGGGCCTGTCCCGTGCCGTCCCTCAGCAACGAAAGCAATTGCTGCGCCGCGCCGCGCTCCCCAACAATCGGCAACTGTTTCGACCCGACGCGATACGCCAGCCCGGCAACCTCGACTAGGGCTCGCGGAGTTGCCACCACCTCAGGATTCGGCAAATCGCGTATCCATCGCCGCAGCGGACCACTATCCCATTCCCGTCCGGACTGGGCGTTAAGCCGCGAAGCCATCCAGGCGACCAGCCGTTTTTTCCAGTCGTGCATCAATCGGAACTCGTACCCCCTCACACGGTGATCATTGAAGGTCGCGAGCAGCCGCTCCAAACCTGGGCGACCTAAAAACTCTTCTGGCAGGGGAAATGGAGCCACGATCAGGATGGCCCCTCGAGGAGCACGCCGCTCCAATGCCCCCCGATCGCTCGACCCTTTGGAGTCCGAAACCTTAAGACAGAGGGGCGTCGGATCCAGCAAACGATCTTTCGCGTCGCAGACGGATGTTGCGGCCATGCACTCGAACGAACCCGCCACGTTGAGTCGCTGCCAGAACAGGTCTAGACCGGTTCCCCCTGGGAAAAATACCCAGGACACACCGCGCGGCACGCCGTGTCCGGCGAGAACACCCGACCGCACGTCCAGCCAAGAATCCAACTCATCGCTACAGTCCCGATTTTCGTGGCTGAAATACCCCACGCGGCATGCTTCCTCGCGGCGCAAATCCAGAGGCCGCATCTCCGGAAACCCTTCAAACCGATAAGCGGCCAATAGGTCGGCCTCCGGATGGATCCCGAGCTCACTCTTGGGGCACCCGAGCAAATCCGCCAGCTTGTCGGCGAACATGCTGTTCCGCTCCCACCATCCCGTCTTTCCGTGGTTCAGTTCACTTAACTTCGCGCCCACCGACCGGGGCTTCCTGGGCTCCTCCGGAACCGCCTCGCAAAGCGCTTCTCCCAAGCTTTTCAGGGATTTGTATTTGGCCGCCCGTAGCAATTCCTCAAGGCCCGTCATAGCCCGCCTGCCGTTTGGAATGGGCCAGCATAAGGCCATCCGCCTCGGCATCGCCATAGCGCACCGGTGCACTTCGTTGCACGTTCATTGCTCCGCGAGCGGGCCCGCCTCAATCTGGCTGGGCGATAAACGCAAAAACCAAGGAGATCACAATGACCATGCAAATTCGATTCGTCGGCCCCCTGGGAAAAGTTACCGGCTCATGCGCTTGGATGCGGGACGAAGTCCGCCGATGGAACTTCCTCGTGGACTGCGGCATGCAGCAAGGTGAGCCCACCGCGGAGCAGTGGAATGCCGGCAACGAATGGCCCTTTGACCCCAAAGAACTCGGGTTCGTCATACTGACCCACGCCCATGTGGACCATTGCGGACTGATCCCCGAACTCTACAAACGCGGGTTCAAAGGACGCGTCTACTGCACCCAAGAAACCAAGGAGCTGGCGAAATTGCTCCTGTGCGACGCAGCGAACCTACCGGGCACTCCGTTCGAGCCGGACGATTTGGATCGCATCCAGTTCCACACGCCAAACGGAGAAACGAAGTTCGGCCACTACCACCCCGTTGCGGACGACCTGTTTATCCGGTTTTTCCGAAGCGGGCATATCCTGGGAGCCGTCAGCGCGACGGTAGTCTGGGGCGACCCGAAATCCGAGCAGACCAGCATCGTATTCTCAGGCGATATCGGCCCGGGCACTGAAGACCGAGAAGCCCCGCCCTTTACACGGCACCTGATGCACCCAAACCCGGCTGATTTTGCGGTGGTTGAATCCACCTACGGAGACCGCGTCCGTTCTCCCAACGACATGGACCCTGCCAAGCGCAGAGACCGCCTCGCGGCGGCGATGGATCGCGCAATGGAGCAGGGCGGCACGCTCGCAATCCCTGCATTCAGCACGGGACGCACACAAGATGTCCTTTTCGACATCCACTTCGTAGTGGCCAGTGATCCAGCGCGTTACACAGGGATGTCCTTCATCCTGGATTCGCCCCTCGCGAAAAGCATCAACGACCTCACCGTGGAGGCCCTCGGGAAAGTGGAGCCCCAGGGAAACAACGGCAAGGTTCGCCCTCTTTGGCTTGGCAAGCAGGTGTTCCGGGATCTTGGACTCGACAAAGACGATCCGGACCATTTTGATCACGCCCACCAGCTCTGCAACCAGGCGCTCTCCACGGCGCCGGAAGCGCATGCCCCCACCGACCCACCGGGCAACGCAATCTCCGCGCAATGGCGCCCCCTCTTTAAGTCAGCAAAGAAAGACGGAAGCGAAATCGTGACTGTTCAGGCGGGTCCACGCGTCGTCGTGATGAGCTCGGGCATGTGCGACGGTGGCCCTGCTGTCCGCTGGCTTCCAGCACTACTCACATCAGCCGACAATGAAATCGCCCTGACGGGCTACTGCGCTCCCGGATCCATCGGCAACAGCCTGCAAGAACTCGCGCCTATCCCAAATTCTGAAAGGCGTAAACTTCGAGACAAACTCTGCTGGAAGCAGCCCGGCCCTTCGCTTCCGCGGCGCGAAATCAAGGCATCCATATCCACTCTATCGGGATACTCCGCCCATGCTGACCAAGCGGAGTTGGTCGACTGGGTGGTCCACGACTTCCCTCGAGGCAGCGGAAAGCGCCAAACGATGGCCACCAAGGTCTTCATCCAGCATGGGGACGACCGAGCCCGAAAAGCTCTATCCAAGGCCATCCTAAGCAAAGCCGACGAGCATGGCCTTTCGATCGAGACTGATAGGCCCGAGGATTCCTCCGGCTGGATACCTCTGGGCCCTCAGCGCTAGCATGGTCAGCCATCCTCTATCAAGGACATCCCCTTGCGCCACACGCGCAGGGGGATGATCGCTTACCCCATCAGGTGCCCAACGGAATCGCGACCACAGGATCACCTGAGCAAGCCCGTCCTAAGCGGATGCGCAAGCATTGGCTCAATGAGCCGCAGGCGTATCGCCTGCGAAACGGTAGAAAGCCTTTACGGCCCAACCAAACCTCACCATTACTTACAGACGAGGTCCGTAATCTCAAAATCACTTACGCCGAAGCAAACCCTACCCGAATGAGGTTCGCCAAAATGGATGCGACCCGGCGTGGCCACTTGGGCACGCTGTCCCTCGCGCCTCACTCCGTTGGAGAAAACCGCAACAAAATTAGACGCCAATTCACGCATGTAACGCTGGTTATTGATCCGGCCACCCTGGCCCTTAAGTCGAAACTGAACCCTCACACATCGATTCTTTCTCACCTCGCCCCCGCTCACAGTCCCAGAGACGAAACCGCCAGGGTCTACGTTACCGGTCACAAAACCGCCCTCTAATTTCTCCCGCTCGTACGTTGAATAATCAAGGATCTCCATCGAAGAGCACTCGTTACCCACCGTTCGCCCTGTTGGCCCGCGCTGAGTCGCTGCCCGACGCTCCCGTTCTTCCAGCCTTTCGCGCAAATCCTGCTCAGCCCGAAGTCGCCGCTCATTGGATCCATCGAGCACATTTGCATCTGGATTCAGCCTAAGCGTCCCACTAGGAGTTCCTGCACAGGGCCTATCGGACAACGTTGTCCCGCCATCCGCATCGGTGCAACGGTAAATATCGCGCGCTTCACCTGTGGACACCATCACCAACAAGACGATGACCACGAGAACTAGTTTCGGAATTCGGTTCACATCATCACCTCGATACTATCCGCGCGCCTGCGCGACGAAACCATGCGGGCAGAGGATTACGCCACACGGGCCCCACTAAGTTTTCCCGCCGACCCCAGGTCCTGCTCATGCCCCCTCCATCATCAGGCGTCAGCGTGCCGCCGAACACAATGGACATATCGTGACCGCGCGGATCTCCGCCAGCCCAAGACCAATCACGAGCAAGCCGTCACCGATGAAGGCTTCGTAGCTTTCGTGCTGGTGCCCATGCACGAGACGAGACACTCCAAGGCAGGAAGCAACGCGGTCGAGTTCCTCAAAACCGTGCCGATGGGTTGAAGGTGCTTCGTGGGAAAAAAGGATATCAGCACTCTCCTGTGCCAAGCGGTCCACATCCTCCGACCAGATGGCCCCGAGCACTCGTAGTGGAGTGCCTTCACGCCAAGTGTCCGGTACACCCGACTTCTTAACGGGGCCAAGCGATGCTTCGTAGACTTCTCGAGACTGGAAGCGGGGAGGCTCAGGCGGGTACCATATCTTGCCCTGAAAATGACCACCAAGCCCCGCCAGACGCATACCACCCATCGTCACCACAACACCATCCAAATTTACAGCGCGGCCGCTGGCCATCATGTAGTCGTAGTAGTCCGGTCGGTCATAGTCATGGTTGCCGGGGATGAAGGCGACCTCCATCGAATCCGGCAGTTCCGAGATAGCGTCGGTTAGTGGCTGATCTAGGGTCAGGTCGCCCAGAAAGATCACAGCACTGGCTGTGGGATGTTGCTCAGCGATTTGCCTGCATAGTTCGGCGACCCTTCCGTGCGGGTCGCCTACCACCACTAAATACGGATCGGACATAGATAAAGCCACCCAAGAATGAGGTAATGCCCTTTATGCTAGCGGACCGGGGTGGCAGGCGGGTTGCTGTCGCCCGTGAACGCGGGCACTTACGAGAAGGCCCATACTTGGGCCGCGAGTGTCGTCGAAGAAACTCAACGACGCAGGACTCATGAATAGCCTGCAAAAAGTTGCCTTCCAATATGCTCTCGAAGCCCCCACCCGCGAAACCAGTCAAGATCTGCTAGAAGATCATCTCGACGAGCAACGCCGTCCGCCGGAGTCCGCGAGGACGCGTGATCTCGGTGCAGAGCAGGGGTAAAAGGCAAGGTCTGACCCCATGCCGCGCACAGAACACCGCTGCGCACCCATAGCGAGACACCAGCCCCAGCCGCCTCGATTCACGTCCCTTACCCCGCCCCGGGTCGGACCACGATACCCGGTGCGAGACGTCGAGGTCAGGCTCCATACCGCGCATCATTTTGCCCGGGCAAACTTGCAGCCCTGGACCTTTCTGAGTCGTGCGGCCTCGCCTTTTCCCCCTGCGGAGTTTGCCCGGGCAAACAAACCGAACGGATCTCTTTCATGCAGGGTTTGCCTGGCCAAAGAGGACTCCAAAGCCAAAGGAGGCCGAGATGCGCAAGAGCCGGTTTACGGAGAGGCCGACCGCCCGATCGAGACACTGACAGGCATCGACCCGGGCACCGCTTGAGGGGCTATACGCCCCACAACCGGCCGTCGAACGGCCATCCAGTCTGACGGCCGTACGCCGCCTCATGAAGCCTTAGTTTCCGCCCGGCGCCGAAACTTGGCTGCCAACGGCATCCACAGAACCCACGGCCCCGGGTCCGAACAGGTCGCGCATGCCACCGAGTGATGAAAGCAGGGCGGTTCCCTCCATCGGCACAAAGACGCGATCCCCATCTTTCGCGAGATCCGGCAACATGCCGATGTAGCGCTGGGCGATCAGGTAATTGACGCCGGCCTTCGGGCCCTCGGGGTGATCGCCCAGACTCGCGATAATGAGCTGAATGGCCTCCTTCTCGCCCTCGGCGCGCAGGACCGATTCCTGTTTATCGCCCTCGGCCCGGGCAATCGCTGCGTCCCGGTCACCCTCAGCGCGACGGATCTCCGCTTCCTTGTAACCCTCAGCCTCACGAACCGTGGCTCGGCGAGTGCGCTCGGCGACCATCTGCTGGTTCATCGCCTGGACAATGTCTTCCGGCATGGAAATATCCCGGATCTCCACGCGATTCACCTTGAGCCCCCACTTCTGTCCAGCCTCGTCCATCACAACCGCCATTTGCTTGTTGATGGTTTCCCGGTTTTCGAAGATATCGTCCAAGTCCATCTTGCCGATCTCAGAGCGAAGCGTGGTCTGGGCGAGCGTCTGGATGGCAAGCACGAGGTTTTCCGCGCCATACACGGCGGATTGCGGATCCATGATCTGGTAATAAATCACCCCATCGATGGTGACGCCCACGTTGTCCTTGGTGACCACCGATTGATCGGGAAAATCGAGCAGTATTTCCCGCATATCGATCTTCGTATCGGTTCGAACAATCTTTTCGGTTCCCTTGAACTGGAGGATCGTGATCGGCCGAGGCTGATCGATAAACGGGATGACCAGATTAAGGCCGGGGTTCAGAACCCGGTGGAACTTACCCAGACGCTCGATCACAACTGCCCGGCGCTGGGGCACCATGGTAATCCCCATACTGAGGAAAATGCCGACGAGAATCGCCAGAACAATAAAGGTTACGAGTCCTTCCATTTCAGAGACTTCCTTTGCGCGTCAGTGCGCTACTGCGAGTGTGGGGTCACCACGGCGGTGATCCCTTCGAAACGGACCACGCGCACGCGATCCCCGATAGCCAGTGACTCGTCACCGGTTTCCGGACGGGCTGGATAGAAATCCCCGAGGAAGGTCACACCAAAACGCCCCCCTTGCTCCTCGACGATCAGGATCTCCCGCCCCACGCGGATATCCTGGGTCCGGAGATTGCCGTCATCCCCGCGAACCCAGTGCCGGCCGATCCAGAACACGAAGGCCGCCATCACGATCATCCCGGCCACGCCCCCGACCACCTGGCCGGACAGATCCGCGCCGAAGGCCGCGGCCACGGCCGCTCCAAAGGCCCCGCCGGCGACGATCAGGGTAATCCCGCCGCCACCGGACATGAGCCCACCCAGGAGCAGCAGGTCCAGGATCAGGATCACCAGTGCGACGACCAGCCAGATTTGCCAGAGGTCGACGCCCCCAAGCCCCGTCAGCAACTCCATTTCACTCGCCCTCCTTTTTATGGCCGAGGCAAACCGCGCGCCCTATCAGTCCACCAACTGCAGTACACGCTCACGATATTCTTCTTCGGATAAGACGCCCCGATCCCGAAGGCGGCGCAGTGCTTCGAGATCCGCCTCCAGCTCGCTGGAGGATTGAGTTTCCGAGGGCCCTTCGGCGATGGCCCGGTGCAGACGTTCGTCGTCCAATGCCTCGTCGATCGTCTCCCACAGAGTCCGCGTCAGGAGTTCTTCCAGCTTCTCGATGGACGCAAAAATGCCGCCGCCTGCGCCCCCCTCGACATTGCTTGACCGAACGGAATTTTCATACGCGATGTGGCGAGAGCCACGTTCGACCAAGGTGACATCCAGTCTCGAATGCGCCTCTCGGCGCATCATCTGATTCGAATCCAGTTGCTCGATGTCGACTTCCAGGATGAACGCTCCCTCACCCTCTTCCGCGAGCATTCCCCGCTGTTCAAGTCCCGTATTGAACTGGCTGCGGACCACCTCGGACACCGGCTCTTCGGTCTCGAGCGTCTGCAGGGGATTCCCGAAACCGCCCCGAATGGCCCCCAGCCAGTTCGAGCCGTGTTGCCGGCTGTCCGTAACGGAACCCATCTCGACATTCGCCGAACCGACGCTAACCGTGTCACTGCTCTGGGCAGGATCCAGGCTGACTGGCGTCGTGGTGCACCCGACCAGGAACATGCCGCCCAACATCAGCCCTGCCAGTTTTCCGCTGATCACTATCTCTTCCCCTGTTTCGTTCAGGCCCTAGCCTGTTGCCTGCGACTTGATGGAGAGGCCGAGTCACGACTCGTCCGTCCCCCGAAATAAAGCTCGGTCGCGTGCGCCTCGCTGAACAGGTCATGCCCTCGCACACATCGGGTCTGCGTCGCCCAGACGGTGAAGGCCCCGTCGTGGGTTTTGTCGCCGCACACCTCTTCCAGGCCCGTCACGACGTCATCGCATCGCACACAGCGAAGTTCTCCCGCGATCGCCGAAACCATTTGCGTGAACCGGCCGCGCAGTTCGGACCGAAACGCGTCCGGGAGATCGGTGATGGCATCGACACGATCGTCCGCGGCCTGCAGCCATAACCGAAAGGCCCGACGAGGCCCGTCCGGTCTTGCCGCGACCACAGGCGGGTCACGTTCTTCCAGCCAGTGCTCCAGGTCGCGGGCGGAAACAATCCATTCACAGCCGCCGGCTGACTGCCCCTGCTGGGGTGACAGAAGCCGAACGCGGCGGGTGCACCGCGGAAGCTCCAGCAACAGATTGCCCACGGTCCATGCCCGAATGTCCTCGCGCGTTGCCAGGCGCTTGCGACCGGACAAGCACGCCCAGCTGTTGCGCAATGCACGGAAGGCCCTCATGCGGGATCCTTCGTGCGGTAGGCCAGACGGGCGGATTCCAATTCCTGGGCAATGGCGTCGCGCAGTGACGGGGGCCCAACGACCTCGACGCCTGCACCCAGCCCCAGCAGCCACCACTTGAGCCGGGCGGTGTCGCGCACGGTGGCCGTCACACGCGAGGTGCCGTCGGGACCCCGCTCAATGAGCTGGTCTTCAGCCAGGCGCGCCTCGTGGAGGTGGTAGGCAAGATCCCCATTGACGCGCATTTCCAGGGGGATGGCATCACCCTCGGGATAGTCGAAGGCGCCGTCGCGGATGATCTGGTCGAGGTCGAATCCGCCCTCGGGATCGCGGGCGGGCTGATCGGTCAGGGCCGCGGCCTCGATACGGTGGGCCGCCAGATGCACGACATCCTGGTGCGGTTCCATCGTGGCCAGAAAGTAGATAACCGGTTCGCGAAACACGAGTCCCAGCGGATGGATCCGGTGGTCCTTGACCTGTCCCTTCGAGCGGGAACGGTAGGTGATATCGAGGCAGCGGCGTTCCAGCAGGCCCTGCTGCAGGACCGCGAACACCCCGTCCGGCATCTCGGGCGGGTTCAGCGGCGGTCCGTTGGACAGGATGCGAACCCGCTCGGGCCACAGGCTCAGACCGGAGGCCTCGCCGGCGGAATCCAGTACTTCCCGGGCGCGGGCAACCTGTGGCTTGAGTCGCGCCCGGGCCGAAGGCGGCAGCAGTTGGGCGGAGTGTGCATGCAGGATCTGCAGCGTCAGGGCCGTTTCCGGATCCATCGCCGGGACATCCTGCAGCGGCGCCTCGTCGGACCAGTACCAGCCGTAGGGGCGTTCGCGGTCGTCGCAGACCAACGGCAGGAACGAGGAGAGATTCTCAACATCGCGTTCGACCGTGCGCAGCGACACCTCGATCCCGCGATAGGCGAGCCGCTCCTTGAGATCCGGGGCGCTAAGCCGCCTCGGGCGCCGCGGGATCATTCCCAGCAACAACATCCGGCGCTGCAACGTCGCGCGCATTCCTTGCCCTTCCGGCATCCCTTCTCCCTTGTCGCGCGGCCCGTTAAATGGCGGCGCATTTGCCCCTACCATATCCCACACCGTCCTCATGGCAAACCGGACCCCTGCCCTGTCGTTCCTCCCAGTACATCACATCGGGGCGTCAGGTCATGTCGCACAAAAGCGCCAGACTGTCCGAATCATCACCGGAGCAGGAGATCGCCATGAGATGGATCGTGATCGGAATCGCATGCCTGTTGGCAGGGTGCGCCGCGACGGTGCCTGCCGGATTCGGGAAGCCCTCCATCTATGACGCCGACGGGAACCGCAAGGGCTACATCACCGAAGGCGCCCTGGGCCAACGGCAGGTCCGCGATACTCGAGGCGTGCTGCTCTACGAGATCCGTGACTGATGCGGTAACGCGCGTTCCGCATGCAGTACGAGGCCCCCTTTCGAGGGAGGAGTACGGACTTTCTAAATTTGCTATGCGTCAAAAGCTGTCGCCCTCCTGTGTGAAGCTGGAATGCCACTGACACCAGGAGCTCCACATGCCCATGAGCCATCGCCGTCGACTTCGCAAACATCGGATGCGCTCCAGCCGCCTATCCCGCGCGGGGGCACTGAGCGGCATCCGCATGCTGTGGATTCTACGGGTCCTCGCAGCGGCCTTGCCGCAGGACGCAAGCGGCAAGCTGGACAAGTTGTTGAACCGCCACTCGCTGGAGGGACTGGGCATACTCCTCGACGACGAAGAACGGGAACACGACGAGCTCGCTCTGGAGCGGGCAGTGCAGGAACGGCTTCAAGCATTCGAATCCGACGCACCGCGCCTGCGAGATCACCCGATCGCGCAGAACGTCCGGATCCTTGGCGAACCGCTGGGCCTGAACAGCACGGAACGCGAGATCCTGGAGCTCCTCACCGTCAATGCCTCCAACCGCGAATTTTCCACGCTGCTGCCCGAAGTTCGCGAGGCCTGTGACCTGTCCCCGGAGGGGGTGCTGGCGTTTGCCCTGCGGCGGCCCGAACGCGAGATCCGCGCTGCCCTCGCATCACGCGAGACCCTGGTTCGTTCCGGTCTCGTCGAGCTGGACACGTGCGGCACGTTGTTGGGCAACGATCTTGGGTTCGATTTGCTGCGCGGTCTCGCTTCCGAACTTTCCGGCACGATGGACTCCCCGGATCGCATCTTCACGGGGTTCTTCCGCGACATGCCGGCTCCCGAGGAGGACCAACTTCCCCTACCGCACCTTCAATCGGACATTGAACGGCTCAAGGCGCTTCTTCTCCAGGCCATTGCGGACGGCGTCCAGGGCGTCAACATCCTGCTGTACGGACCCCCGGGCACCGGGAAGACCCAGATCGCGCGGCGCATCGCCCAGGAGACCGAGCTACACACACGGGAAGTGAACCATGAAGACGCCGAAGGTGCCCCCATGGAACCCCACCACCGGCAACGGGCCTACCAGCTCTGTCAGTACCTGCTGCGCCGCGCTGATGATGCCCTGATCGTCTTCGACGAAATCGAGGATGTGTTCGGGCGCGACCCGTTCGCGGCGCTGTTCGGCGGCGGCCGTCGCCCGAAAATCGGCGGCAAGGCCTGGACCAACCAGATGCTGGAGGAGAACGCCGTACCGGCGATCTGGATCACCAACCATCCTGATCAACTGGATCCGGCTTATCTGCGTCGCTTCGATTACGCGCTTGAGGTGGGCCACCCGCCCCGTTCAGTCCGCCGCGCACTCCTGGCGCGCGCCTGCGAAGGCCTCGACGTGACCGAAGCCTGGCTGGACCACACGGCCGGGACCGAGGCCCTGACCCCCGCCGAGATCCGCCGCGCCGCACGTGTGGCACGGCTCCTGCGCAATGGCCGGGATGCGCCGGAATCGATCATGGCCGATCACCTGAACCAGCAGGCCGAACTCCAGGGGCGCCCGCCACTAACCACGCCCCGCGGACTTGATGCACTGGACTATGGCCTCGAATACCTCAATACCGACACCCCGGTCGAGACGGTTATCGAAGACCTGATCGCGGGTGGGCAAGGCACCCTACTGGCCTATGGCCCGCCAGGCACCGGCAAGACGGCACTGGCTCATCACCTGGCCGAACAAGCCGACCGCCCGTTGCGCAAGCGCACCGCCTCGGAACTGATCTCGCCGTACGTGGGGATGACCGAGAAGAACCTGGCCCGGGCCTTTCGGGAAGCTCGCAAGGAACGTGCGGTGTTGTTGCTGGACGAGGCCGACAGCTTCCTGACGGATCGGTCGCAGGCCCGCCAGTCCTGGGAGACCACACGAACCAACGAACTGCTGGTCCAGATCGAGGCCTTCGAGGGCATCCTCGTATGCGCCACCAACTTCCTCGAGGCCCTGGACCCGGCCGCCCTGCGTCGCTTCGACCACAAGCTGGAACTGCGCGCATTGAATCAACAGCAGCGCGCACAGCTCTTCGATCAGCTTGTCTCGCGACTGCAGCCAAGCGATGCAGACGATCGCGCCGCACTCGATACCGCTCACGCGGTCGTGCGCCGACTCGACGGCCTCACTCCCGGCGACTTCGCGACAGTGGTGCGAGGCCACTCGCGCCGGGGCACGCCTCGCGCAGGCCTCACCTTGCAGGCACTGGCCAACGGCCTGGTCGGCGAGCATCGCATCAAGCCTGGTACGGGCGCACGCCGCGCAGGCTTCGCCTGACCCAAGACCGCCAACACGTAGTCGCACGGATTGCAGAGGCCAAGGAGCGCCACATGGATGACATTCAAGAGTCGACACAAGCTGGCACTATTGCCGCCCTGAAGGCAGAAAGGGATCAACTCCTCACGCTCCTGAAGGCACTACCCGACATCTCCTTCGTGCTCGACGAAGACGGCCTGTACGTGAAGGTCATCGGCGGGGCCAATGAGGCGATGTACGCGAGCGGCAAGTCGCTGGAAGGCTATACGCTCGCAGATGCCCTTCCTCCAGCGGTCGCCGAGGCATGCTTGACCCACGTGCAGCAAGCCCTCCACACCGGGGAGATGCAAACGCTGGAATATCAACTACGCGTTGCTGATGTGACACTGCTTCCTCCATCCGTTCGGGATACCGATCACCACCAGACCGAACAGTGGTTCGAGGGCCGGGCCTTGCCGCTGCCGAGCTACGATCACCCAAAGCCAGTGGTTCTCTGGGTCGCCGTCAATATCACGCCCCGCAAACAACTCGAGCAATACTGGCGCGAGATCGCCTACACCGACCCCCTGACCGGCATCGCCAACCGGCGGGCCCTCTTCGAGCAGGCCAAGCATGAAATCGAACGGGCTCACCGCCACCACCGCCCGCTTTCGCTGCTCATCCTGGACATCGACCACTTCAAGACGATCAACAGCCGGTACGGTCACGCCCAGGGTGATGAGGCCCTGCGCCAGTTCACACAGGGCTGTTTGGACCTGCTTCGCGACACCGATCTCATGGGTCGCATCGGGGGCGAGGAATTCGTGATTCTCCTACCCGAAACCGACCAGGTGGGTGTAGAGCGACTCGGTACCCGCGTAGTCGAGGTGATACCGACCCTCGACGTACCGGGAATGCCGCCCGAGCACAGGATGACCGTTTCGGTTGGGGCCGCCACACACGTAGAAAACGAGGGGTTCGAAGGCCTTCTGCAACGTGCCGACAACGCTTTGTCCGCGGCCAAATCGTGCGGTCGTAACCGACTAAAAATGGGGGGCACATAGCCCGTAGCGCCGGCGCACCTGGTACAGCCAGAGGCTGCGGTCTCGGGCAAACTTCTGCAGGAACTCCTGCTTGTGGCAGCGATGCGTGACATGCCACACCTGCCTCCGGCAAGTGATCGCGATTGGCTCGCGGCATGGCTTCCCTCGCTGGAATGGCCATTTGAAGACAAGTTGTTACGTTAAACCCTCACTTGGGCCTTATTCCAGCGTTTTTCTCCGCGTTTTCCGTGCGTTAGCCTGGTCCGACCCCACTATAGACCGGTTTTTCTGGTCCCGCGCACAGACGGGCTCGAGCCCGGACTCAAGACCTGTCAGCGACCGGATCAAACGATGTCACGGTGAACCCGAGACCGCGGGCGGGGTTGCCAGCCAACACTGGGCCGGCAAACCGAATCCCTTTTACCGTCTTCCGTCAGACGTTCCAATACCGGATCGGATTCTGAACGTGCTTTAACTCGCCCTGCACGATGCGCCTACCCCGTTGCCCCACAAAACGCTCCCAGTCTTCTGCCTCCGCGGGTTTCCCCACAAACCCGTATCGGCCTTGAAAATCCTCTCTCGGTACTATTAGATCCGGGAAATTCTCCTTCTTCGCTTCCAGCCATTCGTCATTCGTGAAAGCCCCCACTACAACACCACGAACCACCGCCAGCACATGCTTGGCTTTCGATGCACGTCGTGCGTCAATCCGCCACGCATAGCGCACTTGATCATATATATGCTCTACTGATGAGCGGTTCTCAATTGCATTGATATTAATCAATACTAGCCGATCTTCCGGAAGAACCGCGAGTTCTGGTAGGTCATATTTATCGACTACCTCTTGCGCATTCATAGGCCCACGATCGCCGCTCCCCGCTCCACCTTGCACATTCGTCAGCCCTGGGTACGCATCAATCACCGCCGCTTCCACCTCACTTACCGCTTCGAGCGTCGGCATATCATGCCGATGGATTATATGGATTACATCAAGGCCCGCATTTCTAATGGCCTCAATCGTACTTCGCTTTGGGTCCATTTCCCCGCTTTCATCATCCCCCGATAGAATTTCCCCTTTGGCGTGCTGAAAAACGCGATTCCCCTGCCCACGCCCGACATAGAATGTTTCGCCATTTCTCGGATCCACAAGACGGTACACGTAATAACCAATCGCCTGACACACAAAATCTGAAAACATTGAAACGCGCTCCTTTCCTAATTCTCGAACAAATATACCGAACTAACGGATCGATCTGCAGGCAGTCTAGGCTCGGCAGGATATCCTCCGGAACCGCGGTTGCAGCTACACTCTCAACCCCCTCCCTCCAACTTGACTCGCCTTAAGTGTCGCGCGCTCACGCGTCGTTTTCTGTCGCCTGGCCGTTGCATCTTAGGATCGCGGCGGAAACCGGCGGAACGGGGATGACACTATATTAGTTTTTTACTTATCTTTTGCCGCCTCATGGACGTACTACCCAAGGAGCATCACCTCCGTGGACCCTGATTCCTCTCCAATCTCCCGCGCCGCCCATGAAGCCGTGTACAGGGAACGGCCCCAGCTCCTCACCCTGTTTCGGGTGCTGCCGGACATCTCGTTCGTACTCGACGAGCATGGTGTCTATCTCGACGTGATCGGCGGATACGTCGATTCAACCGACGGTGCCAAAAACGTCACGGGCGAAACACCGCTGGTCCTCGACCCACTGCACCGACAGACCTCGAGCCTGCGTAAAGGACTCGCCTTTGGCCCTGAGGCCAACGGACGGCTCAACCGCCAACACCTCCCAGCCATGATCGGCGAGTGCAGCGGCATCTCGCCCACTGCCCGCCCCGACGTCCAGGGCAAAAGCCGGACTCTCGGGCAGGAGGCCACACCAGGCTGCGTGCACCTCCTCGAACGCCAGTGCCTGGTACTCGGCGAAGAACCCGTCGGCGTGGTAGGAGTAGAAATCGCTCATCTAGTGCCCCAACGAAACGCGGAAGGATGGAGAGTGGATGCTCCCGTCATGTCGAAGAGCCTACGGGCCGGTCGCCAGCCGGATCGGCTGGCCCGGGAATCCCAAGGTCCACACTTCAACGCCCTGTATTCGAGGTTTCGGAAAGGCGCGGTCCATCGCACATTTCCGGTGGCATGGGGCGCGAGTGCGTCAGGTCAGTAAGGCTGCCATATCCTGTCGGTGTAGACCGCTGACGTGCACATAGCGCTCGGTCATCTGGATGGAACTATGCCCCAGCCAATCCTGCAACACGTGCACGGTCGCGCCATTCTCTAACGCGCTCGTAGCGAAGCGATGCCTGAGTGAATGAAACGTTGAGCCGTTATCCAAACCTGCCCGCTGTTTCATCCTTCTGAATACGTGCTGCACTTGATGCATGGGTTTAGCGGAATTCTTTCCTGGGAACAACCATCCATCGTCCGATCGATTCTGATGGAGCTGCTCCAAGACCGGAAACAAGCGTTTGCTAATCGGGACGCTGCGAGCCTTGCCGCTCTTGGTCGTTGATACAAGCTTCCCGTCCACGACGGTTTGACGAACCTGTATGGAACAGCTTTTCAGATCCACATCGTCCCAAGCTAGGCCAAGCACCTCAGATGCGCGAAGACCCGCAAACCGTGCCAATGCAACCATGGCGCGATCCCGTACGTCCGGATGGGTCCCAGGATCCAGCAGCTTTTCCACATCTCGCTCGGAGAATACGTCGACGTGATCGGGACGGGGCCGGAGTGGCCTCAGTTCACGCGTCGGGTTCGGAATCGCAGGATCAGACTGGCGCGCATGCTCGAAGACGTTGGATAACAGGCTAATAATCCGCTTCACGGTTGCCCGTCCTAGCCCTTGGTTGGACAGGTCCGAACGGAAGGACTCGACGTCCCCGGGGGAAATATCTCCGATCGGCTGATCACCGAAGTGAGGAATCAGGTAATTATCCATCCGCCCACGGTTGTGCCGATAATCCTGATGGCTAACCGCACTCCAACGTAGAAAATCCTCAGCCGAAACGTCGAAAGGGCACTTCTGCAAGCCGTAGCCTGCCGACGCCTTGGGAGACTCCAGGGTTGCCTTGGCACGAACCCGCTTTAGTTCGTCACGAGCCTGGCTGAGGGTCACGCCATCCTTTTCCCGGCCCAGCGAGCCCTTGTACCGCCTACCCTGCATCCGGAAGTCATACCGCCAGGTACCTGTGCCTTCCGCCAGCTTGCGCCAGATAACCTCCCCATCAGTCATTTCCTGACCGGGCAAAAGAGCGCGCTTTTCAGCGTCCGTGAATCGTACGTTTCTGTTTTTCTTGGACATAAATACCTCCATGGTTGAGCCAATAGAGGTATTTATGAGGGGGAATCCAGGGGGAGAACCGTGGCGTACGCTAGCGTATGTCAGCGTATTTCAACGACTTACCGGTACCCAAAAATGAAAAAGCCGAATCAACGAATAGCGGTTAAGCTATTGATTCGGCTGCAAATTCTGGTGGCCGGGGACGGAATCGAACCGCCGACACGGGGATTTTCAATCCCCTGCTCTACCGACTGAGCTACCCGGCCATACTTCGGGGGAATCGTCCTGTGGACGAAGGGCGGTATTAAAGCCGTCCGGCGGCCCCACGTCAAGCGCGCGGGGCTGCCAGATCGATACGAGCCGCGGAAAACTGCGACTCAGGAGGCGTTCGGGTCGACAAAACCTTCCGGCTTTTCCGAGCCGTCGCCGAACAGGAACTTCTCCATTTCCTCTTCGAGGAACTTGCGCGCCTTGGGGTCGACCGGGGTCAGGCGGTATTCGTTGATCAGCATGGTCTGGTGGCTCAGCCAGGCCTGCCAGGCCTCCTTGGACACGTTCAGGTAGATCTTTTTGCCCATCTCGCCGGGATAGGGCGGGAAGTCGAGCCCGTCCGCCTCTTTGCCGAGCTTCACGCAGTTAACGGTTCGTGCCATTGCCGGGATCCTTGTCGTCGTGCAGATAACGCTGGATGGGGGCCGGGATGCCGACCGCCCGTGATGTGCCGGGTTTATACCAAATCACCCTGCTCCCTTCCATGATCCCACACGCGCCAGCCGGGAGGTCGAAGGGCCGAATGCGCAGATCCAGGCGGTAGTGGCTGAAGCTGTGCTGGAGCCCGTGATCGGCACCGGACGGGGTGGCACCGGGCCACTGGACGAGCACCCAGTCTTCCAGGGCCTCGGCGGTTTCGGCCTCGGGCAGGCTGTAGAGCCCGCCCCAGATGCCGTCCTGTTCGCGCTGGATCAAGGCGATACCCTCCGGTGCCCGCAGACAGGCGGCCCAGCGCGTGCGTGTGGGCAGATCGCGGCGCGGCCGGGGCGAAGGCAGCGTGCCGGTCAGGCCCTGCTGCGCGGCGCCGCAGTCCACGTGCACCGGGCAGGCCTCACAGGCGGGGCGGCTGCGAGAACAGAGCAGGGCGCCCAGGTCCATGATTGCCTGGGTGTAATCCGCGCAGCGTGCAGCAGGGGTGCGCGCCTCGGCCTCGGCCCACAGTTCGCGCTGGACGGCGGTACTGCCCGGCCAGCCGTGGATCGCCGCGTGACGGGCCAGTACGCGCTTGGCATTGCCATCCAGAATGGCCTCGGGCACGTCGTGCGCCTGGGCGATGATGGCCGCGGCGGTGGAGCGCCCGATGCCCGGCAGTTGTTCCAGGCCCTCGCGATCGGCGGGGAACACGCCCCCGTGTTCCTCGACCACCACCTGTGCGGCGCGGTGCAGGTTGCGCGCACGGGCGTAATAGCCAAGCCCCGACCACTGGTGCAGCACGGCGTCCTGCGGGGCCGCGGCAAGGCTTTGCACGTCGGGGAACTGCTCCATGAAGCGCAGGAAGTAGGGGACGACGGTCTCCACCCGGGTCTGCTGCAGCATGATCTCGGAGACCCACACCCGGTAGGGCGTGCGCGGATGCTGCCACGGCAGGTCCGTACGGCCGTGGCGATCGAACCAGGCGAGCAGCCGCTCGGCGAAGGCGTTCATGGGCGAATCGACCATGGCGGCACCCGCACCGGGGGCGGGCACCGCGGGTGATCAGCGACTGCGGAAGCGATCCAGGAGCCGGTCGGACTCCTGCTCGATGCGCTCGCGGGCGCGTTCCTCTTCCTCGTCCAGGCGTTCGCGGACACGATCCTCTTCCTCTTGCACGCGTTCGCGGACCTCGTCCTCGTAGCGGTCCCGCAGGGCATCCTCCAGGTCGAGACGGAAGCTCGGGTCGGTGAACGTGCCGCTGATGCGGATCGGCAGCATCACGCCGCGCAGATCGTCGAGTTCCCGGCCGCCCTGGCCCTCCAGCGTACCCACCACGGTGGTATTCACGCGGTAGTCGAGGGTGTCGTCGTTCAGGTCGGCCTGGCCTTCGCCGCTCACCCGCAGCAAGGGCGAGCTGGCCGCCAGGTCCTCGTTGCGCACGATGCCGTCGCGAATGGTGAAGCTGCCGGTCAGTTCGCTGAAATCGGTCTGGTTGGGCTCTTCCTCTTCCAGCTGCTCGCCGCGCAGGCGCGCCTCGGCCCGGCGGATGATCTGGGCCACGTTGATGCCGCGAACCGCGCCATCCTCGAAGCGCATGTTGCCGGAGCCGTTCAGGGCACCCTTCAGCTCGCTCAGGAGCTCGCCCCGGGTGGCGATGTCCAGCTCGAGGTTGCCGGTACCCATCAGGCGCGCATCGTCGCCCTGGAAGTCTTCCAGCAGGGCCCCGATATCCAGCGCCTGCAGGTCGGCTGCCAGCTCGTAGCGCGGGGCATCGTGGCGCGCATCCAGGCGCAGGCGGCTGCTCAGCTCGCCGTCGTAGGCCTCGGCATTCAGGGGCTGGATATTCCAGTCACCGGCCTCGGCGCGGATCTGCAGCTCGATGTTGCGCAGGACCATGCCCATCACGTCGAGGCGGCCCAGCGCCGCGCTGCCATCCATATCGACGCTGCGCAGGGCCTCCAGCGGCAACTCGATGGCGATATCCTCGTCGGCTTCGCCATTGCCATTGCCGTTTTCCGTGCGCGCCTCTTCCACTTCCGGCGGCAGGTAGCGGTCGAGATTCAGGCGCTCGCCGGAGACATCGAAGGTGATCAGCGGGCGTTCGCCGCGGCCATCCCAGCCCGCGGAACCGCTCAGCATGGCGTCATCCACGGTGATCAGGAACGGGTCCATGTTCAACGCCTGGAAGCTGCCGTGGGCGGACAGGTCCAGGGCAACCCGGGCCAGGGCATCCGGATCGCTGGTTTTGGGGGCGTCCATTCCCAGGTCCGTCAACACGTCCTTGAGGTTGAAGGTGTTGGTGCGCATCTCGCTACGGATCTGCGGCTGCTCGCCATCCAGCTCGGACAGCTCGGCAAACCCGGTCATGCGCACGCCGGCGACACCCAGCGTCAGACGCTCCAGGCGCAGGGACATCGCGTCGGCCATTTCCAGGGCGACATCGGTTTCCAGGGTCATGCCCACGGCGCGCGGCAAGCCACCACCGTCGAGGCCCAGGGTGGCGTTCAGACGACGCACGGAGTAGCGCTCGTTGAGCAGGTCGACGTTCATCAGCCCGCCGAGGTCGAGCGCGAGCTCCACGGGTTCGGCCAGATCGCCGCCCTCGGCGCGCACGACCGCTTCCAGATCCAGCCGCGTCTCGACGCCCGGGCGGAAGCGCCCAATCTGCAGCTCGAACGGGTCCAGGGTGGCCTGCATGCCGGTCTCGCGATCATCCCAGTGCACCCGGGTATTGGTCAGGGAGATTCCGGCCACGTCGATGCGCTGCAGGGCCAGCCGCGTCTCGGTCGTGGTGCGCTCGTCGTCATCCGCACCCACGGCCTCGTCGCGGGCGGCGCCCGCGTGATCCAGCAGGTCGTCCCAGTTGTTGCGGCCCTGCTCGTCGCGTGCCAGGTTCAGGCGCACACCGTCGGCCTGCACGCGCTGGACCTCCAGCTCGCGGCGCAGCAGCGGCATCACCGCCACCGCGACATCCACCACGTCGACCTCGGCGAACGGCTCGTCGCCAAAGCCCTCGGCATTGCCAAAACGCACCTCTTCCAGACGCAGCCCAAGGCTGGGGAACAGGGTCAGGCCGATCGGCCCGGAGAGGGTCAGCTCGCGACCGGTCGCTTCCTGCACCTCCGCTTCGATGCGCTCCTTGTAGTCATTGGCATCGAAGGTGATCAGCAGGTAGGCGGCCACGATGATGGCCAGCAGGATCAGTACGGCGATCAGGCCCAGCAGGCGCTTGATCCATTTCATTCGGAATCTCCTTTCGGTTCGGCCCGCCAGGTGCCACTGCGGCCCCCGCGTTTCTCGAGCAGGCGAACACCATCAATTTGCATGCCGCGGTCCACGGCCTTGCACATGTCGTAGACCGTCAGCAGCGCGGTGGACACGGCGGTCAGCGCCTCCATCTCCACCCCGGTCCGGGCGTGCACCTCGCAGGTGGCCTGCACGCGCACGGCGGTGTCTTCCGTCTCCAGCTCCAGGGCCACCCGGGTCAGTCCGATCGGGTGGCAAAGCGGGATCAGGTCGCCGGTCTTCTTGGCCCCCATGATGCCAGCCACGCGGGCAATACCCAGGACGTCCCCTTTCGCATGGCGGCCTTCGCGGATGCGCTGCAGGGTGTCCGCCTGCATGTGGATCCGGCCCTCGGCGATCGCCACGCGATGGGTGACGGACTTTTCGCCAACATCGACCATGTGCGCATGGCCTTCGGCATCGAAGTGAGTGAATTCGTTCATGCCGGCTATAATGCTTGACTCGCAGTTATCTTTACAGGGGCCGGAATGACCGTAAGCGTTCACTATTTCGCGCGATTGCGCGAGGAACTGGGCCGCCAGGGCGAAGAAGTGGCCCTGCCCGGAGACAGCCTGACCGTCGGCGAGCTGTGGCGGCACCTGCACCAGGATGCCCCCCCGGAACGCCTGATGGCCGCGGTCAACCAGGAGCAGGCAAGCCTGGAGACCCCGGTGCGCGATGGCGACGAGGTCGCCTACTTCCCGCCGGTGACCGGGGGCTAGGGTGGCGGTCGAGATCTATACCGGCGATTTCGATCCCTGGGAGGTCGTCCGCCAGGCCGAACAGGCCATCCCGGCGAACGCCCGCGGCGCGGCCAGCGTGTTCGTCGGCCGCATGCGCGACTTCAACGAGGACGAGGACGTGACCGGCCTGTTCCTGGAGCACTATCCGGGGATGACCGAGCGCGAGCTGGAGCGCATCGTCGCCGAGGCCGAGGCGCGCTGGCCGCTGCTGGGCTGCCATGTGGCCCACCGCGTCGGCGATGTGCGTCCCGGCGATGCCCTGGTGCTGGTGGCCACCTGGTCCGCCCACCGCATCGCCGCCCGCGACGCCTGCAGCGACATCCTCGAACGCCTGAAGCACGAGGCCCCGTTCTGGAAACGCGAGACCCTGGCCGACGGCACCGACCGCTGGGTGGAGAAAAACACCCCGGGTTTCTGAACCCCGCCGCCCTGTTCGCACCCCTTGTAGGAGATTCTATGTCTCTCCACAAGGGATCTTAGGTTGGTAATCGGTCTGATTTTTCATCAAGGCGAAGGCGACGCGGGCCAGCTTTCGAGCCAAGGCGTTCAGTGCCTGGGTCGTCGCCAGGCCACGGTCCAGGCAGCGCTGGTAGTAGTC